>JBPCQW010000482.1:0-19339 GCA_050997715.1 Hassallia sp.
AGAGATGTAGTAGCCGTCTTGATTAACCAAAAACTTCTCTTTGCCTTTATATTTATTTTTATTGTCTGCGTTTAATTTATCTTCTTGAAAAGGTTTTATGAATTCTTTAGCAAATATATTGGCGATCACAATTCCTCTATTTTGACCAGCTGAATCAACAATCGGTGTAGCGTATCGAATCACGGGTTTAAAAGGTCGTTCTATTTGACCACGTTCCTGGTTCAGATTCACGGGTGACACATAGACACTGCCAGCAGACAATTTTATCGTGTCGCTAAAATATGGTCTATCTGCTTTATTTTGCAGTTCGGTTTTGGGGATAACTTTGATGTTGGTGCCATCCGAATCAACTCGCACCAATTCGTTACCTTTTTCGTCTATATATCGGAACTGCATATAATGGGGCTTCTGCTCCATCATGGCAGTAAAAATGGTCTGCAACTGCTCAAACCAGCTGTTGTTGGAGGAGTTATCTTGCTGATTTACTCCTCCATCGGCATTAGATCGGATAATGCCTTGAATCGGGGGAGTTTTGCTCAAGAATAAAATATCATCACTAACGCCATTTAAAAATGCGTTGATATTTTCCGCTTCTTTGCCTGACTCAGTTTGCAGTTGCTGTTTAGCGACTTCTGATAAAGCAGTGGTGGAAGAAGAAATACCATACAATCCCACGATAGAGACGGGAATAATAGTACTTAAAAGCAGCAGCACTATGATTTGATTCTGAAGCTTAAGTTGACTCGGAAATTTTTTGGAAAATTGGTTAAACATGGCTGGTGAAACTAAACTATAAAATTATTAGAGATAATCAATTTACAGCATATTGCAAGTAACTGAAATACAAAGACAAAGGTTTAAAAGCCAGACATAAAGCCCTTTTTACTTCTGACTTCTGACTCCTGACTCCTGGCTCCTGACTCCTGACTCCTGGCTCCTGACTTCTGACTCCTGACTTCTGACTCCTGACTCCTGACTTCTGACTTCTGACTTCTGCTGTATCTTTAGGAGATGGAATAAAAGATAGGTAAATCAGGGGAATTTATTATTTCCTTGATGTACACATCAATTAGCTAAATAAATCTCCGGAGAAAATTAGGCAGAATTTGCCCCGTATATGCACAAAGCAAGTTTTCCACTAAATACCCCACCAGAAAAATATAGTAGCCGTTGGCTAACTATCTAATTAGGTTTTACTAAGTTGTTATTTAACGCAAAAAGCACCCTGAAAATCGCTTAACCACTTTGACACACTCAGTTCAAAGAGGCGTTTTTGAGGCAAGCAAACACCTAATTTTTCCCATTAAATCTTGAGAAGTAGGCGGCTAACCTTCACAAATATTCTTTTTCTTTGAAGCACCCGCGCCAGAGTACTAGAATACAAATCGGCATTTTACGTCGATGTGCTAAATAGCCCCCGCGCATGAAGTATAGATGCAGTGCCCAAGCAACTGTTAACACCCAAAGCCGTTTAATTGACTTTGAAAATTATACCTCAATTGGAGTGGAATTAAGCACCAGTGGAATGGGTTATATTGGAAAATTTTTTTGAGTGTATGAAAATTTTATTGATGAGTAGTTCACATTTATGTAGCTACGCCAAATAATTGAGCAATAAATTTTACTTGACTACAAATTGCCGTTTTCGATTTGTTAAATTTGGCGTTTGCGAATCAAATACATCGTTGAAAGTAAGCATTGAGCCAGTGCTAGAACGCTCTCAATCTGGCTTTTGGACAAGCGCGGGCATTTTCACTTCAATGAAAATTAAGGGTAATTACGCAGGTATGATAAATTTTTCGCTACCTGCAAGCCCGAAGGCTGCGTGGATGACTTGCAAAGCCTTAACACCTTGTTCTTGATCGACGACACAGCTAATTTTAATTTCTGAGGTAGCAATCATTTGAATATTAATTTGGTGTTTGGCGATCGCCTCAAACATTTTCGCGGCAATTCCTGGTTGTCCCACCATCCCTGCACCAACAATACTCACTTTGGCGATCGCATTATCCAAAACAACTTCACCCCAGCCAAATTCTACCCCTGCTTGTTGCAACATTTTCTGTGCCGCTTCCCCATCCATCCTCGCAACGGTGAAGGCTATATCTCGTCTGGGAACACCATCAATTACCCGACAGCGTTGAGATTGAATAATCATATCCACACTAATATTGTGTTGCGCCAATAGTCCGAACAACTTCGCTGCCATCCCCGGACGATCTGGTAGTTGACGAATCGCCAAACGCGATTGGTTCATGTCTAAAGCGACACCACGGACGGGGGGAGTGGAGGAGGGGGGGAGGGGGAGACAAGGAGAGGGAGAGACAAGGAGAGGGGGAGAAACTCTTTTTTGTTCCCCTTGTCCCCTTGTCCCCTTGTCTCCCTGTCCCCTTGTCCCCTTGTCTCCCTGTCCCCCTGTCTCCTCATCATCTATCTCAAACACCTCCCGAAGTGCAGCAACAGCGCGATCGCATTGTGTGGCATCAACTACGCAACTTACTTTGACTTCACTGGTAGATATCATCTGGATGTTCACACCAGCTTCTGCGAGGCTGATGAACATTTGAGCCGCAACACCGGGACGTCCAATCATTCCTGCGCCGGAAATGCTGATTTTGGCGATTTGCTGCTGTACCATGACTTCGGCTTCTGTCGATGCACCATTTTGACTTCGCAGTGCTGGAGCGATCGCTGCTGCTACGGCTTCGGCACGCTTTAATATCGGTGTTGTTACGGTAAAGGCAATGTCATTTGTATTGCCTTCATGTATTGACTGAATAATCAAGTCAACATCTACTTTTTGACGGGCAATTTCTCCAAACAACCGCGCTGCTACGCCTGGTTTATCTGGTACACGCAACAAAGCTACTTTTGCTTGGTCGGTATCGAATTGAACATTATCCACCTGACGGGCAATTTCTAAATTCAGAAGCGATCGCTCTTGTGGTTTAGGGGAAGTTACCCAAGTACCCGGTTGATCTGTCCAGCTTGAGCGTACCACCAGGGGAACGCCGTAATTCCGGGCAATTTCCACAGCACGGGGATGCAGCACTTTTGCCCCTAAGCTGGCAAGTTCCAACATTTCATCTGAGGTAATTTCTTCGATCAACTGTGCCTCAGGAACTAAACGCGGATCTGTAGTTAAAATACCTGGCACATCTGTATAAATTTCACAAAAATCTGCCCGCAATGCTGCTGCCAAAGCTACTGCGGAAGTGTCGGAACCGCCACGCCCCAAAGTGGTAATTTCCCATGATTCTAAGCTGGATATACCTTGAAATCCAGCTACAACAACAACTTTGCCTTCTTGGAGGTGACGTTTTAAGCGGTCGGTTTTGATATCCAAAATTCGGGCGCGGGTGTGTTCGGCTTCGGTAACAATTCCTACCTGAGCGCCTGTGAGAGAAATCGCCGGCTGTCCGAGTTCATCCAATGCCATACTTACCACGGCGATGGATACTTGCTCACCTGTCGAAAGTAGCATATCCATTTCCCGACGGTTGGGATTTTTAGAGATTTCGTGCGCTAGTTTGACAAGTCCATCGGTGGTTTTACCCATTGCCGAAACCACGACAACGACAGAATTTCCGGCTTTCACAGTTTTGTATACGCGCTGTGCCACAGCTTGAATACGTTCAACTGAACCGACAGAACTGCCACCATATTTCTGAACTATAAGCGCCATAAGAAAATAATTAATAAAGAAGCCTAGAAGGCATTGTAAATTAAACTGTGTAATTAACTTATCAGAATCAGTTGACACAGAAAAGCTAAACTTCACATTTTGTTGATGATTTTTTTTCTGCGATACTTTAATTCATACAGCCCCAGTAAGCCTGCGGCTACTAGCAAAGGTAAGAAGTAGTAAATTGCACGATATGCTAGTAATGAAGCTAAAATTGCCGCAGGCGAAACTTTAGAAGAGAGAAGCAGCAAAATTACCGTTTCAAAGACTCCTAAACCACCGGGAACGTTGCTGACAACACCGGCAAACATCGCTAATAAGTAGATTCCCAAAAAATCTAAAAACGACAAAGGTGTATTTGGGGGTAGCAGGGGATAAAGAACCCCAGCGGCTAAAATCCAGTCAAAGCTGGAAACGGCTATTTGCGCTAGGGATATTTTGAAAGAAGGAAAGCGAAACTCTTGCTGACGAATTACTAAAGGTTGTTTAATCACAAGGCTTCCCAACAAATAAGCCGCAACCAAGAGTAAGAAAATGATGCCGATAGGACGCACAGTGGCAAAAGGTAAATGCAGTTGGGTGGGAATTTTTAGGGGGTTAGCAAGGAACATCACCCCAGCCACGGCAAACATCCCCAGCCAAAAAGTAAAATTGACAAAAGCAATAATTTGGGCGATCGCCAGTGGTGAAACTCCCCAACTTGAGTAAAATCGATAACGGATCGCACTACCTGTCACTAAAGCAAAACCGATGGTATTGCTAAAAACAAAACTAATAAAGTTTGTAAAAGCGATCTTTTTTGCCGCAAGAGTACGTCCAACATAACTAAAGCCCAACATATCGTAGCCGGTCACAACTAGATATCCCAAGATATTCAAGCAAAACGCCAAACTTAAACTTTCTTTGGGAATTGCTGTTAAAGAGTTGAGGACATCATGGTAATTATACTGACGCAATTCGGAGGCGATCGCCCACAGCGAAAGCAGGAGTAGTAGCAAACCTAACAATGAACTAAAGTGGAGTCGGACTTTCTTAAACATAAATCTAAGTATTTCCTGATACAAGTGTTAAGTAGACCATGACGCATAAAAATCTATTATTCCCCTTTTACCCTTTTTCAAGTCAGTTATAGCAATTCCCACATTCGCGAGGTAAAGCAAGAAAAAATTAACCGCAGATAGAAGAAGATGGACGCAGATTGACGCAGATAAATTTGCTTCCCTCTCCTTAACAAGGAGAGGGATTGATGGTGAGGTTTTATATTTAATTTGACCCACTTATTTAAACAACAAATAACCAATATTTTAACAGACGCCAATCTTTCATCCAGTTGACACAAGATTGACACATCATTTATATAAGCTTTTCCTTACAAGGAGTATTTTTTAAAAGGAAATTATCCTTTGAGGGTACTGCTTATTTTTGACAATTAACCACTAACAAACAACAAATAACCAAATTTAATTTTAAATATATGAAGTACAAAACATCTCAAATTCTGCTGTTAATTTCCGTGCTAACTCTCGTTGCCTGTAACTCGCAACAAGTGAAAGCACAGCGACCACTTTTACCTCCACAACCAAGCGATCGCGTCTTAGCTACCCCCCTAACTTACAAAATCGAAACTTACAATAGCGAAGCAATGGGTGGAAGTCGTACATATGGCGTTTCTTTACCTCCTGACTATGAACAAAACCGAAATCAACGCTATCCGGTAATTTTTCTTCTCCACGGTGGACATGGAAATCCTAATGATTGGTTTGCTAAAAAAGGAGGTGCATTAATCACTTTACAAAAATTGTATGCAGCAAACAAGTTGCCACCCAGTATTGTGATCACTCCAGATGGTAACGATAAACGTGGTTCTAGCCCCTATTGGGACCCCCAATATTTTGATGGTCCCAATGGCAAAGTTTCTACAGCGATTGGGTCGGAATTGGTAAAAGTCGTGCAAAGCCGCTATCGGACATTACCCAATCCCGATTTTTGGGCAATGGGTGGATTATCTTCTGGCGGTTGGGGTGCTGTCAATGTGGGATTGCATAACATTGATAACTTCTCGATTTTATTTAGTCATAGTGGTTATTTTAAGGATAAAAGTGGCGCAGAAAATAGCCCGGTAACTTATATTAAAACCATTCCCACTCAAGCTAATAAACGTTTGCGAATTTATATGGATGCGGGTAAATCAGATACTGAAGAACTTGATGATGCAAGACAGTTTAATCAAGTATTAAGTCAAATGAAAATTTATAATATGTTTCGTCAGTTTCCCGGAAGTCACACTTGGGATTACTGGCGTGAACATTTGGCAGATTCTTTGACTTTTGTGGGGGAACAATTTAAGATTTCGCAAATAGCACATGCTGCCGATCGCTTGAATTCGATTCAACAGAAAGATACTCAAAATCGTTAAAAATTAGTCGTAGAGACGTTCCAGTGGAACGTCTCTACAAGACATCGGCAATTTACCTGAGATTATATTATTTAAATGAGCAATTTATTGAAAATATATACTGCCAAGAGGCAATTATCAAGAATTTTAATTGGCATTACCAGTGCGATCGCAATTCTAACCGCAACTGGATATTATTACGTTTTTATACTAGATGCGCCGCAACTAGATTCGCCAACAGCAGAGACACCGACAAAGTTAAAATTTCAATTAGAAAGCTTTAACAGTCAAGCAATGGGTACACGTCAATACGGTGTAATTTTGCCACCTGACTATCAAAAAAATTCTCACAAGCGCTATCCGGTGATATTTCTATTACATGGGGGTCATGATAATGCCCGTGCTTATATTGATAAATATCGTATTTTAAACGTACTTAATGAATTGTATAAAAGCAAAAAATTGCCTCCTTGTATTATAATTACACCTGATGGGAATGACCTGCGTGGTTCGAGTCCTTTCTATGACCCCGATTATTATGATGGTCCTAATGGCAAAGTCGGAACATTAATTGGTTTAGAATTAGTAACAGTGGTCAAGTCAAACTACCGCACTTTGGAGAAACCCCAGTTTTGGGCGTTGGGAGGTCTTTCTTCTGGAGGATGGGGTGCATTTAATATTGGGTTACGCTATCTCAATAACTTTAATATTTTGTTTAGCCATAGTGGTTACTTTACCGATGATAGCGGTTCCCAAAATAGCCCTCAACAAATTGTCCAAAAGTTATCATTTAATGATAGGAAGCGATTAAGGGTGTATTTAGATGCAGGTATAAGCGATCGCGATCTATTAGCATCTACCAAAACCTTCCATGAAACCTTAACCAAATTGGGTATTTCTCACGTATTTTATGCATTTCCAGGAGGACATGGTTTATCTGGTGCAGATGTCGGCTGGAACTACTTTCATAAACATCTTAAAGATTCGCTATCCTATGTAGGGCAACAATTCAAATAACTTAAAAGTCATTCCTAACTCTGTAGAGACGTTCCAGACCAAACGTCTCTACCGCACCTCTCGTACAGACGTTCCAGACCGAACGTCTCTACCTAATTCCCAATTCCTAACTAATGACTAATAATTTAAAAACTCGGATTGGACTTTGGAGTGTAGCTTTCCTGACAGCACTAGTCGGAGTGGTGAACTTGCTGTCAGCAGTCACACCCAATTTGCACGAACGAAATCACTGGTTAAAAGAGTTTTTTCCCTTTGAAATTCGTGCCAGCGGTCATATATTTGCAGCGCTGACTGGATTTATTTTGCTAACACTTGCTACTAATTTATTAAGAAGAAAAAAAATTGCTTGGTTGCTTACCGTTGGTTTATTGGTAATTTCTATTCTCAGTCATTTGCTGAAAGGACTTGACTACGAAGAAAGTCTACTTTCGGGAGTTTTGTTATTACAATTGCTTTTAATGCGCCATGTCTTTACAGCAAAATCAGACCGTCCTTCGATTGCGCGAGGAGTTCGGGTATTGCTTGGTGCTTTGGTGTTTACTTTGGCATATGGAACTATTGGATTTTATTTATTAGACGGCAAATTTTCTGAGAATTTTAATTGGGGTGAAGCCATACTTCAGACTTTGGCAATGTTCTTTACAGAAGATAATTGGGGATTGCAACCAAAGACACACTTCGGAGAATTTTTTGCCAATTCTATATATATCATTGCGGCGGGGACTTTTACGGTTGCATTAGTGATGCTGTTGCAACCCGTATTTATGCGTAACCCGGCTATCCCTAGCGAACGGCAACGGGCAAGAGATATTGTAAAAAAGTATGGATGGTCTTCTTTAGCGGCATTTACCTTATTAAGTGATAAAAGTTACTATTTTAGTCCTTCTGGTCGCAGTGTAATTGCTTACGTCCCGAAAGGACGAGGTGCGATCGCTTTAGGAGATCCCATCGGACCGACTGAAGACACAAAAGAGGCATTGGTTAGCTTTCAGCAGTTTTGCGAACGTAACGACTGGTATCCCGCCTTTTACCAAACTTTGCCGGATAATATAGATTGCTATAAGTCTTTGGGGTTTCGAGTGCTGAAAATTGGGGAAGAAGCGATCGTTGACTTGAAAAATTTTACTTTACAAGGGAAAGCAGGTAAAAACTTCAGACCAACACTAAATCGCTTAACCAAAGAAGGATATCAAGTCAAGTTTTACCAACCACCCATTTCTAAAGATTTGTTACGCCAGCTAAAAGTAGTCAGCGATGAGTGGTTACAAATGGCACAAGGTTCAGAAAAGCACTTCTCTCTCGGTTGGTTTGACGAAGATTATTTGCAAGAGTGTGAAATCGCTGTAGTACACACCCCCAAAGGTGAAATTAGCGCTTTTACTAACATTGTCTCAGAATATCAGCTTAACGAAGTCACTAATGATATGATGCGACATCGCAAGTCTATCGAGAACGGCACGATGGACTTTCTATTTATTAGTATGTTGCAGCATTTCCAAGAACAAGGCTACGACAGCTTTAATTTTGGTCTTTCTGCTTTATCTGGGGTTGGTGAAACTAAGGAATCACACAAATTAGAGAAGGTATTGCACTATCTTTACGAGCATTTAAATCGATTTTACAACTTCCAAGGGTTGCACGCATATAAAGAAAAGTTTCGCCCGCGTTGGGAACCACGCTATTTGGTGTACCCCAATTTAACAGCTTTACCTGATGTAGTTGTGGCATTGGTTCGCGCTGACTCAGGCGATCGCCTCCTCGATTATTTCAGACCCGGCGCCTAAATAGTCCACAATCCTCATAAGCGAAGGGTGAGTTAAGAATCTCAACTCACCCCTGTTTTGTGACTTGACAACAGTAATAAAAACCAGAATGGTAAAAGTTATCACAATCAATATTCTGTTTGAAATGGATGCATGGATACAGCGACGAGGACTTATAGTTGAGGGTTTAGCAGCACAACAGCCTGATTTAATTGGACTACAAGAGGTCAATATCGAAGAAAATACAGCCTCGTGGCTAGCTGAACAACTTCATATGCCTTATGTCTACCTAGTTCCCTATCAAGAGCGACCTTATAAGGTTGGACCTGCCTATGGAATTGCTATTCTCAGCCGTCATCCATTTATACAGCAGGCTCAACTTGATTTGCAAAGTCAAGGACGACTAGCACAATATGTGCAAGTTGAAGTGGAGAGCAAACCTTTGATATTTTGTAATGGGCATTATTATTGGCAACCCGGTTCCGCACCTGAACGCATTCAACAAATACACCTGCTTCTCAACTGGTTGGGTACTCTAGTGCCAGAAATACCAGTGGTAGCCGTAGGAGATTTTAACGCGACTCCAGAAACCCCAGAGATAATATTAATGCGTGATAAATTCACCTCAGCTTACGCTGTTTACCACTCTCAAGAGCCAGATTACACTTGCCCTACACCTCTAATTCTATACCGCAAACCTTGGCGTGCATTTCAACTGCGATTAATGAATTTCTGGGTTCACCGCACACTTCAACCTTGGCGCGGTACTATTGATTACATATTTATTAATCGGCATTTGTCTGTAGATGACTGTAAATTGATTCTTACAGAGCCAGCATCTAATAACAGAAATATTTACCCATCAGACCATTTTGGTATTTTTGCCGATTTACAGTTGACGTATGTGTAAAAGATATTTTCCGGCTTTTAGTCGGATTTTAGTAAATAAGCGCTATTCACGCTTAGAGAATCTCAATAAATAAATTTTAAGAATATGGCATATAAATCAGATTCAATGAGAAAATCTGACCTAATCTTCACGCATAGCAAGACATGAACGATCGCGCAAAGGCTCTCCAAGCTCTCGCAGCTGAACGCTGGCGAGTATCGCTGATACTGACTGGAGTTATGATGTTTATCTACTTTGGCTTCATTCTGCTGATTGCGTTTAACAAACCTCTGCTGGGTTCGTTGGTAGTTCCCGGACTCAGCCTCGGTATTTTATTGGGAGCGCTGGTAATCATTTCGGCATGGATATTAATTTTTATCTACGTGCGCTGGGCAAATAACAATTACGATCCAAAAATCGCAAGGCTAACGCGAAAGTGAATCACTGGGGACAAGGAGACAAGGGGACAAGGAGACAAGGGGGAAATATTTGTTCTTTCTTACTCTTTTCTCTTTGCCCTTTCCCCCTCCTCAAATTTACCAATTACTAATCTAAAATATGAATAATTTGTGGTATAATATGCCGCTGGCTCAAGTGAATATTGCCAGTCTGGGACACTTTAACCCGTTGGCGATCACATTCTTCTTTGTCTTTATTGCCAGTTCTTTAGGCATTACTTATTGGGCAGCAAAGCAAACCAAAAGCACATCCCACTATTACACAGCCGGCGGTAATATCAGCGGTTTTCAAAATGGACTTGCCTTAGCAGGCGACTTTATGAGCGCTGCTAGTTTTTTAGGTATTACTGGGCTGGTAGCACTCAACGGCTTTGATGGCTTAATTTATTCTATCGGTTTTCTGGTAGGCTGGCCCATCGTTATGTTCCTGATTGCGGAACCTCTGCGTAACTTGGGCAAGTATACTTTTGCCGATGTCGTGGCTTTTCGTTTGCGACAAACCCCAGTACGAATCGCATCTGCTTTTGGTACACTTTCGGTGATTAGCTTTTACTTAATTGCCCAGATGGTAGGTGCGGGAGAGTTAATCAAGCTGCTGTTTGGTTTTGAATATGAATTAGCTGTTATCATCGTCGGCTGCGTGATGATGGCTTATGTGATTTTTGGTGGGATGATTGCAACTACTTGGGTACAAATTATCAAAGCAGTTTTATTGTTGGGCGGCACTATTTTACTAGCTGTTTTGGTGCTAGCAAGATTTGGCTTTAACCCCATCGCTTTATTTGCTGCCGCAGCTGATAAGTATACAGGTGTATTGGCTCCTGGCAAACAAGTTTCTGACCCTTGGGATGCGATTTCTTTAGGAATGTCTTTGATGTTCGGTACTGCGGGATTACCTCACATTTTAATGCGTTTTTATACAGTACCGGATGCTAAGGCAGCGCGAAGTTCTGTTATTTATGCTACAGGTTTTATTGGTGTTTTTTACCTGCTTACCTTCATTCTCGGCTTTGGAGCGATGGTATTGGTAGGTCAAGATGCCATCAAGCAAATCGGCACTGGTGGTAACATGGCAGCACCGATCTTAGCGCAATTTTTAGGCGGTGATGCTTTCTTAGGCTTTATTGCAGCGGTTTCCTTTGCTACTATTTTGGCAGTGGTGGCAGGGTTGACGCTTTCCGGTGCAGCAGCATTATCTCACGATTTGTGGGTGAATGTGGTGCGAAAGGGTCACGCTGACGAAACAGAACAACTGCGAGTGGCTCGCGGTGCTACAGTGCTTTTGGGTGCTTTGGCGATGATATTGGGTATTTTGTTTAAGGGACAAAATGTTGCTTACATGGTGGGTTTAGCATTTGCGATCGCTGCTTCTGGAAATTTCCCCGCTTTACTCATGTCGATGCTTTGGCGTCGCTTTACCACTAACGGTGCGGTAGCGAGTATGTTGGTGGGTACGCTTTCTTCTTTGTTGTTGATTTATTTGTCACCGACAATTCAAGTCACAATACTTAAGCATGATGCTGCTATTTTCCCGCTGAAAAATCCAGGATTAATTAGTATCCCCCTAGCGTTTATTGTCGGGATTGTTGTTTCGCTTCTAGCTAGTGAACAGCAAGCAGAAGATAAGTTTGCTGAAGTTGAAAACCGCATTCACATGGGTTCTGAGGGGGGATGAGGGAGTTAGCAGTTAGGAGTTGCGAGTTAGGAGTTAGGAATTAACAACTTTTATTTACTACGTGCCTCATCACTCATAACTTATCACTATGGGCGGGGGAAAGAGCGCCCCTACTTTATTTAACTCCTAACTCTTAACTCCTAACTCCTAACTTTTTTGCCTATTGCCCCAATTCTTTGAGATTGTTCATCACTTCTTGGTATAATTGTCTGTTGTTTTCTTGATCAAAGATAGTTGCAGCGCGTTGCAAGTCGGCTTTTGCTCCTTGTTTGTCGTTGTTGGCAGCGCGGGCGTTGCCTCGGTTGTTGTATGCTGGGGCAAAGTTACGATTGAGGCGAATTGCTTCGTTATAATCGGCGATCGCTGCTTGAGGATCTCCGTTGGCAGCGCGGGCATTACCCCGGTTATTGTAAGCTATGGCATATCTAGAATCGAGGAGAATCGCTTGATCGAAATCGTCAATCGCTCCATTTATGTCTTTCATGACTGAACGAGCATTTCCCCGGTTATTGTAAGCTTCAGCATAATTAGGATTAATCCGAATCGCTTCGGTGTAATCAGCGATCGCGTTGTTGCTGTCTCCATTTGAAGCACGAGCGTTTCCTCGGTTATTATACGGTTGGGCAAAGTTGGGATTGATACGAATCGCTTTGTTATAATCGGCGATCGCTCCCTGTTTGTTGCCCAAATCAAAGTAAGCAAGTCCCCGACTATTATAAGCCTCAGCATAGTTAGGATTCAGGCTAATCGCTTGCGTATAAGCTGCGATCGCTGCTTGTGAGTCTCCTTTTACATGCTGACTTTGCCCTTGAATATAAAGGTTCCCAGCTTTCGATGCTGTACCAATTCGACGGTTTGGAGGACTCACTTTTATTTCTGTTACCAATACACTTTTGTTGTTACCGCAGGAAATAATTGCAGTTGCGATAAATGCACTAAGCATAGCGATGGCAAATGCTTTTCTAACCCCTGTCCACTTTTGCTCAAATAACCCCATCATAATTCACTATAAACCGCTATTACGCCTGGATGAAATTAGTACCAAAACCTAATTACTTTAATTAAAAAATAATACTAACTTTTCCATGAGGTGCAAAGTCAATTAACAGGCTTTCCTCATATTTCATAGCTTTAATTAAGTATTGGACGTTGCATCTTTCTGGGATAATTTTCTGATACACGTCAAAAAGTTAACGTTTTGTAGAGACGTTCCGGTGGAACGTCTCTACGATTATTTTTATAAAAATGGTATTTTATGTAGCAACTATCAGTGTTTCATGTTGTTGCTTATACTGAAAAATCAGATTCCCGACAACTCTTGCGAAATCGGGAATCTAAATTAAAAATTATTTATTCCTCCTCAACATCATCCGTTTCAATTTTGTGAGTCAATCGCAATGAAGTTGTTTTTTCAGTATCTACAGACAATTGTTCGATATTTTCTCCTAAATCTGTCTTTAGTTTCTTCGTCAGTGTAATAGGAAAATCTAAATTAATACCTTCAGTTTGTACTAGCTTTGCCAATTCTCTAAACGGCACTTTCACAGTTTCCCGTTCGTAGCTAGCAAGCTTAAAATCTGACGTTTCCGAGAAATTCTGAGCTTGCATGGCTTGTTTAACTCGTTCTTGCAGATGTTCAAACTCGGAATTTACCAGTTTATATTGTTGCTGAACCTGCTGATATCTAGCTGCGAGTGATGTTAAATCTTCTGTTGCTGGCTCAGTGTTTATTTCTTTATTTAATTCTATCAAACGTTGGTGAACTTGAGCAAGATAAATGCAGTCTAGACAAGCATATTCGATTTGTTCTTCGCTTAGGGGTCGTTTGCCCCAATTGCTACTTTGTTCTTGTTTATCAATATTGTTAAAGTTACAAAGTTCCATAGCTAAAGTTTTTAGTTGATAGTTGGATAATGGCAATATATAGTAAGGAATTGTTTTTGCTATTTCTAAAGTACAAGTAATATTTTTAGCTTTTTTGTTACCAAGAAGTTTTAAATCATAGCTAGCATTGTGAAATACTTTTTCAATAGTAGGATTTAGCATAATTTGGCTAATAAAGTCACCGACGATATCGGGTTGATCTAATACATCCAAAACGTAGACGCGATCGCCACTCATATCTTTGGCATCATCTAATACCTGAATCAGAGATAATCTCGGATTTTTACTTTTATAATCAGCTACTTCTGTATCTATCCATAAAGTTGGGGTATTAGTATATTTTGCAACAAGAGAACGGATTTCGCCGACTGATGTCAAGTAAGGCATTAGCTAGTATTTCCTGATACTAAGTTACAATTTCCCAAGTTAACATTTTGCCAGATCAAATCAGCTATAAACTTCTTTCGTAGTCAGCACGAAGCGTGCTGACTACAAACTTTATTCCTAAATTATGAACACACAAACAACATCCAAAACACCAGTTGCATTAACCATCGCTGGTTCAGATAGCGGTGGAGGTGCAGGAATTCAAGCTGATTTACGCACCTTTGCTTTTCACTGCGTCCACGGTACGTGCGCTATTACCTGCGTCACAGCACAGAATACTGTAGGAGTAGTAAGGGTTGACGCAATGCAAAAAGAGGCTGTTATTGCTCAAATTCACGCCGTAGTTGAAGATATTGGTGTGCAAGCAGCGAAAACGGGAATGTTACTCAACCAAGAAATTATTCTCGCTGTTGCTCAAGAGGTAGAAGCTTTACAAATCGATAACTTAGTAGTCGATCCTGTAATGGTATCACGCACTGGGGCGCAATTGATTTCTGATGATGCCGTGCAGACTCTGCGTAATATCCTCATTGCAAAAGCGACAATTGTCACGCCAAATCGCTATGAAGCACAGATTTTAACTAACTTAGAGATTAATTCCTTGGATGACATGAAAGCAGCAGCGCAAATGATTCACCGTGAATTACGAGCGAAAGCTGTTTTAGTTAAGGGTGGAGGAATGCCGGAGAATTTGCGAGGGGTTGATATCTACTTTGATGGGCAAAATCTGGAAACTTTATCAACAAGGCAGATAGATACAAACAATACTCACGGTACTGGTTGTACTTTATCGGCGGCGATCGCTGCTAATCTAGCAATGGGAAAAGATTTGTTTACAGCAGTGCAACAAGCAAAAAATTACCTTACCACTGCACTTTCTCACGCTTTAGATATAGGCAAAGGGCAAGGTCCTGTAGGACATTTTTTCCCTTTGTTAAAAAATTAACAAATTTTCTTTCGTCCCCCAGTACAAAGGGGTGACATGTCCCACCTCTCACCCCCAGAAAAACTAAATTTGGGATTATGGGTTTACTCGTATGTCCCTCATAAAAAAATGTAAAAAAAAATCTTTGCTCTTGTGGGCATTTTTCTATTATTGTTGGGCATAGTTCCCGGACTGACTTTTTCTGATAGCAGTTCTGAATAATCTAATTACTTTCATTTTTGATATTAAACTACCGATGCAAACAAGCACAGGTTCTATTCACAGTCATACATCCGCTGCAAACCCTAAAGCCTATTCTCCCTCTGTACCACTCTCTGTATACCGCGATTTGGCAGAAGAATTGAAAGCAGCAGATGCAATGTTAGATGCACTCACAGCCCAAAATAAACAATTAGTGCAGGAAAATCAACTACTCCGACAAGAAATTACCAAAGTTGTTCAGTCTTTTTCACACCTGCAAAATTTGGTTGATACATCACCTGCGACTAGTCATAACAAAATTCCTCACCCGAATGGTGATTTGAAAACTCAAACCAGACATCCGGTAAATCAACTACGACAAAAACAGCGGGTTTCTCGTCTTTATTCACCCGCAGTCCCGGAAAATATGCCTGACAACTTAGGCAGTTCAGACTTCTTTCCCCCCGTACCCGAACCAGTTTTCATTGAAGAGGAAGAAGTACGCTATTATCCCCATAGTCAACCAGAGCCGAAAGAAGTCAGTGCTTGGTCGCTAGTCATTGCCATTTTATTAATCATACTTACAGCTTTTGGCGTTGGGTATGTAATTGTACGTCCGTTTTTTGAGCATCAAACTCGGTAAAATAGCTTAAATCTACTTTGGGAATTTCTCCTTTGAAACTGTTCCAGAATGGATAATTTTCCTTTTAGTGACGAAAAACACAGAAAAAATGCTAATTTGAGGATAAAAATCGCCAGAGACGCTAGTTACAGCGTCAGATAGATGATCTGCTTAGATAGATAAACGAAGCTATTAGAAGTCAGGAGTGGAAATAATGAAAAAAGTAGAAGCAATTATTCGTCCTTTTAAGCTCGATGAAGTGAAAATTGCCTTAGTCAATGCTGGTATCGTTGGTATGACCGTTTCGGAAGTCCGGGGTTTTGGACGGCAAAAAGGTCAAACCGAACGCTATCGCGGTTCTGAGTACACGGTTGAGTTTCTGCAAAAACTCAAAGTAGAAATTGTCGTAGAAGACAACCAAGTTGATATGGTGGTAGACAAAATTATCGCCGCTGCCCGCACTGGTGAAATCGGTGATGGTAAGATTTTTATCTCATCGGTTGAGCAAGTTGTACGCATTCGTACTGGGGAAAAGAACACAGAAGCAGTTTAAAAAAGTGTACAGACGCGAGGAACATCGCGTCTGTACTGTAGTAGAGACGTTCCACGCTTTACGTCTCTACCTCCTAACTCCTAACTTTCTCCAGTTGGGGAAGTAAAGCCTCAATTGCTTTGCCTCGATGACTAATCGATCGCTTCAAGTCTGGTGTCATCTCGGCAAAGGTTAGTTGCTTTTCTGGAACATAAAAAATTGGGTCGTAGCCGAAACCACCATTACCACGGGGAGATTCGAGAATTTCGCCACGACAAACACCTTCAGATTGTAGCGCGATCGCCCCATCTGGACGAGCGATCGCTATTGCACACACAAATTGCGCTTGCCGATTCGGTTCGTCCTTCAATTCTCTCAACACCCTGGCAATGCGTTCAGAGTCAGTTTTGCCATAACGTGCAGAATACACTCCTGGTGAGCCACCAAGGGCATCAATTTGCAAACCAGAGTCATCGGCGATCGCCCAATTTCCTGTAGCTAAAGCCACCTGAGAGGCTTTTAAACAAGCGTTTGCAGCAAAAGTGTCTCCTGTCTCCTCAACTTCCAATTCCTCAGGTTTTAGGGTCAATTCCCAACCTAAATCAGCCAGGTAAGCTTGCATTTCTCGCAACTTACCTGGATTTGAGGTTGCAACCACAAGTATTGTCATCGTCGTTTTTCTACAAGTGAATCGGTGGGGGTACTGGATTGGATAACGGTGTCAAAGGACGGGGTTCGTCAGCTCTTGCTACTAGTCGCAGGTGAATTACAGTTTCCTGGGAATAATCGTAATCAATTGCAGTCGCATTGCTGAATTGCTGCTTACTCTCACCAGATAATCCCGTACCACCAGCACTAAAGGAACGCGTTGTGCCTTCTGACATCGAACCCCTTGTTACAGGAGGTGAACTATAACTAGGTGATGTCCGTGTTTGAACTTCACGTTCTGGAGTAAAGGTAACTTTGACTAAGCCGATATTTGCATCTTGTTGGCTGATACCGGCTTTATTAGCTTCAGCACTTCCCAACTTATAAAACGTGAATCGTCCGGTATCATGAGCCGGACGTTCTAGCTCAATTGAATCATACCCTTCAAGTCGCCACGTTCCCACATGCTTGCCATCAATTTCGAGCTTGGCATCACAACGCATAGCACGCTTATTAGCCAAAACTACGTTGTACTGGGTGTTATGTTCTAGCTGTAGATAACCTCCAGATAATTCAGTTCCTGGTGAAATACTGAGGCTGAAGTTGTTTAACTCCATAATAATTACTCCTAAGCTTATGTTTGCTTTAGGATTCCCTATTAGTAAACTAAACTAACAAAGTGTACTAGGATAGGCATATTTGTCTATCCTAGTACACTCTGTTAAACAGAATTTGCCCAATCTTTCGCCCAAGCGAGAGTTTGATGCACTTGTTGAAGTGTCGGCGCTTCGCAGTATAAGCGTAAAACTGGTTCAGTTCCGCTGAAACGAATCATCAACCAACTATTATCAGCTAAACGGAACTTGTAACCGTCAATTGTTTGACAATCAGTTACTGCAAGTCCGGCAATTTCTGTCAAAGGTTCTTTTTGCAGTTGTTGCAATAGACGCGATCGCACATCCATACTCGCTAGAGGTAAATCAATGCGATCGTATGCCCAATCAAAACCAGCTTGCTCTTGCAAATAACGGTAATAATCGCCTAAATCAAGCCCAGATTCAACAATTGCCTCTAACACGTACAATGCTGATAGCAGTGCATCGCGTTCGGGAATATGGCTACCATAACCAATTCCCCCTGATTCTTCACCGCCAAGTAATACTTGCGCTGCTAACATGCGATCGGCGATGTATTTATAACCAACTGCTGTTTCAAATACTGATAACTTGTGCAGTGCAGCGACGCGGGGAATTAAGTCAGAACCACTAACAGTTTTGACTATTTCACCTTGAAAATCGCGCCTTAAGGTTAAGTGGTCGATTAATATCGGGATTAATACTTGTGAACTGAGGAAGTTACCTTCACCATCGACAGATGCGATGCGATCGCAATCTCCATCAAATACTAATCCTACCGTCAAACCACCTTGATTGCTTTCGCGGTGCGTCTTCATCACTTCAAATAGACGCTTCATGTATTTAGGTAAGGGTTCGGGGGCACCACCACCAAAAAGCGGATCGCGATCGCTATTTATTTCTTTTACTTGATTCCCCAACAGCATCGCCAATCCACCACATGCGGCTCCATGCATCACATCGGCGAATACTGTCAGTTTACCTGAGTTTATCGCCTCTCGAATTTTGGCAATATCAACTTTGCCTTCTAGCGCTTGACAATAACTGCCCCAAGGGTTGAACATTTCGATTTTGCCTGGGGTTGTTGCGGGTGGCACTCCATCAGACAAAAGCGCTTCTATTTGGTGAGTTACTTCTGGTGGCACCGATCCCCCAAAAGCTCCCTTGACTTTTAAGCCCAAATATTTTCCCGGATTATGACTTGCTGTAATTACCAGCGCACCCAACGCATTGAGTTGTTTTGCTGCCCAGCTAAAAGCCGGAGTTGGGGCAAAGGTTTCGCTCAATAATACATCAAATCCGATCTTCGTGACACTATCAGCAACAGCACGGGCAAAGTCTTCTGCCATAAATCGGCGATCGTAACCGACAATAATTGTCCGGCTATTCACCGTGGAATTATAAGTGTCAAATAATACTTTTGCTGCAATTGGCGCGACTAATGCGAGGCGTTCAAAGGTGAATTCATCACCAATAACGCCCCTCCAGCCATCCGTACCAAACTTGATTGAGCTAGCTAGAACTGGCATTGAAGTATCCTAAGTTTCCAACTGTGGATTCTAGCATTTATACATGCTTTTATGTAAAAAAACAATTAAGTATATATAACAGTACTGTTAACCC
>JBPCQW010000205.1:0-7849 GCA_050997715.1 Hassallia sp.
TTCGTGAGGCTTAAACATAAAACACCTATAGAGTTGTCTATAAGTGTATAGGTTTGTCTATTTAATTGTCAACTAGGATATCCTCTGTGGCAGTTACTTGAATTTTAGTGCCAGCAGATGATGTAGCACTTGGGGAATTGGTGGGAGTTGCTTGTGCTGAGTTTGTAGCGCTTGGGGAATTAGTGGGAGTTGTTTGTGCGGTGTTATTACCACATGCCCAAAGCAGGGAAACAACGGCAGTAAAGAAAAAAATCTTAATTGAAGTTTTCATTCATTTACACGTAAGTGCGATCGCCGAAGCATTAATTTTTTTTCTTGAGATTGTGAGTTTACCATCGCTGAAGGGTTTAAAACTGTAAATTTTCGCAAATAATCAGCTAGATAAATACGCGATGTTGTAAGCTGGGCATTTGACGGCGAACTTGTTCTAGTCGAGAGAAATTGATTTCCGCGATCGCTACTCCTGGTTTTTCACCAGCATCGGCTAAAATCATTCCCCAAGGATCGATAATCATCGCGTGTCCGTGGTTTTGACGACGAGCGTAATTTACTCCAGTTTGCGCCGGTGCTATTACATAAGTGGTGTTTTCAATTGCCCGCGCTTGTAGCAATACTTGCCAATGATCTTTACCAGTAAAGGCAGTAAAAGCTGCCGGAATAAATAAAATATCTGCCCCTTTGTGCGATAAATAGCGGTAAAGTTCCGGAAAGCGGACATCGTAGCAAACAGAAAGTCCGATATTACCGAGTTTTTCGGAAAAATAAATCGGGGGTGATTCCTTACCAGCCATCACCGTACTGGACTCCCGATAAGTATTGCCGTCGGGGACATTCACATCAAATAAATGTACCTTTTGGTAGTGGGCAACTTCTTGACCGTTGGGGTCGATGAGTGTGGAAGTATTGTAAACTTTGCCAGTGTTATCTACAGGTACAGGATAGCTGCCGCCAAGAATGGTAACTTGATAGCGTTGCGCCATTTTTTTGAGGAATATTTCCGATTCTTTGGCGATCGCTTCAACTTGAGCAAGTTTATCGTTTTCTTCGCCCATAAACGAGAAATTTTCTGGCAAACCCACTAATTCAGCACCTTGATGGACGGCTAAATCAATAAATTCCTCTGCCTGTGCCAAGTTTTTTTCCAGATTTGGCACACTGGTCATTTGAATAGCGGCGGCTAAATATGACTTCATAAATACAATAATGAACAGTGGAGTTGTCAGGGATAGATTATCAAATATATCTTTACCAAGAGGGGAAAAGGGGAAAGGGTAAGGGGTAAAGGTGCGGGATAACAAGGGAAAAGGGGTACATAGAAAGGGGGAAAGGGGGAAGAAAAATAAACAGGAGCTATTTTAAATAACTCTTTATTTCCATACCTTTCCCCTTTCCCTTTTACCCTTTCCCCCTCTTTCTCATTATCCATACTTGAAACCCCTATTTTTAAATATGGGGTTCCTTTTTCCCCTTTCCCCTTTACCCTTTCCCCCTCTTTCTCATTTTGGTAGTTGCAAAGACAGACTTTATCCCCATTGCTTTATCTTCCCCGAATTTATTAACCAACGAACACTTTGCTGAAACTTACGCTTATATCAATCTTGCTACGGTTTCTAGAAAAATTAACTAGTTTGAGGTTAGGTTGTTAGAAAACCTTGATAAAGTTTCTGCTGTGGATATTTCTGTTTTCGTTAAAACCTTTGTTGCTGTCTTTGTTCTTGCCGATGCAGTGGGTAATATACCGATACTTTTGATTCTGACTAGGGGAATGGAACCGCAGCAGAGAAATAAAGTAATCGATAAAGGGGTAGTGATAGCGATCGCTGTTCTTTTAGTCTTTGCTTTTAGCGGTCAATTCATTTTAAGTTATTTAGACATCAGCATGGGGTCTTTGCGGCTAGCCGGGGGTTTGTTGCTGCTATTAATCGCTTTACAAATGCTTCAAGGTGAATTAGATACTCCTGTACTCGACCAAGAGAGAGATATCGCAATTACACCGCTAGCTTTGCCATTGTTAGCCGGACCCGGTACGCTGACAACCGTCATGCTGTTAATGTCGTCAGCTGCCAATCCTAATTTAAGCGTGACGGTGGGTATTTTGTCAGCAATGTTTGTTACTTGGTTGATTTTACGCTTCAGTAATTATATTGATAAGTGGATTGGTGCAGAAGGTGAGGTGATTATTACTCAGCTTTTGGGTTTTCTGTTGGCGGCTTTGGCGATAGAAATTGGTAGTGCGGGGATTAAGGAGTTGTTTTTGAGTTAGGCGCTTCTTTTTCTTTCGTAGTCAGCACTTCAGTGCTGAAAAGAAGCGTTTCAACGCTTACTACAAACTCATTTTCTTTACAAGAAAGGCAGAGGGCAGGAGGCAGAAGGCAGAAGGGAAGAAAAACTAATAAAAACTTTAGTTCTGGGTTTGAGGTCCCAGTAAAAAAAAAAGAATTATACCGAGACGCGTAGCGCGAGGTATAAAGCGTCATTGCTTCAATCCCATGTTTTTAAACGTGGGTTTCCTTCTGCCCTCTGCCCTCTGCCTTCTGCCTTCATGAACTTAATCCCAATTGCTGCTTTAACTTATCTGGCACGTTAACTGCTGTATCTAACCCGCGCACACCTTGCCAGTATTGATTTTCATTCCAAGTCAGCTGTTCTAAATTAGCGTCGCTGAGGTCGGTATTGCCCAGAATGGCGTAGCTGAGGTTGCTATTACTGAGGTTAGCGCTACTGAAAATAGCACCGTTTAGGTTGCTGCCACTGAGGTTGGCGCTGCTAAGGTTGGCACCGCTGAAGTCTGTACCAAAAAGTACAGCCTCACTGAGGTCAGCACCACTGAGGTCAGCATCGTTGAGAGTTACTCCACTCAAATCAGCTTGGTTGAGAGTCACTCCACTCAAATCGGTGTCGCTGAGGTCAGCACCTAAGAACATGACGCTGCTTAGGTTGGCATGATTTAGCTTGGCACCGTTGAGTTTGGCATAGCTGAGGTCAGCAGCAACAAGAATGGCGTCACTCAGGTTGGTACTGAAAAGAATTGTGTCGCTAAGGTTGGTGCCGTTGAGTTTGGCGTTACTCAGGTCAGCACCGCTAAGGTCAGCGCGGCAAAGGTCAGCATGGTTGAGGTTGACGCCCTTCAGGTTGGCTTCGCTAAGGTTGGCACCAAAGAGGATGGCATCACAGAGGTTAGCGCGGTTGAGGTCAGCATCCCTAAGGTTGCTGCTGCTAAGGTTGGCGCTACTGAGGTTGGCACCACTCAGATTGGTGCTGCTGAGGTCAGCGCTACTGAGGTCAGCGCGGCTGAGGTTTGCATTGCTGAGGTTGGCGCCGCTGAGGTTGGCGCTGCTGAGGTCAACACCGCTGAGGTTAGCATTGCTGAGGTTGGCGCCGCTGAGGTTGGCATCGCCGAGGTTAGCACCTTTGAGATTAGCATTGCTAAAGTTGACACCAGTTAAGTTAGCATCACCAAGGTAAGTATTTTTCAAGTTGGCTTGGCTGAAGTTAGCGCCAGTTAAGTTAGCATCCCCAAGGTAAGCACCGCTAAAGTTGCCATCTCGCAGAAATTCCCCGACTATATTGCTAAAATTGCCAATTTCAATGGCATCGCTATAGTTAATAATCCGCAGTAGTTGAGATGTGAAAAAATTTTCTTTACCTGGTTGGGAAGATGGATAAAAGTTAATTTTTTGCTTTAAGTCGTCTTGCGTTTGAGCATAACGGTGTAATTCTAAAAGCAAAATCATCACGTTTAGTCCGGTCTGTATGTCTACCTGTCGCAATCCGACGATAATGTTTTGTGCTTGGAGCTGCAACATTTTTTTCTGAGGCAAATTATCATCAGGTGCAGCATCGATAAATTCTCCCTGACACCACCGACGATAAAAATTTTCTAAACGCTGGAAAAGCAGCATAGGTCTAAATTCTTGACTGGTAGTGAGCAAGTTGATTACTTGTTCGACTAATTCTTTAGTCAGCGTGCCGTTGCCCAAAATATTGTAAATCTGCTCGTGTAGTTGGCGATCGCCAAGCGTACCTCTATTGAAGCTCAAACCACTATCTGGCTTTGTCCATTCTTCTAAGCTTTTTTGCAGCTGTTCCGGCAATATAAATTCGTGCAAATTCTTTTGCGAAAACTCAATACTTTTATCTTGTTCTTTTATATTCTTTTCTAGAGGTAAAATTACTTCGGTTTCCACAGATGTTGTCGTTGGCATCTGTTGTAACTCTGTTTCCTGAAGATAAGTTATCAAACGCTTCCAGACTTGAGACAAATGTGCCATATTTGTATTTTTAATCACTATACACTTACTGATGATTTGAAGAATACTTAAAGATTTTTTGTTGTTTTGCTGGATTAGTCTTTATTGCAACTAGTATTATTTAGTACCATAATTTTTAAGGGAGTTCTAACTTGCCTTTTGTTTGGTTAAGAGTAAAATGTCAGATTGAAAAGTTTTTCGATTGTCAGTAAACTTAATCGATTTGGTCAAATTGTTATACTTTTTTTCAGCATATTTCCAGATTCGATGTAAAAATAATACGTACTCTGTGCCACCAAGGCAATTGTTAGCAAAAATACTACAGCAAAAAAGTATAACAAAGCTCAAAATGTCGGTTAAAACTAAACAAAAACCTTTCTGCTTGATATTAAGCAGCTAATATAGTTTTTCACTGACATAAGGGACTTGAAGCAAAGTTGCCTCGCTTAAAAGAAATTAAAAATTAATTAGGGGTCATTTTTAGGAATGGATCGAATGAACAGATTAGCGTTTTGTGTGATTTTGTTGCATGGTTTGTGTCTATCAATAGCAAGCGTTAGTGCCAAGTCACTGTCTGTGAATGCGGTCAAGGATACCTTTGTTTTGCACAAGGGTACACCAGCACGAGGGTATAAGGGGACAGGGGTGACGGGGGTAGAGGGTTTTTCCCTTTCTACACCGCGTCAATCAGAGAAAGCGAATGCTAATTTACACAAGAAACTTGAACTACCAAAAGAACAAGTATGGGTAATAGATGGTAAAAAACAGGCTTTGCGTCAGCCTTTTATTTGGGTCGTCAAAGACAATAAAAAAGCCGCACAGCAACCATTTTTACAAATCGGAAAAGTCCCCGATAAGCCGGTTGAAAAGCCTAATAGTACCACTAAACCAACCAAAAAGGATGAATTACAACCATTTGATGAGGTAGTTAAAGACACCCAAAAACAACAGGGGCTATTTACCCTTTACCGTAATAAAGATAAGAATAAAATTTATTTAGAAATTAAACCTGAGCAACTAAATAAAAATTATTTAGCCAATGCAACGTTAGAATCAGGAATTGGCGAACGCGGTATTTATAGTGGGATGCCTTTGCAAGATTTTTTATTTTACTTTGAACGGGTAAATAATAAGTTGCATTTTGTTGTCCGCAATGTTAATTTTCGCACTCGTGAAGGAGATCCACAAGCGCGATCGCTTGCGCGTTCTTTCAGTGACTCGGTTCTCTACACCATCCCCATCAAAAGCATTAACTCACAACGCAAAACTATTCTCATCGACTTAAGCGACTTGCTACTTACCGACTTAGCGGGAGTATCTGCGAGTTTGGGAATTCCCGCAGATAAAGATGATTCCTATTTTGGTAACGCTAAAACCTTCCCGGCAAACATGGAAATTGAATCGATTTTAAATTTCACTGGTGGCGGGAGTAAGGACGAACCGGCGGCGAATTTTGCTACACTACCTGATGACCGTGGCTTTACCCTGCGGGTGCATTACAGTATTTCCCAACTACCAGAAAACAACTATCAACCGCGTTTGGCTGATGAACGTGTAGGTTATTTTATCACCGCTTATCAAGATTTATCTGACGACGATCGCGGCGATCCGTTTGTTCGTTACATCAATCGCTGGAAGTTAGAAAAACAAAATCCGAATGCGGCAATTTCCCCACCGAAAAAACCGATTGTCTTTTGGATTGATAACGCCGTTCCTCTAGAATACCGCGATGCAATCAAAGAAGGCGTTCTCATGTGGAATAAAGCCTTTGAAAAAGCCGGATTCCAAGATGCAATTCAAGTGCAGCAAATGCCGGATAACGCCACTTGGGACCCGGCAGATATCCGCTACAATACTATCCGCTGGATTAACACGGTGGATGGATATTTTGCCCTAGGACCATCTCGCGTTAACCCGCTAACTGGAGAAATTTTAGACGCAGATATTTTAGTAGACGGTAGCTTTGTCCGCGCCCTCAAAAAAGATTATCGCGATATTGTCCAACCGAGTCAAGGAGAAAATCGCACTTCTCTATCAGCATTGATGCAAAATCGTTTGCTTTGTGCAAATGGTTTAGAAGGTAGAAATACTCCCAATCAAAAGCCGCAAATAGAAAAGAAATTGTTAAATCGTTTATCGAAAATGGCAGGTGAGTACGATTTATGCTATGGCTTAGAAGCTGCGAATCAGTTTGCGATTGGGACAACAGCGATGTCACTATTGCAAAACACACCACCGACTAGCGAACAAGTAAAAGACTATATCCATCAATATATACGCTTAATTATTGCTCACGAAGTTGGACACACTCTCGGTTTACGTCATAACTTCCGTGGTAGTACTTTACTGCCTCCAGAAGAAATGAACAATACTAAAATTACTCGCAGCAAAGGTTTAACTACCTCAGTGATGGATTATATCCCTCCAAATATTGCACCTCCAGGGGTGAAGCAGGGAGATTATTTTCCAAATATGGTGGGACCTTATGATGAATGGGCAATTAAATACGGCTACACATCAATTCAAGCACCCACTCCCGCAGCCGAAAAACCAGCATTGAATGCGATCGCTCAACAATCTGACAAGCCTGAGTTAAGTTATTCTACAGATGAGGATGTTTCTGACCTCGACCCAACCGCCGATGCTTGGGATAATAGTAGTGATGTGCTGCTTTATTCGCAGTGGCAGTTAGAAAATTCCCGTGTGATGTGGGATAGGCTAAATAAACGTTATCCCTTAGCTGGCGATAGTTACAGTGATGTGACTGAACGCTTTAGTACGGTATTAAGTAACTATTTTCAAAATATTTATTACACTACCAAATACATTGGCGGTCAGTCTTTTTACCGAGTCAAAGGAGGCGATAGCCAAGGTAGATTACCGTTTGAAGCAGTAACAGTAGAAAAACAACGGCAGGCGTTAGCGACGTTACAACAATATATGTTTGCAGAAGATGCGCTCACCTTCTCGCCGGAACTGCTGAATAAATTAGCACCTTCTCGGTGGCGACATTGGGGTAGTAAAACTCGTACTGGGCGTTTGGATTATCCAATACACGATTTGATATTAAATATGCAGAGTATGGTGTTGCGAGAATTGCTATCAAGCGATCGCATTTCCCGACTCACCGACATTGAACTTAAAAGTCCTCCTGGGAAAGCTTTGACTTTGCCGGAATTGTTTGATACTTTGCAAAATGGCATCTGGACGGAAGTTCTCACTCCCTACGGCAAACAAATGAAAATTAGCAGTTTGCGCCGAGGCTTGCAACAAGAATATCTAGATTTGTTGACAGGGATGGTATTGCGAAAAGAACAAGTACCAGAAGATGCGCGGACAATGGCGTGGTATAAGTTAAAACAATTGCAACAAAAGCTGAATGGGGCAGATTCAAAAGACGAATATACGAAAGCGCACTTATTACAAACACGCGATCGTATCGATAAAGTCTTAAATGCACCATTGCAAGGCAATTAACTACGCCGATTTTCTCGTTGCTGTGTTTTCTCGTTCCTGCGCTCTGCGCGGGAATGCACTTTTTGGAGGCTCTGCCTCCAGAAGTAGAGGAGGCAGAGCCTCCTCCAACTGCATTACCAGTC
>JBPCQW010000495.1:0-11818 GCA_050997715.1 Hassallia sp.
GGATTTATGAGCAGGTGATTCGTCCTGCCTTTTATGGCATTTATGAAGTCAAAAAAGCCAGTGTAGAAGTCTATCACCTGATTGAAGGAGAATATCAGCTATTAGCGGCAAATGAGCGGGGACATTATACCATTGCCCCTTTGCAAGTTGAGATAGGCATAAGGATCGGAGAATATCAAAATGTGGAATTACCCTGGCTGCGCTGGTGGGATTTGCAAGGTAGTTTGTTGTTGACTGGTGATGAAAGAGCCGAACAAGAATGCCAAAGAGCCGAACAAGAACGTCAAAAAGCCGAACAAGAACGTCAAAGAGCCGATCGCTTGGCTGCACAGTTGCGATCGCTTGGCATTGAACCGGAGGCTTAATTTTTTTAATTCTTCGGGTTTTCTGATGGTCCTAAATTAGCTATCTCATAGCCAGTGGGATAGCTACGGGTGGGAGAGTCAATAAAGAAGTTAGGCTGATTCCGGGGTGGGAAGAAACGCAATACTTTACCCCGAAGTTTCAAGCTATTTGCAACACTCAAACGCAACCATTGAGGGGAATGTTCACGCACCAAAGGCATCGAGCATTGTAAGTACCTGGACAGAATTAATTACATATTAGTTATTTACCAATTCTTTGCCAGTCAAGGATTTCAGTCCAGATCTTTGTGTAATTAATTTTGTCCGATTACTTATTATCAAGTAAAGCATAGATTACAGGTTTGAGTGGCGATCGCATCCAAGACGGATACCAACTCAAAAATAAGTCGCGGGTTGATTCTCCAACTCGTCGATTAGTATCAGAATAACGAAAGTGTTCGCGTTCGTAGTCTAGGTTATAGCGTTCAAATTGATCATAAGTTTCGGGGATATTTTGAATATGCATTCGCAACCCTACTTCTCGCCAAAAATAAAAAGCAGCTAATTTTTCTTCTTCGCACATCAAACGCCAACCAAAACGCGCATTCCAGCGAATGGGTTCATAAATAAAAGTTGAAACAACATAAAGAAAATCGGCATTGTCAATCTTAAAGCGTGAGTGGATAGCATTCATGCGTTGGATTGCTTCTTGACCGCGATCGCTTTTATAACCCCACTTGCTAATCAAGGGCAACAATGATTGAGGTATCATCGTAGCGTTTTTGAGGACACTTCTTAAATTCTCCGGTTTTATCCAGTAATTTAGAAATAGTGGGAACGCAATAAGTTCGCATTAAAGCAACTTCGAGCGATCGCGTCATGTCCCAAGGAAACTCGTAGCCAACCATCAGATGATAAATCTGGCAATGCTCTTGTAGTGGATCGAGTTTTTCAATTGCCAGGAGATTGTCGTAGCGATTGATATACACTTTGTCCTCTTCAAAAATATTTACTCATTCACATTCAACAACCGCGAATTTTGTAGCCTATCCATCCACTTTACTAAATACACTTGATTAGCATTTTGCTCATCTGGATTTTGGCTATCCAAAGGATGAGGCATTAATCCTAAAATCGTTGCTGTGGTGACACAAAACATCGATTTTTGGAAACTTATGCAAATTTGTACCCGCAAATCATCTTCACCCCTGAGACTGCGACGATAAATGTCGTGCAAATAATCTGGCAGAAAGTGCCGCATATCCTGCATTAACAACGTAGGAGGAATACCCGCACCACCAATCGGCAAAGGATCGGCATACAAAGCACCATATTGAAATCTTGCTTGATCTGCCGGAATCTGATAAGCTTTAGCGTTATATGAAACTGTCCCCTGAAAAGGCGTTCCTCGAAAGAAAACTGCCTCTACATAAGGAATTGCCGTATCTGCAAGAAAGGTTAAACCAACGCTTTCGGGTATAATTTCATAAACTTTATTCCGCAGTTTAACAGCATAGGTAATTGGCTTATTTGCATTTGCTACCAGTTCACCTTTAATATGATCTACAACTTGGGGAATCGATTTGATTTTGCCTTGGTCGTAAAGGTCTGATAAACTGAGAAACATATCAGCCATGACTCGCCAAAACTGACCCAAACCAGTATAGTAAGAAGTTACGCGCAATTGTTCTGTTAAGAAGTCAGGAAATAGTTGATTAACTCCCATCATCAAGGGATTATTTTTAAATTTGGCATCAATAACAGCTTTGGCTCTTTCTTTAAATTCTGCTGAATCTAAATATTCATCTAACCCACCTCCACCATGCCAAAGCATACCTTTCATGCAATATTCAGCATATTCAAAGTTGATTCTGTCATGCCACCAATGACGTAATAATTTATTTAAAGTAATCTCGCCATTAAAGTATTTAAAAAAGGGAAAAAATACTAAAAATTGATTTTCGGCAATGTAAATGAGATTTTTGGAGTAAGCATCTAAAACTACGCCATAACTTTTGAGAATGCCGACTACTTCTAATACGTTTTCGGGATTATCAGGAAGTAATGCCTCTCCTTTTTGGAGAAGTTGAATATACTTAGAAAGAGGATGGTTGGCAAGCTTGTTTCTAATAGTTACCATTGCTGTTTCTCCTAGGGATTTCAAATACAGATTGGTATATGTAATAGGCGTTAAAACGCCTATTTTAAGCATTGAAGTGCAAACTTACGAATGTTTCAATTAGCTTTGATTTTCTCTGGAGATATTGCGACTACGTTTTGGGCATTAACCATTGCGGTGATGGTTGGTTCAGTCCAGCGTATTAACCAAGCAGGTTGAATACCCAAAATCACAATCAATATTGCTAATACCACAGATGGAAGGCGATCGCTCCAATAGACACGAGGCAAATTCATCACTTGCACAGATAAGCGTCCAAAAAAGGCACGGTCTAGCAAAAGCAAGAAGTATACTGCGGTTAAACCTGTACCAATCATCGACAGCAGGGTTTGCACCGGAAAAACGGGGAAACTGCCACGAAAGATAATAAACTCAGAAATAAACCCGACCATTCCCGGTATACCTGCGCTAGCCATTACACCCAAAAGCATTAAGCTACCAATTACAGGCATTCCTCGTTCTGGGTTGAGGAGTCCTTTGAGTACGTCTAAATCGCGGCTTCCGGTTTTTTTATACACTACTCCCACCAGCAAAAACAGCAGTGCGGAAATCAAGCCGTGGCTAACCATTTGCATAACTGTTCCCAATACGCTTAAAGGTGTAGCGGCAGCAGCAGCAAGCAGGACGTAGCCCATGTGTGCAATAGAACTATATGCTACCATTTTTTTCATATCTTTTTGGGCGATCGCGCACGATGCACCATAAAGCACACTCACCACTGCCCAAGTCGCTAACCAAGGAGCCAAATAACTCCAAGCTTCTGGTAACAAGTTCATCCCAAACCGCAGTAAGCCGTAAGTTCCCAACTTCAACAACACACCGGCTAAAAGTACAGATATAGGTGCGGAAGCTTCGACGTGAGCATCTGGCAACCAAGTATGGAAAGGAACTAAAGGAATTTTAATCCCAAAACCTACCAAAATCCCCGCTAGCAATAAAATTTGTGTTCCCAACGGTAGCGCTGTAGCATTTAAGCTTACTAAAGCAAAACTTGGCGCATGACTCAACCAAACCAAACCCAGGAAACTTGCTAAAATCAAAATTCCCGATAGGGCAGTATAAATTAAGAATTTTGTCGCTGCATAACCCCGTCGTTGTCCACCCCAAATCGCAATTAGCAAATACAGGGGAATCAATTCTAATTCGTAAAATAGGAAAAATAGCAGTAAATCCTGTGCTAAAAATGCTCCAATTACCCCAGCATTTAACAGCAGTAGCAAAGAGTAATAAAACCGAGGACGCTGCAAAGATTCATCGCTGCTGTAAATGGCAATACAAGTCAAAAGTCCATTCAACAGCAATAAGGGCATAGACAAACCGTCTATTCCTAGGTTATAGTTTAAACCTAAAACATCTACCCAAGGGATGAACTCTGCAAACTGTTGCGTCACTTGTCCGGGATTGAACTGAATAGCTAGGACAATTGTCCACAAAAAAGCGATCGCACTAAAAACCAAAGCCATCCCACGGGAAATTTTCCCATTCATGGCTATGGGCAAAAACCCAATCAAAGCCGCACCGAATAACGGCAGCAAAATTAAAGCACTCAGCATAGACACAAATTAGTTAAGGGGAATGGGGGACAAGGGAGACAAGGCGGACAAGGGAGACAAGGGGGACAAGGGGACTTTTAACTCCTGACTCCTGCCTCCTGACTCCTGACTCCTGACTCCTGACTCCTGACTTTTAAAACGGCAACTTGTCTAATAGACCTAATGACCAGCTAATAAAAAACCCTAGCACGCTGACGACCGTAACGATACTTAACATGTATCCTTGCGATTGACCGGAAACGCTGTATTTTAAACTTTGTCCGCTAAAAATTGTGGCGATGCCGACTAGGTTAACTAAACCATCAACTATGTAGCGATCGCTCCAATTGGAAATCCTGGAAAGTAACGCTACAGCACCTACTACTGTTAATCGGTAAACTCGGTCAATATAAAAGTTATAACCCAATAAATCTTGCACAAATCTCCAAGCGAGTACTGTTGATCTTGACCAAACTTTGTGCAGATAAATTGTACACCCTGTACAGACCCCAACCAAGGTAGATGATATCAACAGCAACACTACATACCAATTGACACTTTCCAAAGTTGGTAGCAAATACCATTCCTGTAGCATCACGGGCACTAACAGGGTAATTATTGTTAAGGATACCATTGGAAATGCCATTGTCCAACCGACTTCTGGGGCGCGACGGGTCTTTTGTTGCGCTTCACCCCAAAACACCAATCGAAAGACTCGTGTCAAATTTAATGCTGTTAAGCCGTTAACTAATAACAATACACCAATCACCCAAGGGCTAATCGCCAGAAAGCCATCAGCCCATGACAGCATCGCCCAAAAACTACCTAATGGTAGTAGCGATACCAATCCGGCAGAACCGACGATGTAAGCTGTGGTGGTTGCTGGCATCCGCGACCACAAACCGCCCATTTCTGTCAAGTCTTGGGTCTGGGTGGTGAATATGACCGAACCGGAACTCATGAATAATAATGCTTTAGCGATCGCATGAGTCAACAGCAACATTAACCCTACACCTCCTTGCTGCAAACCTACCGCCAAAAATACTAATCCCATGTAAGCACTGGTAGAATGGGATAATGCCCGCTTAATATCTGTTTGGGCAAGAGACACTAAGCTTGCGCCTATTGCTGTAACTGTACCCATGATTATCAAAGCGTTCAAAGCAACTGGCGAAAGCGCTAAAATCGGCTGAAGTTTAAACAGTAGATACGCACCACCCGCTACTACCAATGAGTTCCGCATTACCGAAGCTGGGTTGGGACCTTCCATTGCTTCGTCTAACCACAGATGCAAGGGAAATTGAGCGCATTTACCAGCAGGTCCTGCTATCAACGCTAAACCGAGTAAAGTTGATGTTAAGGGATTTAAGTTTGCTGTTTGTGCCCATTCATATAAATCGGAAAAGTTCAAACTGCCTGCCATTGTGGAAAGGGTCACTACTCCCATCAGCAGCAATAAATCTCCTACCCGTTTGGTGAGAAAGGCATCTCGCGCTGCTGTCACTACCAAAGGTTGAGCATACCAAAATCCTACCAGCAAGTAAGTGGAAAGGGTTAAGACTTCTAACAAAGCATAGCTGATAAACAACGAGTCACTGATGGCTAAACCACTCAACGCTGCTTCAAAAAATCCCATCATGGCAAAGAAACGAGCGATCGCCCAATCCTTTTCCATGTAACCTAAGGCATAAATCTGTGCTAACAAACTTAATGCCGTGATTAAAAATGATGTCCCAATACTTATTGGTGAGATATCCAAGGCAAACGATAAGTCAAAATCGGCTGCTGAAAACCAGGCGATCGTAAAAGTTTCCGGTTCTCTATTCCAGATATCTATAAATACAAATAGACTGTGGACAAAAGCCAATACAGTCGTCAAGATGTTTAAATATGCTGCTGGTCTTGGTCCTGTACGCCGAATTATTCCCATTGCCCACGGCAAAGTTAAAATCGCACCTACTAACCCATAAATTGGCACGCACCAACTTGTTGAGAAGAGAAACTGATTCATTTAAATTTCCTTTGACGAATTATTATTCATTATTTTTTCCATTCAAAATCTTTATTGTAAATATGATATATTTATTACGTTTATCTTTCCATCTGCCCAACTAAAAATCTATTATTTAATAATAAAAATCTGGAATTATATCACTTTAATTTTTTTCTATATTCATTATTTTTCATTTTATATCGCCTCTTTATATTATATATTAAATAAGTTTATGTATTTTTATCGTCGTACTTACATATACAACAAAATTGGACAAAATACAGCCGTAGCAAAAGCTTCGTCAATGCAAGTCATTCTTCAGGATAAAGAATAGCAGTCTTTATGAACTGATATTGAACAAATGTAATTAAAAAATTATAAAACATAAGTGGTTGCTCTAGCGATCTGTGTAATTTGATTGCTGAGAACACCATATAAATTTATATTAAGAATTTTAAAACAATCTTATCATAAACTACTATAGTAATTTATATTGCCAGGAACGCAAAGCTTTTCTATGCTTAAGAACGGAAATGCTTTTACAGCTCAAACTGAGCATTAGAGTAAATATTTTCAGATTAGAGTACTAATTGCATTAATTTTTGAGGAGTCCTGCGATGCCAATTGCAGTTGGGATGATTGAAACTAAAGGCTTTCCGGCACTAGTAGAAGCTGCCGACGCGATGGTTAAAGCCGCTCGTGTCACCTTGGTAGGCTATGAGAAAATCGGTAGCGCTCGCGTCACCGTAATTGTCAGAGGAGATGTATCTGAAGTACAAGCTTCGGTTGCAGCTGGGGTTGAAGCAGCCAGAAGAGTAAATGGCGGTGAAGTGTTATCAACTCACATCATTGCTCGTCCCCACGAAAACCTAGAATATGTATTGCCGATACGATACACCGAAGCTGTAGAACAGTTTCGCACCTAAAAGCTACTTTTTACAAAGCTGGTAAACAAGCGTCACGCAGGATTGACTTTCGAGCGTCAGCCTGGTAGTTGTTTTGTGTTGATCTGAAGAAACTTAATTAAGGATTAAAAAAGTATGTCAATCGCAGTAGGAATGGTAGAAACGCTAGGTTTTCCAGCAGTAGTAGAAGCTGCTGACGCAATGGTGAAAGCTGCCCGCGTCACCCTAGTAGGGTATGAGAAAATCGGTAGTGGTCGCGTTACAGTCATCGTCCGGGGAGATGTGTCAGAAGTGCAAGCTTCGGTAGGCGCAGGAGTAGAATCAGTCAAGCGAGTTAATGGGGGACAAGTTTTGTCTACTCACATCATTGCTCGTCCCCACGAAAACCTAGAATATGTCCTGCCAATTCGTTATACAGAAGATGTAGAGCAATTCCGGGACGATGTTAACGCAATTCGCAGTTTCAACAGAAGACCGTAATTTCTAATGCAAATTGCCAAGGTTCGCGGCACAGTAGTTAGTACACAAAAAGATCCAAGTCTTAGAGGTGTAAAACTGCTGTTGTTGCAGTTAATAAATGAAGAAGGGCAAATTTTGCCAGAAGAATATGAGGTGGCAGCTGATAGTGTCGGTGCTGGATTCGATGAGTGGGTGCTTATCAGTCGTGGCAATGCCGCTCGTCAAGTTCTGGGCAATGAACAGCGTCCGGTCGATGCAGCTGTAGTGGCGATAATTGATACAGTTTACGTTGAAGATCGCCTTATATATAGCAAAAAAGACCAGTATCGATAGTCAAGAGTTGTAGAGACGCTCATAGTATCGCGTCTCTACGAGTCAAGAAGAGTGCCAGTTGCACAAAAAGGCAATGCCCGACTTGAGCAATAGGAACGTTAAAAAGTCAAAAATATTGACTTTTTAACTATTGACTATGGACTGTAGACTTTTGATAAAAAGCTTAAGTTAGGAGGAATCTAGAATGGCAGTCCGCAGCATAGCGGCTCCCCCAACCCCGTGGTCAAGAAATTTGGCAGAGCCAAATATCGATCCAACAGCGTATATCCATCCATTTTCTGACGTTATTGGGGACGTGCGGATTGGTGCCAATGTAATTGTCGCTCCGGGAACTACAATTAGAGCTGATGAAGGTACGCCTTTCCATATCAGTGAGAACACCAATCTTCAAGATGGTGTTGTGATTCACGGGTTAGAACAAGGCAGAGTAATTGGTGATGATGACAATCAATACTCGGTATGGATTGGCAAAAATGCTTCCATTACCCACATGGTTTTAATTCATGGACCTGCATACGTAGGGGATGATTGCTTTATTGGTTTTCGCTCCACGGTGTTTAATGCCAGGGTAGGAAATGGTTGCATCGTTATGATGCACGCTTTGATTCAAGATGTAGAAATTCCACCGGGAAAATATGTCCCTTCGGGAACGATAATTACTAACCAGCAGCAAGCCGATCGCTTACCAGATGTGCAAGCTCAGGACAGAGAATTTTCTCATCATGTAGTAGGTATAAATCAAGCACTGAGATCGGGTTATCTCTGTGCTGCGGATAACAAATGTATTAAAAACATTCGGAATGAAATGACTACTTCATATAAAACCAACGGCAGTAATGGCTACAGCGGCAACGGTTCTGTATCGAGTTCTAGCTTGAGTTCCCAGACGGTGCAACAAGTGCGGCATCTGTTAGAGCAAGGGTATCAAATTGGTACTGAACACGTAGATACGCGGCGGTTCCGTACTGGTTCGTGGGCTAGCTGTAGTCCGATCGCGACTAATTCTACCAGTGAAGCGATCGCTGCTTTAGAAAGCTGTCTAACTGAACACAGTGGTGAATTTGTTCGCCTATTTGGTATTGACCCCAAAGGCAAGCGCCGCGTATTAGAAACTATTATCCAAAGACCAGATGGTATCGTTCAAAATGGTGGAACACCTAAATTGGGTGTAAAAAGTGCCACTTCTTCGTCGAGTGCTAGTAGCTACAGTGGTAGTTCAACATTGAGTGGTGAAGCGATCGAGCAAGTACGCCAACTCTTAGCAGGTGGTTACAAAATTGGCATGGAACACGTAGATGCGCGGCGCTTCCGCACCGGTTCTTGGCAAAGTTGCACTCCCATTGCCTCCAGTAATGAAAAAGAAGTAATTTCCGCTTTGGAAGCTTGTGTAGCTGAACACAGCGGCGAGTACGTCCGGTTAGTGGGAATTGAACCCAAAGCCCGGAAGCGGGTTTTGGAAAGCATCATCCAAAGACCGGATGGTAATGTAGCTCAAGGTAGCGGTAATAAGTTTGTCGCAAGTAGCTCAAGCAGCACTTCCACTTCTACTACCACCCAGTTAAGTTCAGAGGTGGTAGCTCAACTGCGGCAACTAATCAATCAAGGTAGCAAAATAAGCGCCGAACACGTAGACCAGCGACGCTTCCGTACAGGTTCTTGGCAGAGTTGCGGTCAAATTCAGGGGAATTCTGAAAGAGAAGTAATTTCCGCTTTGGAAGGATACCTTAGAGAATACCAAGGGGAATATGTCCGCTTAATTGGCATTGAACCCAAAGCCAAGCGTCGGGTATTAGAAACAATTATCCAAAGACCGGATGGCAATGTCGCTCAAGCTAGCAGTAATAAGACGGTGGCAAGTAGCTCAAGCGAAAGCTCAAGTAGCACTTCTAAAACGTCAAATACAGCCACAACCACCCGCTTAAGCTCAGAAGTGGTAGACCAACTGCGGCAGTTGATAAATCAAGGTAGCAAAATCAGCGCCGAACACGTAGACAAGCGCCGATTCCGTACAGGTTCTTGGGCTAGCTGCGGTCAAATTCAAGGTAATTCTCACAGAGAAGCGATCGCCGCTTTGGAAGGATACCTTGGAGAATACCAAGGGGAGTATGTACGCTTAATTGGTATTGACCCCAAAGACAAACGTCGGGTATTAGAAACAATAATTCAACGCCCGTAATAAAACAGACAAGGAGGATAAGGGGACAAGGGAGACAAGGAGGACAAGGGGACAAGAGTAATAATTTTTCTTTCTCCCCACTCCCCCACTCCCTCACTCCCCCACTGCCCCACTCCCACCCACTTTCTCCGGCTTCTAAGGTTACAACTTTTATGTCTGTGCCGCCACTGCGCCTAAATACCAACTTTGAATCTCATATTAGTGGCGAGGTGATTGTTCATCCGAGTGCGGTAATCGCACCAGGGGTCTTACTCCAAGCGGCTACAAACAGCAAAATTATTATCGGTTCTGGTGTCTGTATTGGCATGGGGTCAATTCTTCAAGTCAATGCAGGAATAATAGAAATAGAAGCAGGAGTAAGCCTGGGAGCCGGTTTTTTAATGGTTGGTGCAGGTAGAATAGGAGTAAATGCTTGCATTGGTTCAGCGACAACAGTTTTTAACTGTTCGGTGGAGCCAGGACAAGTAGTTGCACCCGGTTCAGTTTTGGGAGACACCACTGTGCGTGCTGCCTTACCTTCGTCAACTGAGATTGACACAAAAGAATTAGAATCATCCACAAGTAAGCCTGCTTCTGTGAATGTAGAGACACAGGTTATCGCGTCTCTAGAAAATGGGACTGGGAAAGATAAAAATAATTCCGATCAGATTCCTTCAAAGGTAAATACGGGGAAAATAGAGTCAAATTCTCAAGAGCATCTTATCACTGAGTCAGCAGAAGTTACGAATCAGGACTCAGAAACCTCTTCCACTGACCCCAGCATTTTCGGTACACAAATTTATGGGCAAGGGAGTATACAAAGGCTGTTGACCACATTGTTTCCACATAGGCAATCATTAAGTGAACCGAAGTCTGACGATCGCTCTGAGTAAGTGTTAATTGTAAGTTGTCAGAATACGCGATTATCTAGGAATCACATGGAAACATATAATCAACGTGCTAGCACCGGTCAATCCCGTCGTCGAGATAATTTTCAAGACACTGCCTTGGGTTTAGTATCAACCCTCAGCTTTCCAGCGATAGTGGGGACAGCAGATATGATGCTGAAATCGGCTGGAGTGTACTTAGTTGGGTATGAAAAAATCGGTGGGGGTCACTGTACTGCGATCGTTCGAGGTAATATCGCTGATGTGCGTCTTGCCGTAGAAGCAGGTGTGCAAACCGCTGAACAATTTGGTCAACTGGTTTCTAGCTTAGTGATTGCTCGACCTTTCCCCAATTTAGACATAGTACTACCCATCGCTAGCCGTCTGAGTCAATTTACCGGAGACGATTACAGCCGTCTGAGTAACAAAGCGATCGGTTTAGTAGAAACGCGGGGTTTTCCGGCAATGGTGGGAGCTGCTGATGCCATGCTGAAAGCTGCTGATGTTGACTTAGCCGCATATGAAAAAATCGGTGGGGGTTTGTGTACAGCGATTATTCGCGGTACTGTGGCAAACGTTGCGGTGGCAGTGGAAGCTGGGATGTTTGAGGCAGAACGGATTGGTGAGTTAAACGCTGTGATGGTGATTCCTCGACCACTGGATGAATTAGAGCAAACCTTGCCAGTAGCAAGTTGCTGGATAGAAGAACGTCAACCTTTAAGATTGCCAGTGAATATCAAGGAACAAGTTGCCGAAGTAGAAATCGTAGGCTTGCCGGATTTAGCTAAACTCCCTATAAAAATTATGGAAGAATAGTTATGTAGAGACGTTCCGGTGTAACGTCTGTACGGGAAAAGCGGAGTTAGGGAATAGTTAGTAGTTATTAGTAAATATTAGGAACCAATAACTAACAATAATAAATGCCTTAAGTTGAAAAAAACGTTGTACACACCTATGGTGATAATGTTAATAGAACATAAGTTACTACCCCTCGAAACATACCTTTAAGGTGTGCAACGTTGGCTGAAAGG
>JBPCQW010000535.1:0-7373 GCA_050997715.1 Hassallia sp.
TCGCTTGACTTTGGATGCGGTCAATTTGAACATTAAGTCTGTCGAAGTCAACGAGGTGTCATCCAAGTTTGACTGCGATGGAGAACAGCTTTTTCTCCAACTTCCTCAACCGACGCAAGTTGGTGTAAAATTGCTGATTGCGATCGCCTACTCTGTCGAAAAACCCCAACGCGGTATTTACTTTATTCAACCTGACAAGCATTACCCCGACAAACCTATTCAAGTCTGGACTCAAGGAGAAGACGAAGACTCGCGTTTCTGGTTTCCTTGCTTCGACTATCCAGGACAATTATCTTCGAGTGAAATCAAAGTCCGAGTACCCAAAAAGTTTGTAGCCATTTCCAACGGCGAACTGATTAACACCACAGAAGAGGGCGATGATAAAATATACCATTGGTTACAGCAACAAGTTCATCCTACCTATTTAATGACTTTGGCTGTAGGCAACTTTGCGGCTATTCGTGATGAGTGGCAAGGCAAACCCGTTACCTACTATGTCGAAAAGGGACGAGAGGAAGATGCTAAACGCAGCATGGGCAAAACTCCGCGCATGATGGAGTTTTTGAGCGAAAAATATGGTTATACCTATGCTTTCCCCAACTACGATCAAGTGTGCGTTGATGACTTTATCTTTGGTGGCATGGAAAACACATCCACCACGCTGTTAACTGACAGATGTTTGCTGGATGAACGCGCTGCATTAGATGACCGCAATACCGAAAGTTTAGTTGTCCACGAACTGGCACACCAATGGTTTGGCGATTTGGTGGTGATCAAACATTGGTCACACGCTTGGGTGAAGGAGGGAATGGCTTCTTACTCTGAGGTGATGTGGACAGAACATGAATATGGCGACCAAGAAGCTGCATATTATCGGTTACTGGAAGCGCGTAGTTATTTAGCTGAAGATGCATCTCGTTATCGGCGTCCGATGGTGACACATGTTTACCGAGAAGCGATCGAACTTTACGATCGCCACATTTACGAAAAAGGATCTTGTGTATATCACATGATTCGGGCAGAATTAGGCGAAGAACTATTTTGGCAGGCTATTCAGACATTTGTCCGGGATAATGCCCACAAAACTGTCGAAACAATCGATTTACTAAGGGCGATTGAAAAAGCTACTGGGCGCAATTTGACTTTTTTGTTCGACCAGTATGTTTATCGCGGTGGTCATCCTGATTTTAAAGTCGCTTACTCTTGGGATGGAGATGCAAACTTGGCAAAAGTTACAGTTACCCAGAGTCAATTTACCACAGAAAGTAATGGTAATAATTTGTTTGATTTGAAAATCCCCATCGGTTTTGGTTATACCTCACAAGAATCAGGTAGAGACGTTCCGCCGGAACGTCTGTACGAGAATTCATTGAATACTCCTACAGACGCGATTGATCGTGTCTCTACCGCTAACTTGAACATTTTTACAGTGCGTGTGAATGAACGCGAACAAAGCTTTTACTTTCCACTTAGGTCGAAACCGAACTTTATTAGCTTCGATGTCGGGAACAATTATCTGAAAACTGTGTCCTTAGAGTATCCGGTATCGGAGTTAAAAGCACAGATGGAATTTGACCCAAATCCTATCTCCCGTATATATGCAGCCGAAGCTTTGGCGAAAAAAGGAGGTTTAGAAGCGGTAAATGCATTGTCTGCGGCGTTACAAAATGACTCTTTCTGGGGTGTACGTGCGGAAGTAGCCAAGCAACTGGCTGAGATTAAGTTAGATCAAGCTTTCGAGAGGTTAATTGTTGGATTAAAAGATACAAGTTCTTTCGTGCGGCGATCTGTGGCGGAAGCACTTGGTACAATCAAGACGAATGAAAGCTTTAAGGCTTTAAAACCGCTTTTGCAAGATGGCGATCCTAGTTATTATGTAGAGGCAATGGCAGCTCGGTCAATTGGAGCGATCGCTTCTGGGAATTTGGATGACAAACCCAAGCAAGAAAAGATCCTAAAGCTGCTAAAATCAATTTTGTCAGAAAAAGCTGGTTGGAATGAAGTTGTTCGCAGTGGTGCGATCGCTGGTTTAGCAGAACTCAAAACTTCTGAAGCCGCTTTAAATTTAATTCTCGAATACACCAAAATTGGTATACCGCAACCCTTGCGTTTATCGGCAATTCGTGCATTGGGAAAAATTTCTGTTGGTCAAACTCCCAGCAACTTAGAAGCGATTTTAAATAGATTGGCAACCCTTGCTAAAGAAAGCTTCTTTTTAACCCAAGTTGCAGTAGTTGTGGCACTCGGACAAATGGAAACTCCCAAAGCAATCTCGATTTTGCGATCGCTTGGGGATCAAACAGCTGATGGACGCGTCCGTCGTTATGCTGAGGAAGAAATGACCAAAGTGCGTCTTCATGTCGGTACAGAAGGAACTCTGCGTCAACTACGCGAAGAACTTGACCAAGTAAAACAACAAAATCAGGAACTCAAAAGCCGCTTGGAAAATTTAGAAGCCAAATCCAAGCTGTAATAGATGCGTCTATCATTTTGTTTCGATGTGACGGCATCGAAATTCAAAATTTATTGCTCATTCATTGGTTAATATAGGCATTTGTGTCATATTAACCAATGAATAAAAGCGATTTGAGTTAATTACACATGATTGCGAAAGTTAAGTTTTCGTTAATGAATTTAAAGACACACAGAAGATTTATAGAGACATAACATCGGTGTGCATATTTGCAAAGTACAATATCTTTCAAATATAAGAACTTTTCTTTGATCATGTTTGCCTGTGTTTTAATATCTTCAATTCTGGCTTCAGCTAAAATGCTGTTAGTTGCTAGTTACTTCTATCAGCGCCAAATTATCAGGTAGTATACATAAGACTGTTGCAAATTTTCACTATCTTGATTTACATTCCCCTAGCCTCAATCAGTTAAATTAAAAGCCTTGCGGCTTGTTGATACATTGTGAGTAAGCATCTTTTGACCACTAAACAGTAAGCACTATATTGAGCATTCAGGCTCCGCAGGCAGGAATTGATTGCAACTTTAGAAATATAATTTTTCTAGGCTTTAGAGTTGATTAACCCATGACTAAGTTAACGTCAAGTATTTTACTATTAATGTATAAAAATTGGCAAAAAATTGTGTTACTGCATACCATTTTCGCAAGTCCAATAAATTAGACAACTAGATCGAAAAAATACTATCCTGGCATTTTATTCACTTAGGTGAAAAAATATTATCTAAGAGATACTACGAAGTGAAGATGAAACGAAATAGTTCTATGGATATAGTAAAAATTACACTTGCTTTAATATTTTGTGTTAAAACTTATATTAGTGTTTACACAGGTTGTCCAGGGTTGTAGTAATGCGTAAACCAGTTCTCACGATTTTTTACCAGTTCAATCCTTGGAACACTACTATCGGGGGCATTCAGACTTTAATAAACGTATTTATCAAGTACGCACCCCAAGAATTTGCAGTGCGGCTTGTAGGAACAGGAAATGATAAAAGCCAACCTATCAATAAGTGGCAAGAAGCCGAATTAGCAGGCAGGCAAATTAGTTTCCTACCTTTATTTACTCTGGAAAACGATAATGTTAGAAACTTGATACCGACGACGGTAAAGTATACAGCAGCGCTTGTAGGACGTTGTTTTGAATCAGATTTCATGCATTTTCATCGGCTAGAGCCAACCTTAGCAGCCCTTAATTGGCAAGGAGAAAAAACTTTATTCATACATAATGATATTCACGCGCAAATGAAAACTGTGCGTGATAAAAAGGCGATTCTTTGGCGAAGATTTCCCACTGCATATTTCGCTGTGGAAAGTTTATTAGTGCCTCAGTTTAGCCAAATTCTTTCATGCAATACCGATGCGGTAAAGCATTATAAACAGCGTTACAAGAGTGTTAGCGATCGCGTTGCATACATTAAAAACTCGTTTGATAATGAGCTTTTTTATCCTCTGAGCCAGCCAGAGAAAAAAGTAAAAATTTGCGAACTAGCCCAAAAGCTAGGTTTATCAAATGATACACGTTTTGTGTTGTTTGCTGGTCGCCTGCATCCGCAGAAAGATCCAACTCTGTTAGTACGTGCAATTGCGGCTTTAAACGATCCTTGCGTTCACCTACTTATCGCCGGTGATGGAGAGTTAGCGGCTCAGGTTCGCGCAGAAATTGATACCTTGGGTTTAACAGGTCGAGTAACAATGCTTGGGGCTGTTCCAATTACAGAACTGGCACAGTTACATCGTATCTGCAATGTTTTTGTGCTGAGTAGTGCTTATGAAGGTCTACCTTTGGTTGTCCTAGAAGCGCTGGCTAGCGGAACCCCAGTAGTCACAACTGAATGTGGCGAAACCCCAAAATTGCTAACTTCTAACAGTGGAGTTGTTTGTAAGCAACGCACAAGTGAGTGTATTGCCGATGGCTTACGCAAGGTGTTACAGCATCCAGAAGATTATCCGATTGAATCGTGTATCCGGACTGCCCAACCCTATGCAGCTCGCACGGTTGTTCGAGATATCTACACTGAAATGTTAAATCGCTGGGAACAGCGAGTAACTTTTGCTGCTAGAGCCTAAACACCAAAAATGCGGTTAACTCAAATACAATAACCATAAGTACAAGAATTCGTTTTAGCAACTCCTTGAGGCAGCGATGCAAACATGGGAGAATACCAAAAATAGCGCTAATCGCGCGTTCCTGTTGCAGTCTCTAAGACCAAATAGCGCCTGTGTATCAGGTTGTACACTACCTCCAGAAAATAACTGATGAATATGAAAATAGCTGTAATTGGTGCAAAAGGTTTACCGCCAAAACAAGGTGGTATAGAGCATTACTGTGCAGAAGTTTATCCACGCATGGTTGCACAGGGACACAGTGTCGATTTATTCGCCCGTTCCTCTTACACTGAGAGTTCCTGGCTTGAGAATTATGACTATAATGGCGTGCGAGTTATTTCTCTACCAGGTGGACACTTAAGAGGAATAGATGCATTTATTACTTCAGGACTGGGAGCGATCGCCGCAACTGGCAAAAAATATGATATCGTTCATTTCCATGCTCTAGGTCCATCTTTATTTACTTGTTTGCCCAACATCGCTACATCTGCAAAAGTAGTTGTCACCTGTCAGGGGTTAGATTGGCAACGCGCCAAATGGGGTAGTTTTTCAACTCGGCTGATTCAACTGGGTGAAAAAGCCGCAGTCCGTTTCGCCGACGGCTTTATAGTTGTATCAGACGCACTGAAAAACTACTTTTGGGAAACTTACAATCGCAAAACAATCTACATCCCCAACGCTCCCGCTAGCTACGCTGATTCTGACCCAAATTTTACCTACGGCACTGATTTGGGTCTGGAACGGGGACGCTATATTGTATTTTTGGGCAGACTTGTACCAGAAAAATGTCCCGACTTGTTGGTTGAAGCCTTTTCTACCCTAAAACCCAAAGGGTGGAAATTAGTATTAGCCGGCGGTGTCAGCGATACCAAAACCTTCACCGCCGATTTATTAGAAAAAGTAGCAAGCGATCGCAATATCATTTTTGCTGGAGAACTCAGAGGTTCTCGTCTGGCAGAAATAGTCCGGGGTGCTGGATTATTTGTTCTGCCTTCTGACTTAGAAGGACTACCTTTAGCAATGCTAGAAGCAATGCGCGAGGGTATTCCCGTACTAGCAAGCGACATTCCACCGCACCAACAATTGATTAATAACGGACGGGGAATGCTTTTTGAAGCTGGAAACGTTAAATCCTGCGTTAAATCTTTAGACTGGGCAGTTAATCACCCGCAAGAACTCGCAGTAATGGCTAAGAATGCTCAAAAGCACGTAGAAAACAACTACAGTTGGGATCGCATTACCTCTGAAACCTTGAAACTATATACCACACTGTTGAAATCATCTCAAGCAGTTGAAGCAGTCGGCATTTCCCAGCGTAAAAGCGGGCTGGCTGAGGCGATCGCCAAAAAATAACATTTGTTTAGTTGTTACGTGTTCTACCAAGTAATGACAAATGATCAATCACCAATGAAATAAGGTTTTGTGCGATGGAGAAGGGTATATCCTCATTATTAGCAGTTTTGAAGCGGCGTGCATTGCCCGCCTTAGTGACATTCACGGCAGTAATTGGTGGGGCTGTTGCTTACCTTACCGTTACTCCACGTTTGTATGAAGCATCAGCGCGACTGATACAGGACGATAGAAGGGTGAGCGTTTCTGAATTGGGTCGCGACTTGACACAGGTATCTTCGGGCGCCCCTGGTGGTGCGAGTGCCTTAGCTAACCAAGCGGAATTAGTTAAATCCGAACGTGTTTTAGAACGAGCGATCGCCATCGCTTCTCTCAAATCCAACAATGGTTCACCCGGAAGCAAAATCACATCCGGAGAACTTAATCAAGGATTGGGTGTGAAAATTGTCCCCGCTACCAACATTCTGCAACTGAGCTATAAATCCAAAGACCCCGAACTTGGAGCGCAACTGCTGAATGCTGTTTCGCAAGCAATGATTGACGAAAATACGAAAACAATCAGTTCAGAAGCAACCAAAGTACGGGAATTTTTAGAAAGTAGCGAAATACCTAACGCGCGTAAGCGTTTAGCAACAGCCGAACAGAGAGAAAGCCAGTATAGACATATCAGTGGCATTATCTCTTTTGAAGAGCAAACTAAAAGCGTAGTTGAGAGTTTAGCCACTTTAGAAGACCAAGAGCGCACCCTGACAGCTCAATTGCAAGAAGCAAAAGGACGGGATGCATCTTTGCGGCAAATCACCGACACTAAAAGCTTAGATAAAGCTTACACATCTGTACGCGGTGGACAAGATGAACAACTTAAAACATTACGCGCTAAGTTAACAGAGTTAAATACAAAGTTAATTGAAGCGCGTTTGCGTTTAACAGAAAATCACCCAAGTGTCATAGCGCTGGTTGAGCAACGAGATAATCTGAATAAATTGTACACAGAGCAACTTGCTCGCGTGTCGCCTGCAAATTCATCGGTTGCTTCAAGCACTGTCGCCGGCGAGCAAATTAGTCAAGATTTGACCTCCAAACTTCTGGCGAATGAGACAGAGCGATCGGCAATTGAAAATAAGCTGGCAACAGTAAAAGCTCAAAGAACTCAACTGCAAATTCGCCTCGCAAAGTTACCGATTCAACAGCAACCCCTGATTGCACTAACCCGCGAACGCGAAGACGCTACCGCATCGTTGAAATCGCTACAAAGCAAACTAGAAGAAGCACGCATCACTGAAGCTCAAAAGGTTAGCAATCTCCGCTTGATCGAAGCCGCGAAACCACCGACAATCGCCTCTTCACCCAAACGTTCAGCAGTGCTGGCGCTGGCTGCGGTGTTCGGAACGGTTTTAGGTACTGCTGTGATGTTGCTTCTCGAATTGATGGATAACACCTTAAAGG
>JBPCQW010000557.1:0-5430 GCA_050997715.1 Hassallia sp.
TCGCAGTTCCTCCTCACTCATCGCCGGAACAATTACCCCTTCTTTGGCAATTACTTGATTCAGGGCTGGGTGTCTTTGAGTTTCTCCTAAAAAATCACTCCGCAGGGTGATAATTACTGATACACTACCAGCGCGATCGCTTGCGGCATGAATTAGGTTTTCAATAAATATTTGGCGTTCTGTAGAGTCATTGCAAAGCGAGTAAACTTCTTCAAATTGGTCTACTAAAACCACTAACGGCGATACAGTAATCTCCGGGAGGACACTGGCAATCCGCCGTAAACCATCATAAATAATCCTATCTGTAGTATTATTGTTGTTAGTTGCTTTTAATACCTGCTCAAACTCAAGAGTTTTAGCCACTGGGGTTTGATCATTAGTCGCCACCCGCGCCAACACTGTCGCTAAAGCCTCCACAGGATGAGTTCCAGGTACAAGCACTGCCACCTGCGCTTGACTTTTACCGGGCAGAGGACGTCGTGCTAACTCTGGAATTAAACCAGCCCGTGCTAAAGAAGATTTCCCAGAACCAGATGGTCCTAAAATCGGCAGTAAGCGTAATGGCGCTTCTTGTTGAGTAATATTTTCGTGGAGATTGCGAAACAAATTCCACAGCTTTTCAATTTGTTCTTCTCGCCCAAAATATATATCCCCATCTTCTGACTGAAATGCCAATAGTCCTTTGTAGGGATTGGCACCAATTTCCCCGGCGATATAAGTTTCCTCGGATTCAATTAGACGTTCTAATTGATACTGGTAGATAACAACTTTATTGCCATTTCCGGAAATAATGGCACTGCTGATAGCATCCTTTTCAATTGTGATCTTACGATTGTCCCCTTGCATCTCGCTGTCATCCACTGCACCTGCCTCACAAGTAATTAAATCGCCTCAATTTGTGAAATTAACGATACTCAATAGCTTGTGCCAATCGTCACCTAACCAAGCCACTGCTTTAGTTAGGTGAGGTTTGAGTTTTTCAATCACAGACGCAAATCCGGATGCCTTCTGAGCATAATCAAAGGCTCGGTCTAATGCTTTACCCACTTCCTGAATATCTGGTTGTGGTTTGTTGATTTCTTCAAGAGCATCAGCAATAGCATTGTCAATTTTGCGCCGGTCTGGGCTTGACAAGTTTTCTAGTATTTCACGCAGGGCATTAAGCTCCCCTGGCATATCAACACTTGATGGTGCTGGTAAACTAACTAGTTGATACTGTACTGAGGTAACATTATTATCACCTGTTGTGATTGCGCTACCACTAACACTACCACCAACAGAAACTGAGCGATTTTGGCTACTAGAGCGATCTGATTCGCTGCGCCGCAGGAAATCGGCGCGGCGAACCAGTAAACTGTTCATATCATCATCAATAGTTAGAGATTTTACAGGCACTGTCTGTGTTACATTAGCTTGTAGGCTTGTTCGAGAACTACGCCGCCTGATTTTGATCACTGGGGTTTCTGATTCTGCAATCCCCTCTAAATCAATAGAAGCACAGCCTAATTCAAAACAAACCTCATAAGGTTTGCCAGCACCCAAAGCATCATAAAAACCAATAGCAAACTTAATTGCTGCCTTATCTCCAATCGCTTGACTCATACCCATCACACAATCAATATGTTGATGAATAGAGTCAGCTTGGGTTTCACTGTAACAAGCGTTGAGCAAAACACACTCAATATCTTCTTGAAACGATTTAAATAATCTTGCCAGAGATTCTGTACTTACTAGTTGCGAAAATCCAGAATTATTCTCCAGAGTTAAACCTTCATTTTCGGAACCGTGTCCAGAAAAGTGAACAATCGCTGGCTGATAATCCAGCAACGCACGGCGCAAATCCTCAACTCGTAGCGCTGACTGAGCAACGATTTCAAACTCAAAGCGATTATTAGCTCGTTTTAACGCCGCTTTGATTTCTCGCACCTCTTCATCTAAGCGTAGTTTGCTTGTGTCTTTGGGATTAGCAGATAATATTAATATTTTTTTCACGCTGACTATTTGCTTGTGGCAAATATGTGGGGATTTAAATTTTGATACAAATTGAGCATAGTAGTTTCCCGAATGTAGTACACAGGCGCTTCCCCTGCACTAAAACTGGACAAAATTGGCTTGGAAGTTGCCGTCAAAAAAATGGGACAGGCTTGTTTTTTTAGATCCGCAACACGATAGCGACAAACTCGATTGTTCGCGCTTCGCGTCTCCCTCTGGGAGAAGCCTGTCCAATTTTATCTGACTTTTTGGGACCCGTGGAGGTACATTAACAATAGTTATAAAACTATGCTCAATAGACGTAGTAACCCCGGCTGGGCGTGACAAAATGTACTTTTGTCTATATGATTTTACTGTGTAGACGTGCGTCTACACGCGCATACATTTAAGTAAGTTTTATGCAGCGGCAATTACATTAATTTTTAGTTTTTGGTTTCGGCATCGGTTTTGAATCAAATGCGCTCTCAACTGACGATACCTGCGGCACGCTTTGCAGCGATCGCTTTTTCGGCTTCGGAAAGATGTGAAAATCGCTTTCAACTTTTTCCGGAGTTTTAGCCTTTTTAAAGTTTTTGGATTCTTGCAGCGCTTCCGCTTTCATTTTCTTGCTGGCTTTAAAAAACTTAGGAGCTTCTTCAACAGGCAGACTGAGTAGTGAATCAAAACCGAATAGTTGACGACTCGGCAGGAACTTAGCTTTAATACTTACGAACAAAGCTTTACCTTGTTCTTCTTTCTCTATTTTGGGATTAAACCTAAAAGGCTTTACAGGAGCATCTTTCCATATCACAGGAATGTGGCTACCTTTCATAAATTTTACCCGCTTATATACTTCGGCTTCCTTAACAAACTCTAATCTGTCAGAAGTGAAATTTTTGAAGACGGAAATGCACGGAGTTTGGCAGACTGGGATAAACTGCCACAAACCACAGAGCTTAAATTCAAAATCAGCTAAATCAGCAGTAACACCCTCTGATTGTAAGCCTCGGTCAAAACCGACTAGCTGAAAAGCGATTTCGTGCTGTTTATCTCTTCCGGGGAAGTGAGTTAACTTGGGATAAACAATCAATCGTTGATTATTTCCGGTAGCTTCTACTTCTTTAGTTAAAGCTTCAAGTGCTTTAAATCCTTGCTTGGTTGGAACATAAAGAAGTGCATAGTCTTTGCCCTGAATTGATACAGTAGAGGGTTTTCCGCGCTCAGTTGCGATTTCAACATCACCGCGAATAATCCCGACTGCTTGAAATAGTGTTTGGTTATCTGACATACAGAGATGATTCTTGATCTTAGTGTGGCTGTTGCTGACACTCTAATAAAATCTGCAACTTTTTGTGCTGCGAAAGTTTCGTTCTTCAGCAAGGATTGCAGCAACAGTCATGTTACTTAAGAGTGAACGATCGCCCGACTACAATCAAACTAAGTTATTAGAATTTCCAGAAATTCTTCTCGCAGTTCTGGAGAAAACAGCCTAAAAAGATGCCCAAGTATTGTCGCTTTAGTTTGGATTGACGTTTCGCTTAGAATCGCACAGAACATTTTGTGTCTATAAACAAGCAACAACGCTCCTACTTCCTTAACAATCTCAACTGACGAGTGGTTATCTGGGTTTTCTGCCAACAGAGGCAAGTAAGTTTTAGCCAGCCACTGTGTCTCAACGTCTTGCACTGACGTAGCATTATCCCCATTACTTAAACCCTCTAGTAACGCAAATAATACGTTTTGGAACTTAGTCCATCCTCCAAACTCTTTGGCAATTCGGCTGATTCCACCTTGGGTCATATTGGCAATTTTGGCGATCTCTACCTGGGTTAATTTTTTTCCGTCTGCTAGAATCTGACGCGCAGCTTGCAGTATGACCCATTTATTTTGTTCATATGGAGTGCCGGCTAGTGGTGTGATGCTGAAGGCTTCAACGCAATGAAATTTCGCGTCACTATAAGTATCAAGTAAAAAACTCAAGTCATAGTCGCCGACAAAGTAATAAGTTAATTGTTCTGTTGGTCTCTTGTGGGAACGCAGTCTGCCGACTTCCTGAATGATCTCACTTTGGACATATTCAGATACGAACAGTTGAAACTGTTTTTGTATTGCCGATTGAGACTCTAGATTTTCCGCAGACGGATCATCGCTATAAAGCTCTTCGGGAGGGTTTTCCGTAGACAAAGATGGACAGCCTTGTATTGGAGATCCGCGATGCCCAACGACTATTTTGGAAGAAGGCTGTCCATCTTTGTCAAGGATTAGTGCAGCGGTACACTTGTAATTTTCTAACGACACATAACATCCGGTCAAAGTTTGAAACTCGGCTTGCAGTCGTCCGATATTGGGATAAGGTACACCGACGCTAACCAAAGCTGACTTATCTTGAAAACGATTAATCCCTCTTCCATCACGGAAGTGATAGCCATCGTCATCACTTGCCTGGTCTTTCCACTCAATAAAAGCAATTTTACTTTCAATTTCGTCTTGGTGAAGAGAAGTTAACTCAGCTTTAAGAGCATTTACTCGTTTTGTTAAAGTTTCACTGCGGACTTTACCCAACTTGCCTAGTCCAGCAACTTGAATAATTTGTAAATTGCTATAACTAGGTGGAGTTTCGCACGCTTCCAGAATATCTTCTTTTGCTACGCCCAGTTTTACCGCTAGTAGTGAAGACGTGAGAGTTGCATCTAAATAAATATTAAACTTAAAGGCATTCGCAAGTTCGCTGTGGCGATCGTTACGAGTGTAGACTGTTAGTTCCCCATATTCGCACCGCAAAGACCCATACTTTCCATCCCATACTTTGAGGAATGGCACAAGCCAGTTTAAAGCTACGTCGTTTATTCCTTTATTTGCTGCGCGATAGTTTTGTCTCTGCATCATTAGGGACGCAGTATAAGCAGCGGCTCTATATTCTTTCTCAACCGACTTAACATCAATGCCATCTGCGGACTCTAAGAAATTTAAGTCTGGAACTAACGCAGTTTCAATTTGATTAATCATGTCCGCCAAGTTTTCGGGTTTGTTTGGTAACAAAGCTCGAACACCGGCATCATCAAAACCATAGCGGGATGTTGGTAAAATTTCCTTTTTTAGGAGATTTCGCAATATAACTCTGAGCGGTCTTAAAGCTGCATGGACTTCTGGCAACGTGCTTTCTAACTCACCCATCTGATGCTCAAAGTCATTCAGTTCAAAGGTTACAGTTTTCATTGTCTGTAAGAGTGTGTTTGTTTCATCCCAGAAAGCACCTGCGGTATTATAATCAAATTCGTCGGTTTTTGTCAGACTATCTGGATGCGCTCGTATACAAAGTTGACTTAATGCGTCTCTTCGTAAACTGCGGAATCCGAAGCCAAGACCGCTGGTACTTTTGCAAGCGGATGCTAAATGGCAAGTAGCGCAAATAGGAGACTCGGTTCCCTCAATACCTGTAATATTTTTAGAGCGTAGTTC
>JBPCQW010000616.1:0-7783 GCA_050997715.1 Hassallia sp.
ATGAATCAAGTCAGACATGGGAACCCCACTTATCGATTTTTGATTTTAGCTTTTGTTTAGATTTTGACTGGATAATTTATAAAAGGTCAAAAGAAGCAATATTAAGGCAAAAAAAAGCATAGTTTTGCCTTTTACTTTGACCTGTTCTATTTCGCCATCAATCTCATCACCTTTCTACGCATATCTTATTCCTGAATAAATTTCACTCTAACTAAAGACGTACAATTTAATATTTTTTCATTGATATAAAAATTTTCTTGGTGTCAAGTAGCCCAAGAACTATTTTGGGAGATACTCGTAAGCATAAATTTTTGTAATTAACTGTAACAATTATCAAGTTAAATTTATAACGTAGCTGACAAAATTTTGCAAGCTCATTCACTAGTAATTAACAAGCATTGTTAATTTGATGATCAACCAAATGACACTTAATTTCTGAGTATTAATGCTTGTTTTTATACTTGAGTCCAAAAAAACTATTTTCAATCATCCACAACATTTATGAGAAAATCATTAATTTTTGTCATAAAAAAATTAATGATTTTGCAAGTAAATATACTCAAAATGTTGAACTTAATTTAATTAAAATAAACTTTTAGATGTTAAATAGAAAACACCTGATTCAATGTGTTTATAATTTCAGCATAAAGTCGTAAAAATCAGGTTGATTCATATGGCTGTAAATACACAAAAAACAACATCTGACCATAGCGTAGGCAACATAGTTATTATCTCCTTGCTTGCCTTCTGTGGGTTGACCGTCATCTTTCTGCTTGGTCTTTTTTAATTAGAAATTTAAATAGTAGTCAACACCCTAGAAGGGTGTCCCTATACGTACAAAGCCCGCGTAGGCGGGCTATGAGATTACAGCCCGCGTAGGCGGGCTTCGTACGTATAGCCCCAGGCTTCCAGCCTGAGGGCGGTATATCAATTTCACATAACAAAAAGCGATGTCTAAAGACATCGCTTTTTGTTATTGAGTGAATTCCCCGGCAGGGAGTTGACGTTGCAACTAACTCATGGGGTCGATTACTGGATAGAAGTAGAAAGCGAACCCCAACACTGTATAGGCGGCTAATAGCAATGTGCCTTCTAACCAATTAGATTTACCATCAGAACTAATGCTATTTGCAATCAACACCGATACAGCCACAGCCACTAATTCAAAGGGATTAAAATCTAAATCCATCGGCTGACCTAATACCCGTCCTGCTATCACTAAAACAGGAGCGACAAATAAAGCAATCTGCATACTCGATCCCACAGCCACGGAAACAGAAAGATCCATCTTATCTTTCATTGCCACAGTCACTGCGGTAGCATGTTCAGCCGCGTTGCCAACGATGGGAACCAAAATCACCCCTGTAAACAGCGCTGTTAAACCTAACTGGGATGTGGCTACCTCTAAAGAATCTACCAGCATTTCTGACTCAAACGCCACTAAAAGAGTACATACTAAAAGCACCCCACTCCATAACCAAATATTGGGCTTGGTATGAATTTCCTCTGACTCCACTAAACCCACCTCATAAAGATAGGCGTGAGTTTTCATCGAAAATAGCAACGTCAGGGCGTAGACCAAGATTAACACCACCGCCACGGCAAGGGAAAAATTTGCCAGGGTTTGTTGACTAATCCCAACAGAAGTGACGTTCATTGCTGTAGGCAGCAAAATCGCAATTACCGCCAAATTCATAGAAGCTGCATTTACCCGCGCTACAATTGGCTGAAATGTCTGTTCTTTGTAACGAAGTCCTCCCAAAAGCATAGAAAAACCCATCACAAGTAGTAAGTTACTGATAATTGATCCGGTTATACTTGCCTTGACTACATCCACCAGCCCAGCTTTCAGAGCAATTAGGGCAATGATCAATTCTGTAGCGTTACCAAAAGTAGCGTTTAACAGACCTCCTAAGCTTGGACCAACTACCACAGCAATTTCTTCTGTAGCCGTACCCATCCAAGCTGCTAAGGGCAAAATTGCTAGTGCAGCGGTGATGAAAACTATCAACTCTCCCCATTTGAGAAATTGGGCTGCTAAGGAAACGGGGATAAACAATAACAGAACCAGAAAGAGAATGTTTTTACCGGACATTTGTTACCTAAATTCTAGGGGATCAATATAAAGGAGTGCTGGGTTATCCGGAAATCGAGTATTAGGAATTGAAAGTTGTTAGTTGATAGTTGATGGTTGTTAAAATACCACTATCCACTAACCACTATCCACTTTCACTCAGCACCTCCAAAGACTAGACTCTAGGATACTCTCTACCCTGCCCTAGGACGGCTCAGAGTTTCTACTGTTTCTACTTTTTGGCTAGGTATGTAAAATGAATTTGCGATTTGTGCAGCTTTCGCAATCTTTTGTTACAAAAGTATCAAATTAAGCCCAAATGCTACACCATAAATGGGGTTTAATATATTAAAAGACAATTAAGTTTTTTCGGGCTGCAAACCAAATAACCCGTTAACTAAGGCTTTTGATAATGGATAATTTACTCATGCCTGCGGGAAGTGCGAAGGAGCGAGAACGCAGATGACCCGCAAGACTAAGGCGAATATGTCAAAAGTTTCTTTGTTTATCATAGTTGTTTATACCGACATTTAAAAGATGGCGCGGTAACGATTTTTGGTCTTATTTTCGACAGCGCAACTGTAATTTTTAGTTATTTAGGATAAAGATACATGACTTCAGCTGCTGAAATGCCGGCTAGTGCTGGCTCATCGATGTCAAACCAAACCCAGGCATATACCCAGCAACCCGACCCGTTGAGAACGGCTAACGGTGTTTACGTAGCTGTACACGGTCATTTTTACCAACCGCCACGGGAAAACCCTTATTTGGATGCGATTGAGCGGCAACCTGGTGCTGCGCCTTTCCATGATTGGAATGAGCGGATTCACTGGGAATGTTACCGCCCAAATGCCTTTGCCAGGGTGTTAAACAACCGAGGTGAAGTGCTGGGGATCGTGAATAATTACGAGTATTTCAGCTTTAATATTGGACCGACGTTGATGTCGTGGCTGGAACGCCATGATGTGGAGGTTTATCAACGGATTTTAGAAGCGGATCGTTCAAGTTGCGATCGCCTAAACGGTCATGGCAATGCGATCGCGCAAGTATACAATCACATCATCATGCCTCTCGCCAATTCGCTGGACAAACAAACCCAAATCCACTGGGGTAAGGAAGACTTCCGATCCCGCTTTGGACGCGATCCCGAAGGTATGTGGTTAGCAGAAGCTGCCGTAGACTACGCAACTCTAGAAGCTTTAGTTGCTGAAGGCATTCGTTTTATCGTCCTTGCACCTTCTCAAGCACAACGTTGTCGTCCCTTACCAAATAACGAGAATCCGCACCCAGAATGGCACGAAGTTGGCGGCGCTCAAATTGATTCTACCCGCCCATATCGTTGTTATTTGAAAGGCGATTGGGGACTGGGGACTAGGGACGAGGGACTGGGAAATGCCGATCCCCAATCTCCTCCTTACATCGATATATTCTTCTACGATGGTCCGATATCGCGGGATATGGGTTTTAGTGATGTGGTTTACAATTCCAGTCACTTTGCAGGACGCATCGGTTCAGCGGTGCGCGGGGATCATCGTCCTGCACAGTTGATTTCTGTAGCGACGGATGGGGAAACCTTCGGACATCATAAGAAAGGAACTGAGAAAACTCTCGCTTTCGCTTTCATCGAAGAATTTCCCAGCCAAGGTTGGACGGTAACGAACTTTGCCCACTACCTCAGCTTAGAACCCCCGGCTTGGGAAGTCGAATTAAAACCAGTCACAGCATGGAGTTGCGCCCACGGTGTCGATAGATGGCAAGATGATTGCGGTTGTGGTGGTGAAGGGGGAGTTTGGCATCAAAAATGGCGGCGTCCGTTGCGAGATGCGCTAAATTGGCTGCGCGATCGCTTAGTTGATGTATATGAAGAATATGGCAGCCAGCTTTTTAGCGATCCTTGGCAAGCGAGAAATGAATATATCGAGGTGATGCGCGATCGCTCTCCAGCAAATATTAACCGATTCCTCAGCCGCCATCAAACCCACAAACTGACAGCCGCCGAACAAGTAGACGCATTACGGCTTTTAGAAATGCAGCGTCATGCTTTGCTGATGTTTACTAGTTGCGGTTGGTTTTTTGAAGAAATTTCCCGCCCAGAGGGAACGCAGATTATGCGCTATGCGGCGCGAGCGATGGAATTGGCGGGAGATGTAGGGGGGGTACAGTTAGACAAAGGCTTTGTCAAACGTCTTGGTTTAGCCCCCAGTAATGTTGATATATTTAAGCATGGTGGGGAAATTTATCGCCAATTGGTGTTAACAGCACAAGTAGGTTTTAACCAAGTTGCAGCACATTATGCGATAAGTTCATTATTTGGTAATAGCGATCGCAAACCGACAGAAACCCATAATTCTTCCAGCAAACTTCCGCATCCTTACCAAAAGCGGGTTTATTGCTACACGGCAAATGAGCTAGATTACCAAATGCAACGCCTGGGATCGCTAACCCTGGCGATGGGACAAGTAAAGCTGGTGTCAGAAATCACCTGGGAAAGCGAACATTTAGTCTTTGCTGTGCTGCATTTGGGAGGCTGGGATTTTCATTGCTGCATTCAACCGTTTGAGGGAAGACGTAGTTACAGCCAGTTAAAAGAAAAGCTGTTTGGGGCGCTAGAACAAGCGAGTGCGGCGCATACTATCTTGGCGATGATGCAGTTGTTTGGGGAAGAACCTTTCAGCTTGCAGAACTTATTCGCTGAGGAACGCCATCGAATTATGCGGTTGTTGAGTCAGGAAACACTGGCACGTTTAAATGAGCTTTATACTCAAACCTACCGGGATAATTACGGAGTGATGATGGCATTCCACCGCGATCAACTCGAAGTACCGCAAGAGTTACAGGTAGCAGCAGAGATTGCGTTAGGGCATCGGTGTATGATGACATTGCGATCGCTTGAGCAAGATATCGCCGAGCCGCAATTAAGCGCGAATCATCTGGTAGAATTGGAGGCGATCGCCAAAGAAGCGAAACATCTGCATTGTCGGCTGAATATTCACGACGGCAAGGTGATGTTAGAGCAATTGATTTTGCGATCGCTTTGGCAATTATTGCACGATCCCAACGGTACATTCGATGCAGATATCCAAAGCTTAGAAAGGTTGATAGATATCGGCTATCAGATGAACATCGGCATCTCTCTGGAGCGATCCCAGGAATTATACTTTAGTTGTTTGCACAGTCAAATATTACCGCATTGTGCGGTGGCGATCGCTAATGGCAAAGATACTAATCAGTGTCGGCATTTGTTGAAGTTGGGACAAAAGTTAGCTGTTGATGTTAGTCCTTGGTTGAGTCAATTAGGATAATCTCACGCAAAGGCGCAAAGGCGCAAAGGAAGAAGGGGGACAAGGGGGATAAGGAAGAAATTTCTATATCTTCCTTGTCTCCCCCACTCCTCCATCCCCCCTAGTTAAATGTGATGGTGAGTATTTTTTGAAGAAGCTTCGCGATCGCAATGGTAGGGATAAAGCCACTCACATTTGAAGAGTCCGTGGCTGTATTTTTCAAAAACAGTGCCGGCGTGTATTCCTGGTGCTAAATCAATCCCGGCTTTTGTTTTTATTTCGTATAGCTTGGGAAAAGCTGCGATAAAAACAGCAATAATAGCGCAAAAGTATAAGAAAACAGTACTTTTGGATAACTTTCGGGAGTTGCTGTTAAGGTTTTTAGACATATTCCTAAGAAACTAACAGTTAATATTATCCTAGAAATCAAAATGTCGCCGAAAGCGGTGATCACTTTTATCTGTTTTTTGAAGGTTGCAGGTAAAGCAAAGAGTTTGTAAGTTACTGATGTCATTTTGACCACCACGGGCAAGGGGGATGATATGGTCAATAGTGAGATTAGTTTCGTCATTTGTTTGACCACAACTTTGACACTGATATTTGTCGCGTTGAAAGACGTATTTTCTCACCTCGGTCGGGATGCGAATGCGAGGAGTTTTACTCATGTACTGACTTCGTTTATCATGCGACGGATGTCATCAAGTGGTGACTCTGGTTCGGTGATTTCTAGTGCTTCTTCAATTTCCGGTTCATCAGGACAAAACTCTACATTCACTCTAATTTTAATTTTTCCTTTTTGCCAACCTTTAGCTCCTATCTTCAGTATTTCACAATCAATGCCGTCGCCCAACCAGTCTTTTGTATGCGTATAAAATTCTAATACAGCAGATTTTAATACATCATTTAATGCTTTTTGTATTGAACCTATAAATGCCTGTTTTATCGTTTGTCTAAGTTTACCAACTTTAAACATTGCATTATCAGAAGAAGAGCAAACATCATCATCGCCGTAATTTGGTAAAAAAGAGTTTTCGTGCATTTTAACTTTTATCCTGAAAATTATTTAAAAAACTATACTCAACAATTATATTCGCATCAAATATAAATCGTCACTACATCGGCGAAACGCCCTGCGCCAAGCGCACGCTACGCGAACAGAATAAAATTCGCTGGCTCACAAACAAAGTCCGCCTACGCCGACTTAAAACCTAAAACAACTCTTCCCTTTGCGTCTTTGCGGCTTTGCGTGAGAAAAATCTTTAACCACATAATCGCACAAAATCGTAACGAATGAAATTCCAAAAAACTCTGCGTTCCTCTGCGCTTACTTTGTGTTCCTCTGCGTTTAAAAACGCTACAATTTTACGCGAAGCTTTACTAAGCTTAGATTCTAACCCTCCTCTACAACATCCCCTAAACCATCCGATATCAGAAAACCGTTACTCGAAATACTTTTTTTCGCAGCATCCGAAATCTCATAAATTTTCAGCGAATCATCAAATACAGGTAACAAAGAGTCATATAACTGCATCGCTTGCAAACAACTATTAATTGCCGAAACCGCTGAATTATACCCCTCAATCTTTTGTTCAACAACAAGCAGTAACCGTCGATTATTCAGGATTTTATTCTCAGCTTCTTGTGCAAGCGTTTCTTCTAAATAAGCACGCGCATGAGAGTATTGTTGCAAAATCTCATCTGCTTGCTTATCCGCCATTGGTAGCAACTGACTTTTGATAGTTTGGTTAATAGTTTGGCGGAAGTTTTTGCGGATGGTTTCGGAAACTTTCGGCTCAAAATCTAACTTTAATAATTGCCTAATTGCCGGTTCTGCTTCAACCATGCTTTCGCAGTCGTAACCTTGAGAAGTTTGCAGCAATGTTTGCCTAAACTGATATATTGAAAAAGTGCCTTCATCGTAAAACCTAGGACTTTCTCTAACAAAGCGATCGCATTCAACCCGCGCTGCATTTACAATAGCTTCAGAGACTACTTTTTCTAACGCTTTTAACTCAACTTCAATTCCGCCATCATTACCTAATAAGCGATACAACTGACGGTAATATTCAGATTTCCGAATTCTTTCCATTAACCCTTGAAAGAGGTTAGCAATTACCTCCTGTGAAGACTCTACTAAAATATCTTCCAACTGATTCGCCAAATAATAAAAAGCCTCTACTAAAATAGCAATTAACGGTGCGGTAGCGTTGCGAGGATGAGTCAAAGTTGCGCGTCGATAAGCATTACTCACAGAAAAGGTATGTAGTAACTCATCTAAACGGTGAGTCATGCGTAATTGCAATTGACGAAAATCAGCTTCCAAAGCATCACAGGCATTATTCACTACGTTGTTTACTTCTTCTGTAATATGCTGGCGAAAATCATTGCCAACTTGCTGTAATTGCTGATTTAGGCGTTGTAATTCCTG
>JBPCQW010000215.1:0-3509 GCA_050997715.1 Hassallia sp.
GACGTGTCCTTGCAGCGTTTGAATCATATAGCCGTCGCGAGTACGCCCAAGTTTCACCCACCCTTCGGCACCACCAGCCGCCATACTTTGCCCGTCCGGACTGAAACTCACACCAATAACAGCACCAATATGTCCTCGTCCAGACGACTTGTCAAATTCTTGTAGAGAGGAGCGCAATGTCATACTCGGTATATGCCAAAGTTTAATTGTTTTGTCGTCACTAGCAGAAGCAAGCAACTTCCCATCCAGACTGAAAGCGACGCTATTAACCCGATCGCTATGCCCTCTGAGAGTTGTATTTTGTATCCACAGAATGTTTTGTGTTAAGGTTTTCTGTTCTACATAAGACAACGGCGACCCTGGTAGGTTTAGTGCTGTCTGCCAAGTAAAGAATCCTCCTGTTACAACAATTGCTAAACCAGCAATAATTGACCAGCGATACTTTTTCCATGCAGGAGAAACACTAAACGAAGGCAAAGGGTCTGCTTTAAGTTGGTCTGGAATCAACAACTTGATTCCAGCAACCTCAATCTGGTTTTTGGAGTCCAGCACTCTGCTGAGGTGATTTTTTGCCTCTTTGACATCCCCTCTGACAAAGCTTTTCATGCTACGAACATAAACTAGCAGTGGTTCATAGTCTCCTAAAGGTTCTACCAAGGTTTCGACCAGCGAAGTTAAGCGTATCCACTCAGAGTGGTCTTGCAGTTTTAAATTTGTGAGGGTGAAAGCAAGTTCGCGAGCTGCTTCATCTGGAGAGATATACGCTAAAGCAGTCCACTTTTGAGCTTGGGCAAAATCACGGGTGTCAAGGTCAGGACTATCGAGTTGATGCTGCAAATAGGTAATCAAAAATTTGGAGAGTTCCTGAATTCGCTGCTGACTAAAACAAGGATTCTCTTTAAATTGATGCAAAAGTTCGTTGCGGATTGTCGAATCCATCTCATAGAGTTCGTAACCAACCTCATCGCAAAGGTTCAGCAGTACATCTGAAACTGCAATCCAGGGGATGTTGAGGACTTTTCCATGAATATCGCGTTGAAAGTAAGCCCAGATTTGGTAGAGTAAATCGGGCGTAACTGCTAAGGGAAAAGCAGCCTGACAAGCCAGATAAAAATGCGCTTCGCCAAAGCGTTGACGAAAAGATTGAATGCGACGTGTAGCAGCTTTAGATTTGGCTTCGCTACGAGATGTAGTTGAGCGAGTCATTTTCCTCCCCTGTGCAGTTCTACAAGATTTTTATTGCGACCCCGCAGTGTATCGATCGCCCCACTTAAACCCTGACGCGATACTTCAAACATCGGCACTAGACCAGCAATTTCTCCTGCTGTTGTACCAGACCAACGCTTTCTCGGCATTGGATTGAGCCACGCAATATAACGGACGTGCTGTTTGAGTTGATTGAGAAATGCCTCTGTCAACTCAATCCGCTGCGAATTTAAACCACCACGGGCAGCACCTCCATCGCTAAATATCAATACAACTGTTCGCTCCTGACGCAGCCTGTTTAAAACATCTTTGATTAATTCAGCTTTCTGATGATAGGAGTCTCGATAAATATACTCATCTGGACAGTTATGAAAGTAGTAAATATTAAATTTTCCTAGGCGTCCTCCTCGTTGGGCTGTTTCCATCAAACGGTGGGACAGCGAATGAAAAGGAACCATTGAGCCTTCTTGGTCAATCAGCAATAGCAGCTCGGTTCGGTTGACTCGACGCGGTAGCAACACAGGCTCTAGCAAAATTCCGTAACGTCCCAACTGGTTAATGGTTGCGTCTATATCTAGTTCAGTTGGTATGCCCTCTCGCACCAAACGCCGCAAGTAACGCCAGTTTTGCTTCATTTGCCGCTGAGTTACAGGAAGGTAGTCAGCAGACAAAAGTAAGTGTTCTCTCGATATTTCCTCATGGCTGCTAGTAACCTGGCGCACAGCCTGGGCAACCTGTACTTCATCTTCTATCTCGTGAAGCAATTCTGAAGTCACAGGAGGATTTGGCTCTGGTATGGAGGGTTCAGCATGTCGGTTGCTGCGGTTGCGGCGTTGGATTAACAGATTGACCAACCATACACATCCAGCACTCAAAGCCAGAATCAGCAGCAGATACCAATTTTGCCAAATTGGTGGTTGAAATTGAGTTTGAGTTATTTGCGCTGTAGGGGTCGGTATTGGTTCCTGAGTTGGTACGGGTGCTTTCGTTGGCACTAATGTTGGAATTGGCACAGAACCAGAAGGTGTAACAGTCTGATTCTGAGGACGATCAAACCGCAGCACTACTGCAATTCCGAAAATTAAGACTCCTGCCAAGGCTGCATGGGTAACAAGCCGAACATTTATAACTTCCTTGGCATCCTGTTTGGCATTTAATAAATCTTCCTCCTCACTGCCAATCAACAGTTCAAAGTAGTAGTTAAACAGGCGCATATCATCTGCTGACCGAACCCACAGTGTCCGGCACAACCTAGCTAAAGCTGCTCGATTGGGCAGACCATAACCAGCTTGCAAAGCCTGCAATACCGCCTGGTAATCATCGATACCTAGCTGTAGACCAGCCTCTCGCAGTCGAGTAAACAGTTCCAGTAGCGGTAGGTCATCCACTTTTACTCAACCTCAGATAACGAATATGGTCATCCAAACTTTTAAGTAAAACGCCAGCATAAGGAAGTTTGCCATTCAGTTTTGCCAGTGCCTCATCTTGAGGATACCTCCGCAAAACACGAAACCAATCAATTAACTCGCTGGTGCTAACTTTCTTACCTGCTTCCCCTTTATCTTTCCGCATTTCCTCCCGCAGTTGCAAAAAGCGAGTTATAGCTTGAGTGACTAACTCCTTTGATGTAGTTGGAAATAAGGCATTGATAATTTGGACGAGCGTTTCACTGTTAGGAAATTCTACATAATGAAACAAACACCGACGCAAAAAGGCATCTGGTAAATCTTTCTCATCATTGCTGGTAATAATCACGATTGGGGCTGCCTTTGCCTCAACTTCCTGACCTGTTTCCTCAACAATAAACCGCCGCTCATCTAGTTCCAGCAGCAAATCGTTGGGAAAGTCAATGTCAGCTTTATCAATCTCATCAATCAGCACCACCGTCGGATTCTGCTGCTGAAATGCTTGTCCCAATGGTCCCAAACGCACGTAGGCTGTTGGGTCATCGATGCGCTGGATTTGTTCTGGCGTTAAGCGATTAGAAGCCGCAAGCTGGGCATCCCGCAACCGTCCCACGGCATCATAACTATACAAACCATCCCGCGCCCGACTGGTGGATTTTACGTACCAAGCTTTCAAATCCAAGCTTAATTCGTAGGCAACTGCGATCGCCAATTGAGTTTTACCACATCCCGGTTCCCCCTTCAGCAGTAACGGTCGTTCCAAATAAATCGCCAGATTCACCGCTTCCACCAGTTCCGGATTGGGTAGATAGGGATACAAAAGCTGTCCCTTAGCTCCCCTTTCTCCGAGTTTGGGCTGCACTTTGCCTGTATATTCCAATACTTGCTTGCCTAGAA
>JBPCQW010000014.1:0-5398 GCA_050997715.1 Hassallia sp.
GTTCCGGACCGAACGTCTCTACCGCACCTTTCGTACAGACGTTCGGTCCGGAACGTCTCTACCTAACTTATTAAATTCTTATCATGACTGTTACTAATATCGTGCAAGGCATCTGGGCATTTTCTGCCGTTGGTTTGATTGTTTTAGTATTACTGCATAGCCCGAAAGGCGATGGCGTTGCTGCCATTGGCGGACAGGCTCAATTGTTTAGCAGCACCAAAAGTGCAGAAACTACACTCAACCGAATTACCTGGACACTCACAGTAATTTTCCTTGGCTTAACCGTAGTTTTAAGCGCTGGTTGGCTGCCTAAATAAAGATGGGGAGATGGGGGGATGGGGAGAACAACCCAACGCCTAAAATTAAAATAAATATAGTTTTGCGGCGTTTAATTACAGCTCTTGCCTTAGCTATTGGCACAGGGCTGTTAGTCATTTTTACTAACTTCCAAAACAATCCCATCCTTGCACAAAATGGCATTTTGATAAATACCCGGCAAAATGTATCACAGTTAAGAACAATTCCCGCCCTCCCCCCTTCTCCCCCTCCTACCCTCTCCCCCACTTCCCCAAGACCTCATCCCCTACCGCCGACGCTGCTACAGTGGAAAGACAACACCAACAGCGGTGACTACTTTTCTCAAGTTAAATTAACTGAAGTCGGTTATTTAGTTTGGTCACATTTTCCTATTCGCATTTACGTAAAAACACCCAAAGAAATTAGCGACGAACAGGCTCAAACATGGGTTAATACCGTCCTGCAAGCAGTCCAAGAGTGGAGCGTTTATTTACCCTTGGAGGTAGTAGAACAGCCGGAGGTTGCTAATATTACAATTGTGCGAAAAGCCCCACCTCTTCAGAAGTCGCCTGATAGTAACATTCCGCGTGCGCGATCGGCACAAACCACTTACGAGTTATACACAAATAACAAAGTTTTATCTCACCGCTTCACGATATTGCTGAGTCCTACCCAAACTGGTAATTATCTTACCGCAGCCGCCCGCCACGAATTCGGTCACGCGCTGGGAATTTGGGGTCATAGTCCACTGCAAAGTGATGCTTTATACTTTTCACAAGTCCGCAACCCGGCGTCTATTTCTCCGAGAGATGTGAATACTTTGAAGCGCGTTTACCAACAATCAACTAGTTTGGGTTGGTTAAAGGAATTTTGACGGTTAGAGAGACGCAAGGGAATCGCCGTCTTTACAGAAAATCTATCCGTCAATTAGTCCTTGACGCGCTACTAGTTTGGGTTGGTCAAAGGAATTTTAACGCACAGAGACGAGATTCTAAAATTTGTCGGAAACGCGAAATTCGTCGTGAGTATAGACGGTAAATAGTGCGTATGTATGGAATTGACCGCTTGCTCTGCCGTAGTCTAAAAGCTAGGGTGGGAGCAAGCCCACCCTACATTTATTTCTAAACAGGACGTAGGTTCATTAGTTCTTGGGGAGATGCTAGCATATCGATCGCCACAAAGAAAATCTTACCTTGGGGATTGATTAAGAACCGCCAAGCAATATTCATCCCAACGGTGACACCAAACCAAGGAGTTTGGACAACACCTGTGATTTTCAGTTGCTTAGAACCATCTGGTAGAACTTCGCTGATACCTTGCTTTGGCATCATATTCAGTCCTTGGGCTTCTTCGCGCATATATTTAGCGATCGCCTCATGACCGATTATCGGCTTTTGGAATGGTGGTTGCAGCGCACCATCGGGAGTAAATAAAGCGATCGCCGCATCAAATTTATCTGCGTTCATCGCTTCGATATAGCCGAGTACAGCAGGCTCTGTGATACCTTCAATCTTGACTGAGGTAGTAGGAGGAGCACTACGTTTAAACGCAGGTTCCGCAGCCGGTTTGGAACTACTTGGACCCAGAGCAGATGTATCAAATCCCATGTCTACTACGGTGTTACGCAGTACGGTAATTTGCTGACCTGCATCCAGGTTCTTGGTAGCTTCTAGTACTACTTGCACACCAGGAGACATTTGATAACCACTGGGAATGGGAGCCACAACTCCCTGTTTCATCAACTCACCTAACTCGTACCAAAAAGCCAGCTTGGTGTTAACACTGAAGAAACCATAAGAACGGCTGATTGGACTATCAGCACGGCTAGCAAGTTCCCGCATGACTTGCGTTTGTTCTTCTTTAGACATCTGCTTAATTTGGGTGAGCAAACCTTCCGCTAGTTGCAAGCGTGCTACTCCAGGAGCTGCGGGGGTAATTGTCTTACCCATTTCTGTGTAAGCATACCAGAGATAAGCCAGTTGATCGTCAACGCCTAGTTGATCGAATAGGGCTATGGTAGCTGGAATTTGGCTAGGAACTTGAGTGTTAGAGAAAATATTTTGAGCGGATTCGATACTTAAAGCCATGTTCGCAATCTCCGATGTTATTTGTTAATTAGCTGATAAACATTCATTCAAAAAAAGCAAATCTTCTTGACTCAGATGAGTGGCAATAAACGTGTGTCAACTCCAATCTAGACTTTTAGCGTCCTAAAAGCTAGATATAAAAAACCATCACCCTTGCAGGTGTTCAATTTTTTTGGTAGTTAATCAAGAAAAGAGAGAGGCTGTCTTCCAAGTAAATCTTTAATTCAGTAACAAAGGTGCGGTTTAACCTTTGCTTTTCAACAACGTAACTGCTCACAGTCACGAAGGTTTCCTCAGGGGAGGTTTGGTCACCTAAGTAAGTTTATCAAATTATATTAATTTTAATAAAGTTTTTTTACGAATTAGTTACAAAACTTGCTTATCGCTCATATTATATATATGTATATAGGTTTTGCTGAACTGACCAAAGTGAATAAGGCATCACTTTCTCGATAACTAAATAACATGCATCGCCATTGGGGCATAAAAGGCGATCGCCTACATATCTACATACAGCAGCAATATTGATGTCAGTGGTCAGGAGTCAGAAGGAAAATGGATTTACAGCAGAATTCAGAATACAGCTACGCCAGAATTCTAAAGTAAAACAGGCTTTATATTTGGCTTTGAGATAAACTTTATATTCTGACCCCTGACTCCTATTGTCCCCTTATCTTGCCTACGCTCCCCGACTAAATTGCACGCGGGGCTTTATTAAAATATTAGTATAAAGTTCTTCGAGTCGAGTAATATTATTGCTGAGGGTATATCGCTCTAGTACTCGCTTTCTGGCTTTCTGTCCTAACAAAGTTGTTAACTCTGGATGGTCTTGGAAGAGTGGCAAAAAAGTTTTTAATTGCGATCGCACTGTTTTAGTATTAAGAATTACACCTGCACCGTTTTCCAATACTTCGCCATCTGCGCCGACATCTGTGGCTAAACACGCGCTTCCTACTGCCATTGCTTCTAACAAAGACAGCGAAAGTCCCTCTACTAATGAAGGCAAAATAAATACATCTGCACCGCGTAAAATTTCGATGCGCCGATTTTCGTTGGCAATAAACCCTAACCAACTTATGCCATATTCCGAACCATAAAAAGTTTCTAAAGAAGATTTCGCAGGACCATCACCCACAATCAGCAATTTGCTATCATAGCGCATTTCGGCTTGTTTCCAAGCGCGGAGGAGGGCTTCGACGTTTTTCTCAGGAGCGATGCGACCTTGATAAATAAACAAGCGTTCTGCGTTAAATTCTGCTTTAACTTTAGAAGTCCCAGGACAATACTTGGCAGTATCCACACCGTTGGGAATTACGGCAATATTTTCTTCTGGCACACCCATGCGTGCTAGTAATTCTCGCTGTATTTGAGAAAATACAATCACGCGATCGTAGTTACCCAAAAAAGGCGCATAAAGTTGATACGCCAAAAGTTGTGTTCCAGAAATTAGTTTTGCCCCTTTGCCAGCAAACGGTGTGTGGAAAGTCGCAACTAAGGGCAAATTCAGTTCTTCACAGATTTCTGGCAGAATAAAGTCAAGAGGAGATAAAGTCAGCGAAGCATGAACTACATCCGGCTTGATACGCTTTAACGACTGAGTTAAAACCTTGGTTGCTTTAAAAGTCGGAATTGTGTAAACCTGGGACTTGTAAATGAAAGGTAGCGGAACTTCTGGGCAATTGGGCCAGTTGTCGGGTTCAGATTCTTCTTGAGCGAAGTGAAGGAAACTAACTTGGTGTCCCCTGTCTAGCAAGGCATTTGTGATTTCCCGACTGTAGGTGACATTGCCGCAAAAGGGTGATTTTTTTCCAATCCAGGCTATACGCATTCTTTATTAGCTATCAGGAAAGCGGGTTTGATTTATCAGCTTTTTGTCGTAATTGTGTTTTTCGTATTATTATGCTGTTGTACTTGCTAGGTTTTTAGTTATTATCAAATCCCGCGATTACTCAATTCCCAGCGCAAAATTTTAGGTTGCGAGAGCGAAAGTGCATTTATGGATTTTTTCTTTCACTTTTAAGTTGTTAATTCTTAATAAGTTCATAACAACTTACATAGATGCGATGTATCGCCTCTGGTTAATGTCAGGTTTATTCCCAGCAAGTACCTGCTAAATCATTATTGACTTCAGTTTAGCACGAAAACAAAAGCTTTCTGTAAATTCTTGATAATGCCAGAAGAGTGAATAATAACTCCTTTTTTTTGATAACTACTCAGAGAAGTTATACCAGGTTAATATACTACCTGAAAAGACGATCACCGCCAATCCCAAAAATACAGCTTGTAATCCAACGAATGTTTCTGCGACACCTGCCAATGCTAAGGGTAAAGTAAGTGCAATATTAATCACATTGTTTTGCAGACCAAAGACTTTCCCACGCATTTCGGGTGGGGTTTCGCTTTGGATCGCTGTTTGCATGGGGATACCGACTAACGCTCCACACACACCCAACAGCGCTATTAATAAAAGGATAATCCATAACTGTGTTGTGAATATCGACAAACCAATTAAGGATGCTGTCATACCCATACATCCAAATACACTTAATTGGGTATAAGAAAAACGTTGACAAAATTGACCAAGAATGGTTGCCCCAAGAGCAATACCAACACCACCAGATGCGAGTAAAAAGCCGAATTGCGAGGCTTTTAAGTTGGGAATTATTTCTGCCATGCGAACCGCGAGAACAGTTAATGCGGCAAAGACAGAAAATAAGATAATGAGTTGAATTAGGGCATTGCGAAGGCGAGAATTTTCTCCTAAATACTTAAAACCATCGCGCAGGTCAGCAAAAACGTGGGGATATTCTGCTTTTTCTTTGTGAGATTTTTCGTTAGTTGCCAGAAGTAACAAAATTATGCCAGCGATCGCATAACTACCACCTACCAAAAGTTCTTTACCCAATCCCCCACTACCACCAACAATTAGCTGCCAAATATGGTCGGCTAAAGCTAACAGCGGTTCCCCGACTGCAAACCCGATAATCACCGATGCCATCATCGTTGTCGTATAC
>JBPCQW010000054.1:0-5253 GCA_050997715.1 Hassallia sp.
CTGACTCCTGACTCCTAACTCCTAACTCCTAACTCCTGATTCCTGACTCCTAACTCCTAACTCCGCTCCTCATAACAGCTTATTTAACACAGAAGATGTCACCCCCATTTGGGAATCTACAGGATTATTTGTAGTATTTTGTTGATGTAGTTCCTCTTTAACTAGACCGCGCAGTTTAATTAACTTAATAGCGCGGCTGACACTTTCTGGTAGAATCACCACCAGACTGTTATCAGGAGCCATATCTAAAGCTTTGTTAATTGCTTGCGTTTCGTCCATAACGACTTCATAGCGGCAATTAGGCTTGGCTTGGGTGATACCTTGGGTAATTAGGCTTGAGGCTGAACCTCGTAGCCGTCCTCGCGTGTCATCATCTTCTTTGACGATGATGTAGTCAAAAATATCTGCTGCGAGTTTACCTAAAGTAACAAAGTCTTCGTCACGGCGATCGCCTGGTCCACCAACTACGCCAATTCGCTCTCCCGTATTCCAGTTGCGGACAAAAGAACCCACAGCTTCATAACTAGCCGCGTTATGGGCATAATCGACCAAAGCGTGGTGATTCCCCAAATTAAACAAATTCATTCGTCCCGGTGTTTGACTCACCGAAGCGCGAAAGGTTTTCAACCCAGCCCGAATCTGTTCAATTGTCACATTTTGTACAAAAGCCGCCAAAGAAGCTGCTAAAGCATTAGCAATCATAAACGGCGCACGTCCCCCCATTGTCAGAGGTATACTTTCTGCCCTTTCTATGCGGTGCGTCCAATCGCCTTTGACTATTGACAAATAGCCATTTTCATACACTGCTGCGACTCCACCCTTTTGGATGTGCTTTCGCACCAGATCCGAATCTGGATTCATGGTGAAGTAAGCAATATTCGCTTTGGTTTTTTGTGCCATCGCCGCAACTCGCGCATCGTCAGCGTTGAGGACTGCATAGCCATCAGGATACACAGATTCGGCTACCACACTTTTGAGATTAGCCAATTGGTCGATAGTATCAATGTCGCCTATGCCTAAATGGTCAGCAGCAACATTTAATACTACACCCACATTTGCGGATTCAAAACCCAGCCCTGAGCGGAGAAGACCGCCGCGAGCCGTTTCCAACACTGCTATTTCTACAGTTGCGTCTTGCAAAATTAACTGAGCGCTTTGGGGACCTGTATTGTCTCCCGTTTCCACTAAGTAATCACCGATATAAGTGCCATCTGTAGTTGTATACCCTACGACTTTACCTGTTTGCTTATAAATGTGTGCTAGCAGGCGAGTAGTAGTAGTTTTGCCGTTTGTACCCGTCACAGTCAGGATGGGAATGCTGCTGGATTGTTCGTTGGGGAAGAGCATATCCATCACCGCGCCGGCGACGTTGCGGGGGATGCCAACGCTTGGGGCAACGTGCATTCGGAAACCTGGGGCAGCGTTAACTTCGACAATTACGCCATCGACTTCTCGCAAAGGACGGCTAATATCGGTGGTGACAACATCAAGTCCAGCAATATCCAAACCGATAATTTTGACTACCCGTTGCGCTAGCCAAACAGTTTCTGGATGGATTTCGTCGGTGCGGTCTACGGCAATACCACCTGTACTTAGGTTAGCAGTTGCCCGTAAATAACAGATTTCACCTTTATTTGGCACGCTATTTAGGGTATAGCCTTGCCTTTCTAGTAGTTGATAACTGGTGCGGTCTAGTTCAATTTTTGTCAGGACATTATCATGTCCTTCACCGCGATTTGGGTCTTGATTGGTTTCCTCAATCAAGTCGGCTATGGTGGATCTACCATTACCAACGACATGAGCGGGCACGCGTTCAGCTACTGCTACTACTTTGCCATCTATCAGTAATACTCTATGGTCGCGCCCGACATAATAGCGCTCCACAATGATTGAGCGGGAAACTTGTCTTGCGGCATCGTAGGCAGCTTCAGCTTCTTCTTGGGTACGGATATCAATGGTGATCCCGCGTCCGTGATTGCCATCTACGGGCTTGATGACGATGGGAAAGCCGCCAACATTTTCAATAGCTTCTGACAAATCGTCCAAGAAGTTGATCACCGTGCCTCTAGGGACTGGCACTCCTGATGCACCCAAGATGCGTTTGGTGGCTTCTTTGTCGCCAGCTAGTTCTACGCCCAGAACGCTGGTATTATCGGTCATTGTGGCTTGCATCCGCTTTTGGTTGGCACCGTAGCCCAACTGAATCAAAAAGCGTGCCGGCAAAGACATCCAGGGAATGCCTCTTTTTTCGGCTTCTTTGACAATTGCTTCTGTTGAGGGTCCTAAGGAAGCATCACGCCACAATTCTTTTAAGTCTTGTAAGTCTTGCTCTAATTCGGCTTTGGGATAACGACCTCGATCAACTATGCTTTGGCACAATCGCACTGCTGCGCGGGAAGCATAGCGTCCGGCTTCTTCATTCAGGTATTCGATTACTACCTGGTAAATTCCAGGTGTGGCGGTTTCGCGAGTCCGACCAAAGCCTACCTGCATTCCGGATAATTCCTGGAGTTCTAAGGCTACGTGTTCGACGATATGACCCATCATGGTGCCTTCGCGAACCCGTAACAAAAAGCCACCACGACAGCCAGGGGAGCAATAATGACCCTCCAAACTTGGCAGTGCCTCAACTAATCCTTCATAGAAGCCAGGAATTTCATTCGAGGGCGTCTCGGCGAGATTTTCTAAGTCGAGGCGCATGACTATGAGCTTGTGGCGTCGAATGCTCCAGTAATTGGGGCCGCGTAATGTCTGGATCTTGAGGATTCTCATGGGAATAGGTAGATGGAGATTCGGAACCAAAATTCTAGTTTTCTACTAGTTTCATACTGGAATTGACCGCTAACTGTTCATGACAAACAGTTTTTTCTTTTTACATGGTATGATCATTGTTTTTCTCCAGCTAGCGAGAAATTAGCGGTCAACACAGTGTAACTTCAGATACTCTATTCCGTCAGCTGGAAATACGGTGTACAGCGGGGAGGACGGTGCGTTGGTAGAGGTGAAAGCGATCGCCATGACTGAGGATATGCAGTCGCAAATTATGCACCGTTAGCGGTTCTGAGGCTCCTACATGGGGTTCGTTGGTGTGTGTGACTTCTGTGGGATCAACAATTGTCACACTGCCTTTGCCCATAGCTTGTAGCCAACCATCCCTTTCAAACATGGCACAAGTATCTTCATCGATACCAATACCGAGGCGATCAGGATGTGCGGCGATCGCACTAATTAACCTTCCCATCCGATTGCGATTGTGAAAGTGTTGATCGACAATCACCTCAGGAATAAATCCCAAACCTGTTGCCATATCAACTAGAGAACGTTTTGGTGTCTCACCACTGCCCCCACCAGCAATCATATGATGCCCCATCACTGCTGCTCCTGCCGAAGTACCTGCGAGAGTTAGCTGCCCTGCCCTCACTCGTTGCCTGATAATTTCCATCGCTGGCGTATCCGCCAACACACCACAAAGGCGCAATTGATCCCCCCCTGTCAAAAACACCCCGCTACAGGCTTCTAAGGATGCTTTTGTCTCAGCGCTTTCACACTGATCCCGTTCCCGAATGTCTAATATCTCAACCTTTTTAGCACCCATTTCTTCAAAAATCCGGGTATACCGACCACCAATGATGGCAGGTTCGCGGGAGGCTGATGGAATTATTGTAATATAGCCATTGCTAGCACCGGCACGTCCAAAAAAAGTTCTTAGGATTTCGCGTCCGTGAACTTTGTCTTCTGCGCCTCCGATAACTAGAACGGCGGTCTTAGTTGCTTGAGGTGTCCTCATTTCCAGCGATTTAGCTTTTAATTGCGGCATTGTGTTTCTCCTGTCAACAACTTCTCTTGAGTAAAACAAGGTTCATTTTTTCTGATAATGTTCCCGCTTCGCAACTTTCAACTTGAGGACACTTCAACAGACGTTGAGTATCGGAACTCAGAAACTCCGCTGTTTTGCTTGACGTGGTAGACACGCGCTGAAGAAAGGGAGAAATTAATGCTTCCTCCAGATTGTCGTACCGAAACGCTCTTTGGTAGTGCCCCTTGCCGTTCCGAGAGCGCAAAGAAGAGTGTTTTTCACCTGTCCTAATTTTCCACACTGGCAAAATGCTGCTTGGAAAGAGCAGGTGGAGCGCACACTTTTTTCTGAGGCTGCCTTGATGCATCAGGTGGAAGTTGTTAACTTGCTTCGATTATTAATTTAAATGTAGTTGTCACAATATTTAAACATAAATTAACTAATTAGAAAAACTTTTGCCGACGCAGAAAATCCAATAATTCTGGTACTTTTAGATACTATTGATGAAGCTCCAGAAGCCTTGCACGCGACATCAGTCGGGGAAGGGGAAAGGGGGTAGGGCAGGAGGGGTGGGGGAAAAGTCAAGAAAAAGATAAAATTTTTTTATTCTTTTCCCCTTTCCCCTTTCCCCCTCTTTTCTCCAGACATGCCAATTTAAGATTAGTGTCCTTGAATACGAATTACTGTGCGCTTTGATATAGTTACGCTATTTCCTGACTCGTTTATTTCTGTTCTCAGTTCTGGGCTGCTGAGTAAAGCCTTAGCCAAAAAGATTGCCGAAATTAATTTGGTTAATCCACGAGACTTTACCACCGACAAGCACCGAAAGGTGGATGATGAACCATATGGCGGTGGAGTGGGAATGCTCATGAAGCCAGAACCGATTTTTCAGGCTGTGGAGTCGCTGCCGATTTTACCTCGCAGAGAGGTTATTTTGATGAGTCCTCAAGGTCAAACGATAAATCAACCATTGTTACGAGAACTGGCAACAAATTATGACCAGTTAATTGTCATTTGTGGACATTACGAAGGAGTAGATGAGCGAGTGTTGCATTTAGTTACCCGCGAGGTTTCTTTGGGTGATTTTGTGTTAACGGGCGGAGAAATTCCAGCAATGGCTTTGATTAATGGGGTGATGCGGCTGCTTCCTGGAACTGTGGGTAAAGCCGAGTCTTTACAATCAGAAAGTTTTGAGGAAGGATTATTAGACTATCCTCAGTATACCCGTCCGGCAAATTTTCGCGGCTGGAAAGTACCTGATGTGTTACTTAGCGGTAATCATGCAGCGATCGCCAAATGGCGTTATCAACAACAACTCAAAAGAACACGCGATCGGCGTCCCGATTTGTTGAATTCGGGGGAGTAGGGAGTGGGGGGACAAGGGGCACAAGGGGGGCAAGGGGGGCAAGGGGACAACTAACAGCTAACAACTAACAACTTAGTTGTTAGTTGTTAGT
>JBPCQW010000056.1:0-18065 GCA_050997715.1 Hassallia sp.
TGTTGCACAACTGCTTGGCAGTTGTGCCAGTACCAGGAAATCCAGAAATTTTGGGTCTGGCAGGGCAAATACCTTGGTTACGTAGCAGCGAGCGTGAAAATTTAGTAATTAAAGATGTATCAAAAAATGAATTTAAAATTTTTCCTCTTTTATAGAATAGAGACGTTCACAAAAAAACGTCTCTACGATAAATTAAGGATTTTAGGTCTTAGCATACTGCCAAGAAATAAATGCCCAGCCGTCAAACAAGCGATCCTCTCCCAAGGGGAGACGCGAAGCGCGAACGATACCCACAATAAGGTAAACACACGGCTGGGCATTTATTTTTATGGATCACTCTTAATTCAGCTACGCGGATAAATTAATTTGTCGCTGTAGTTGAGCGATTGTTGAAGATTATGAGTTAGGTTCTCCCAGCAACACAATCGAACCTTTCAATTCTCTAATTACCTGCGTTGTCACTTGGCTTACAGATAATCCTCCTGCGGTACGATAGCGGACGGAACGCAAAACTACTAAATCAAATGCCTGAGCTTGCTGAATAATTACTCTGGCAATGTAATCACCCCTAATTGTTTCGATATTTGTATTCACCTGTAACTTGCTTTGAGCAGCAATAGCAGATAACTGAGATACAAACTTGTCAACTAAAGTTTGAGGTGTTTTGCGATTGGACACATGTAACAACACAATCTCTGCCTGATTTGTATCAGCCAAAATTTGGGCAAACCGCACAGCACCTATAGTTTGTCGCGTTAAGTCTCCAACTGGTACGAGAATTCGCTTGATTTGTGTGGGACTAGTCAAAAGACGTGTTACTGCTACCGGACAGTGAGAAGACCAAAAGACGCTATCAATTACACTACCAAATAACCGGGCACGCAAGCCTGTAGTGCGCGACCAACCCATAATTACTAAACTAGCATCTTGTTCTCGGCTAGTACGGCTAATTCCCAAAGGTATATCGTCATCAATCCGAATGGCAGGTGAGACTTGCACTTCAAATTCTTGACTGATTTCTCTAGCTAATTGCAATCTTTGTTTACTTTTATCAAGTGCTGTGATTAATTCCGGAGCATCCATGTTCACATGGGCTTTTGTAATAGCTAAAGGCACAATCTGTCCATGTTCGTGACGCGCTAATAGTGCAGCCATTTCTATTAAATCGCGCTGGGTTTGAGGGTTGTATATAGGAACTACTACAGTGAATAAGCTATCACTTTCTTCTAATATTTCTTCCTCAGAATCCCACCAAGTTGAGAGACGATCTGTTTCAACATCTGTTTGGCTAACTTGTAGCGAAGTAGCAACTCGTGCTGTAATCACTGGACCCAAAATAGCAGTAACCAGCATGAGAACAATTACACTGTTTAACACACCCTCATTAATTAGTCGCTCACCAGCAGGATTTAAACTTTGATAGGCAACTAATGCTGCTGCTAAGGTAGCTGCTACCTGTGGCAGAGACAATGACCACATCGTTAGTAGTTCTGCTGTATTGTAACGATACAAAAGTTTAGCTAAAAATGCCGCTAAAAATTTGCTGCCAATCAAAGCCACGACAATTGCCACAGTTAGCCAAATTGAACTGAGGGTTTTGATAAATGCCGGAATATCAATCAACAATCCCATGTCTACAAAGAAACAAGGGATAAACAAAACACTACCAATAAACTCTATTTTTTCTTTTACTGGGCTACGTCCTAAAACGTCGTTGACGGCTAAACCTGCTAAAAACGCTCCTACAATTTTTTCGACTCCAATTACCTGCGCTCCCACAGATGCCAAAAATAATGCTAGTAAGATAAACAAAAACTGGTTGCTTTCTTCATCACCAGAGCGTTTAAAGAATTCTTTTCCTGCCCAGTCAAAGCCAAATAATACAACAGCAGAGTAAATTGCTAATCCACCCAACAAAGTAACTAAATTTAAAGCCGAGAATTCTCCTCCATGAATTCCGACACAAATTGCTAGCACTAATAAAGCACCAGTATCGGTAAAAATCGTCGCTCCAATCGTGATTGTTACAGCTTCGTTTGCCACCACTCCTAAGCGGCTGACAATTGGATATGCTAAAAGAGTATGTGAGGCAAGCAAAGAACCAATTAGAACAGAAGAATTCCAACTAAAATTAAATATTCTACCAACAATGATCCCAGCAATTAATGGAACTAAAAAGGTCATAGTTCCAAAGCCCATTGAGCGATTTCTGGTTTTCCGAAACTGCTCTAAATCAATTTCTAAACCTGCGACAAACATTAAATAAAGCTTGCCAATCTCCGAGAGCAAATTGATAGTGTCTGAGTCAGAGTCTAGTAGTTTTAGCCCGTTTTGTCCTAGTACTACACCGGCTACCAGCAAACCCACTAATCCCGGTAGTCGCAGTTTCTCAAAAATGGGTGGGACAGTAAAGATTACTGTCAGAAGAATTGTAAATGCAATAATAGGACTGTCTATTAGCAAGTTCTGTGTCCTTTTTGATAAATCAAACTGGTAGATGAAATAAATTTAGCAAAAATACTTGTAATTATATAACTTTCTCAGGAAAATTTTATATCTAGTTTAGTTTTAGTAGCAAGTAAAATTAAGCTGTTTACAACCTAATTTTATATTCCAATAGTCTTTTACCTCAAGATAGAAGTTTTGCCACTATCTATCGGCAGATAAAAATTATCTGTAAGAGGATGCTTGAAAAGTATAAAAAGTAAAGTGTTGATTTGTCATGCTGAGTGAAGCGATCGCCAGATACAAATCAAGCCGACTTCAGATATTGCCCATACCACAAAAGTGTCAGAATTTTTTCTGACAAATTCGGCATTTTTTCTAAAAATCTATCTAACGGATGGTGTAACTAGCTATTTTAGAAGAAATTATGTGTATTGCAATACAAAAAAAACTCCACTTAAAATGCATTACATAAAAACCTCTAACTCCCGTCGTATCTTAGTTGTAGATGATTTGCCAGATAATTTATTTTTGCTTCAGACACTTTTAGAAGGGGAGGGATATGAGGTAGAGACAGCCGATTCTGGTAGAGCAGCATTGACGGCTCTTCAAAACTGCCCTGCGAACTTGGTGTTGCTGGATGTGATGATGCCCGATATGAACGGGTGTGAAGTAACGCAGCGAATTCGACAAAACCAACAGCTATCTCATATACCCATAGTGTTGATTACAGCATTCGATCAAGTAGATATTAACGAGGGATTATCAGTAGGGGCAAATGATTTTATTCGCAAACCCGTAGATTTTGAGGAATTGCTTTCGAGAATCAAGACTTTCTTATTATAATAAACGCCTAAATTACTTACGTTTGGTAGTGAAGATGGTAGTAAACATCATCAAGAACCCGCCTAAAAGTATGGCGATCGCTAATCCTGCTGTTATTAAGTCGAGTGTATTAGTATCCATTGTTAGTTGCAGCATTGTTGTTGGTTAGTTGTTGGTGGTAAGTTGTTGGTCAACAGTCAACAGTTAACAGTTAACCACTATCAACTATCAACTAACTCTGTAGAGACGCGAAAAACATTCGCGTCTCTACTAACCTATTTAAAAATCTACGCCACGTTTGAGTTCTACGCCATGATTGGCATAGTGTTTGTGGCAGTATACCTCAGAGTGAACGCTCGCCAAGTCAAAGTATGCGGGTTGATTTTGGCAGCGACCGGTGATAATAACTTCTGTATCGCGGGGTTTACGAAGCAAAGCTTGGACAATTGGTTCAACCGGGAGTAGTTCCAAGTCAACGGTGGGATTAAGTTCATCAAGGATGATGGTTTTATAAAGTCCCGAAGCGATCGCACATTTTGCGATTTCCCAACCGCGTTCGGCTTCCAGATAGTCTAATTCTTGCCGAGAATTGCGCCAGACGATCGCATCTCGTCCGCAGCGTTGATGATCTACCACCTCTGGATATGACTGTTGCAAAGCGGCGATCGCAGCATCTTCTGTGTAGCCACTACCACCTTTAAGCCACTGCATAATCAATACGCGAGTAGATCCCGGATGATTGATACCTCTACCAATGGCTTTCAACGCCCTACCCAAAGCGCTGGTAGACTTACCTTTGCCAGCACCCGTGTAAATTTCAATACCTTCAATCAAGAGTGCTTTTGCGGTTGGGTGATGTTGTGGTTTCATTTCCGAGTGCAGATCGGCAATGTCGAGCAACTTTTGCGGTGCTGCGCGTCCGGTAGCAATAATTTCCAACTCCTGGGGTTTGGCTTTGAGAGTTTGCACCACCTCATCCACATCCAGCAAACCCAAATCCAAGACGGGGTTAATTTCGTCAAAAACGACAACCGAATATAAACCGCTGGCGATCGCCCCTTTTGCCACATCCCAACCCCGCGCTGCCTCATCTCGGTCAAAAGGGGTGATTTCGTCGTGACCAAAAAATTCGGCACGACCTGTGCGAACTTGGTCAATTAAATGAGGGAAACCGCGCTGTAAAGCTGCGATCGCCCCATCCTCGTCATAATCACGTTCTGGTCCCTTTAAAAACCGCAGCAGTAAAACTCGGTTGGAATTGCTTGGTGTATTTATCCCCAAGCCAATCGACCGCAAAACCACCCCTAAAGCAGCTTGCGATTTACCTTTACCCACGCCATCATAAACGTGAATTTGACCAGTGAGCCGTTCAGAACGCACTTGCACCGTGCGAATACCTATGCCGTTCCTTGTCATAAGAGCGAAAAGCTGTAACGTGGCAGTATTTCATCTTACCGAAGGTTTTGCATTATCAGGTAGGGATTAGGGACTGGGGACTAGGGATTAGGGACTAGGAAGTAGGGAGTGGGGAGTAGGGAATAACTTTCTTCTCGATTCCCCAGTTCCCAGTCCCCAGTCTGGTAAAGTTTTGCAATACCATAACCAAAAGAACAAAAAGATGGTAAAAGACTGGAAGAATGAGATAATTTTCCCGATCATTCTCAATCTCACTAGTTTACTCTCTCAAGTCAACCCTTAGCGCTCACCCTTTTATGTTTGAATTTCCTGAACTTCCGACAACTTTTCCGCTTGGTGCCATTTTGTTTGACTTTTTATTTTTATTGGTAGCCATACCCATAGAAGGATATGTTTTGAATGTTAGGTTAAGATTTGACAAAAAAACTAGCATTTTTTATGCCATCTGTATCAATCTGTTTACTGCTGTGATTGGTTGGATAAGTTTTTTCTTGATCGAGCCAGTTTTACCAGTTAATTTAAAATCACAACTAATCAGTTATGTCTTTTTTAATCAATATAATATCCAGTCCTTAATGATTTTGGTTGCTTTTATAATTTTTTTCGCGACTTTCTTGCTGAAATACTTTCTCTTAAAGCTTGTTTTGCTATCACTAGCTGAACCAATAAAAAATGAATTAGAACTTCAAGCATATCCACGTCGTAACTTCCGGCGTGCTAGCAAGGCTAAATTGCAGAATACAAATTTAGTCACTACTATACTAATAGCGAATTCACTTAGTTATAGTGCAATTGTCATGATTTTGTTGATTCGCTCTAGATAATAATGTTGGCATCAAAGATCATTTCATTAAGTCAAAAATATTGAATGTCAAAGAAATCATTTTTTATGTTCAAATAAAGATGAATTTTATTTAATTGTTTCCTGAAATGATAAATAAAAAGTAAGTAAAAAATCAATATCAAACAGTAATTCAGAGGAGCAAAATATGAATTTCTTGTTTCTAAAAGATTTATTTGGCGTATTTAAATTTCTCGAAGATGTTTATGCGCGAGTAAGAAGATTATTGGTTCCGCCGAAAGCTTACTCTTGGCAAACATTAATTTATTTAAGTATTTTTTCTTGGTTTGCCTCATCTTTGGCTGTAGGTTATGTAAGAGATATAATTTCATTTTTCGGCTGGTTATTTTTAATTGCTGGTACATCTTGGTATACCACTGACGATCCTTTAAGAATCCCCGGTACTTTTATGCCAATAGGGGCAGTACTAACAGGATTTTTAGTGAGTGTTTTTGCTTTTGGACAAGGGGAAGATGTAATTACACCACGAACAATCGTGCTTTGGCCAACGATTTCAGCATTAATTACAGCAATTCCCGAATTTTTTGAAGGAAGTGGTACTGATGTGCAAACACAGATTCCTAAGCCAGAAATCCGCCAAAGACTAATAGTCATGGTTGCCAGTTGTATGATACTAAGTTGCTGGATTCAGTTTTACTTTGTGATGGATAATTGGTTAACACAATATCCCAGTTTGCAGGCAGATAATTTTAAGCAAAGTACATTTGTAATTAGAACCGAATCCCCAGACAAAATACCGGCAAATGGTGTGGTGATTCTCGATAAACTTCAGCCATTAGTAGAAGAACAAGTAGCCGAAAGACCTTGGTCGGAAGTGGAAAGATGGCTAATAAATGCGGATCAACAAGTAGGAAATTTGGGTAAGCGAGTTATAGAAAGAAATTTAGCAAAATATGAAGAAAAAGAATTGTGGGTTGTTAGACCGCATGTAGTTAATACAAAATCTGGGTATACATTAGATTTGTTAAGTATCTGGACAGGTCCAAGTTCCAACCCACGCGGATTTTACGTGAAAAAGTCTTGTCGGGTTAACCCAATCGCAGCACCAACAAACTCAAGCATCGCTAACGTCAGCAAACCAGATAAAGCCACCGTAGCAGAAATTGACTGCGATCGCGTTAGTAAATTTATTGCCGGCTCACCTCCAGCGCAGCAATAGGACTGTCTTGACAGGGGGACAAGGGGACAACGGGGAACCACTAACAACGCTCCAACTAACTACTAACACCTAACAATTTAATAGCGATGAATTTGGGCAGAATTTTTGTGCTAGCAACGAATGTGTTTCGGGAAGTGGTACGCGATCGCATTCTTTATATTATCGGTTTTTATACGCTAATACTCGCCGTCGCCATCCGCTTACTTCCTGAATTTGCTGCTTCGACGGAAAACAAAATGTTTTTAGACTTTGGTCTAGCAGTGATGAGTATCCTCGGCTTAATTGTTGCCATATTTGTGGGTACAGGACTAGTTAACAAAGAAATTGAAAAACGCACTATCTTAGTGTTAATTACCAAACCAGTCAGCCATAGTGAATTTATTACTGGTAAATATTTTGGGTTATTAACAGTACTAGCTGCACTTATCGCAGCTATGACGGCGATTTATCTAGGATTTTTACAGTTTGGAAATGTTCCTCATTCCACACCAAGCATTTTAATTGCTGTCATTTTCTTATTCTTGCAACTAGCCTTAATTACCGCTGTAGCTATTACCTTAGGTGTGTTTACTAGTTCCCTATTAGCGACTGCTTTAACATTTGCAGTGTATTTAATCGGGAACATTACTCAAGATTTAGTAAAACTTGGTCGTTCGGGAAACAACAAGAGTGTTGAAAGCCTGACTCAAGGCTTATATTTTATCTTGCCTGATTTATCTCGATTAGATTTAAAAAATGATGCTGTTTATGGTGTTGCAGCGCTACCTGACTCAATGACACTAATTACCAATGCTGGCTATGCCTTGTTTTACAGCGTAATTTTGTTAGCGATCGCTATCTTTATCTTTTCCAAACGTGAGTTTTAATTATTAGTTATTAGTCATTAGTTATGAGTCAAAGATACGACAATAATAAATGACTAATTACTTCATCACTCATTAACAAAACATGATTTGAGGATATGGAATTGTTCCATCAGGCATAATAGCATCCCATAGCTTGGCATGAATCAAGTTTGCCTCCCAAAGGTTCGCTCCACTTAAGTTTGCCTCAGTTAAGTTTGCTGATGTTAAATCTGCACCGGTTAAATTGGCTTTCTTTAAATTAGCTTCGAGCAAAATCGCCCCACATAGCTTTGCTCCCACTAAATTCGCTCTCATTAAGTTTGCTTCAACTAATGATGCTTCAATTAAGTTAGCTTCATTCAAACTTGCTTCGCTCAAATCTGCACCGCACAACGATGCTCCCCAAAGCTTACTTTTTGTCAAATTTACTCGCCACAAAAAAGCACCACACAAGTTGGCTCGCGTTAAATCAGCATTCTTCAAATTAGCCTCACATAATGAAGCTTCATATAAATAAGCTGACTGCAAATTGGCTCCGCTTAAATTTGCGCCACTGAGATTTGCCCCAACAAGCACAGAACCACTCAAATTTGCCCCACGTAAATCTGCTCCTATCAAATTAATTCCACTTAAGTCAATTGCCCTAAGGTCGATTCCGCTCAAGTCACATCCACTAAAATCTTCTCGTTGAAAAGATTTTTGTGTAATTTGACTTAGAATGAATTCTTGTTTATCAGCATAATTTATCATGGTCTTTACCTCTGGGTGTCAGTTATATCAACCGTTCGTGATGATAGTTACTGTATATTGAGGTTACACCGCAGAAGTATATAAGCTGAGTAAAGAATCGAGAAAATATGGAGAAAATATCGGGAAGAAATCGGGAAGATACCTGCAAATGCGCTCTACAAGTAGTTTCAAAAATAAAAAAGGCTGACATAAGTCAGCAAAGATTGATAATGTAAAAAAATTGTAATAGTTAACAGCTATTACCAATTTCAGACTGATCCCCAAGAAAAACGCATCACACAACAAAGCGATGAAAATAAACTTTCTCTAGCCGATACCTAATGCCCAATTTTCAAGACAATTGCTTCAAACGATATCCCAAGCCATGAACCGTTTCGATGAAATCTTCCGGAGCGGCTACAGTTCTAAGTTTATGACGCAAACTTTTAATATGAGCCTTAACAGTATCTTCTTCGGGTGAACTTTCACTCTTCCACAGGCTATCAATAATTACAGCCCGACTAAGGACGCGACGACCATTGCGAAGTAATAATTCTAACAAACTAAATTCTTTAGGGGTTAGCTGCAAAGGCACATCTAAATAAGTGACTTCGTAGGTACTAGGATTGAGAAGCAACTTGCCCCATGCCAGAATAGGTGGAGAAGTAGAACTTCCCCGACGCAATAAAGCGCGGATGCGAGCTAATAACTCTTGCAAATCAAAGGGTTTAACCACATAGTCATCGGCGCCGGCATCTAAGCCATTAACTTTATCTGTACTGGTGTCACGAGCCGTTAACATCAAAATTGGTAGAGAATAACCGTGGTGACGTAAGCGTTGACAAAGACTGATCCCATCTAGCTTAGGAAGCATCACATCTAACAAAATCAAATCGTAGGCGATCGCCTTAACCTGATCCCAAGCGAACTCCCCATCTTTGACTACATCTACCACATACAATTGGTCAGTTAGAGCTTCTAAAAGCGCTTCCGCCAAACGCGCATTGTCTTCAACAAGCAGAATTCGCATATTAATTACAAAATAACTTTAACAGATATGACATCAATTACTAAACGATATTAATCATCATAAAGTTTTTTACCATACAAGCATTACATATGAAATGGTCATTGGAAAGAAAAATCATTGCTGTCGGGTTTGGATTGGCGATGCTGATTATTGCAATTGTTAACATTATTTCATATCAAAACACCACTAAATTATTCGCTAGAGAAAGACAATTAGAATATTCCTACGAAGTCCTACAAAAAGTTAGAGATGTGCTAACTACAGTGCGAGATGCTGAAAAAGCTAGACGCAGCTATCTTATTACCGGAAACAAGTCTTATTTAGAAACATACAACACCGCAATTCAAAGCATTGAAGCTAAATTAACAGATGCTGAACGCGCTAATATTAATAATCCCACACAGCAGCAAAAACTAAATCTTATCAAACCTTTGATTGCCCAGAGAATAAGTTTGCTCAAACAGTCTATTGACTTTTACAAACAAGATAAATCTAACACAGCAATTCAATTAGCCATTACAGATAAAAGTATTACAATTCAAGACCAAATCTGGCAATTTATTAGCAAACTAGAGAAGGAAGAACAATTATTAGTACAGCATCATCAAGCCCGTTCCGATGCAAGTTTTCGGTTCACAATCGTAGCTAAAATAACTGGTTATTGGATTAGCTTTGCCTTACTCTTTATAGTCTATTTATTATTACATCGACAAATTAGTACTCGCCAACAATTAGAAGATACTTTACGAGAAAGTCAACAACGATACAGAAATTTATTTGAAGTGAATCCTCATCCTTTATGGGTTTATGACTTGGAAAACTTAACTTTTTTAGCTGTTAATGAAGTAGCTATCAAACAATATGGCTACTCACAAAGCGAATTTCTATCTATGACAATTAAAGATATTCGTCCACCAGAAGAAGTACCTGCCCTTCTTAATAGAATTCCTGGGCTACGTTGGGCAGATAAAAGATTCGCAACTAGGAGACACAAAAAGCGGGATGGCACAGAAATTGATGTAGAAATTACCTCTCACGAATTAACATTTAAAGGACGACCTGCTAGATTAGTATTAGCACGGGATATTACTCAACAAAAGCAAGCACAGGAAGCGCTAGCTACCAGCGAAGAAAAGTTTCGCCAAATTGCTGAAAATATTAATGAAATTTTTTGGATGAGAGATGCTAAAGCCGACATAGTTTTATATGTTAATCCGGCTTATGAAAAAATTTGGGGACGCAGTTGTGAAAGTTTGTATATAAATCCCCAATCATTTCTAGATGCTGTTCATCCAGAAGATAAACCTCGTGTGATTGCTAACCTTGAGAACAACATTAAAAAAGAATTTGAAATTGAATACCGCATTGTGCGTCCAGATGATTCGGTGCGCTGGGTTTGGGAACACAGTTTCCCGATTAAAAATGGGTTGGGAAAAATCTATCGTCGAGCCGTAGTTACACAGGATATTACTGAACGAAAGCGAGCGGAAGAAGTTCAGCGAAATTTAGAAAAAGAACTTGAATTAAATGAATTGAAGATTCGCTTCTTTTCAATGGTTTCTCATGAGTTTCGCACTCCTTTAAGTACTATTTTAATTTCCGCACAACTTTTAGAGAACTCTAATAAAGAATGGTCAGAAGAGAAAAAGCTGAAAAATCTTGAGCGAATTCAATCTTCAGCGAAAACTATGACACAATTGTTAACAGATATTCTGACTTTAACGAGAGCGGAAGCTGGGAAATTAGAATTTAGACCGCAACCTTTAGATTTAGAAGATTTTTGTTTTTCGTTATTAGAAGAAATCAAGTTTAGTACTCGCGCTCAAAAAGACATACTTTTTGTAAGTCAATGTTCTCAAAGAATCGCTTGGATGGATGAAAGAATGCTGCGTTCGATTGTAACTAATTTGGTTGATAATGCCATCAAGTATTCTCCAGATGATAGCCAAATTTATTTCACACTGTCGGCTGAATCAGGACAAGCTGTTTTTCAGATACAAGACCAAGGAATTGGAATTTGTCAAGAAGAGGAAGAACAACTTTATCAAGCTTTTCAACGAGGGGAAAATGTTGGGGATGTGACTGGGACTGGTTTAGGATTAGCTGTGGTGAAAAAGTGTGTGGAATTACACGGTGGTAGCATCAAGTTAGAAAGTAAAGTGGGGGTTGGTACTACTTTTACTGTCAGAATTCCTTGGAAGAGTGATTTGGGAGAAGTTAAGCGCTGAAGTGCTTACTACATAATCTACTTAATTTTGATAAACATATAAGCGATGTGAGCGCTTCCTACAAAACTTTTTCTGAATTTAATCTATCTTTTGATAGTGTTTAAGTTTTTTTAAAATATATAAATAAGAAAAAATCTGTATTTAGAAGCATTTTTAAAATTAGTAAGTCTGGGACAATAAAAAGTAAGCTTTCAGCGAGAAAATTTACTTGATTAATTGGTATTAGTGAGAAATTAAATATGATTCAAGCTTGGCTGTGGATTGGTGTCATAGGTATGGTGCTGGGTGGAATTTTTTTCGGATTTGGCGCACACAATGCTAAAAATGAGCAAATGAGCAGTGGAAAATATTATATACACTGAATTTCTTTATTTGCTTGATTGCTGCTGGACTTTATCTAGCTATGGCACTTAAACAAGGCGTTAATATTATTAACGATCGCCCTACTTATTGGGTACGATATGTAACTTGGTTTTTGTCAACACCGCTGTTGCTGTTGGATCTGACTTTTTTAGGCAGAACTAGTTTACCAATTACTGGTAGCTTGTTAGGAGCAAATGCTTATATGATTGCTACTGGTTTTGTGGCGACGATTTCACCTAAACCTATTAGTTACATCTGGTATATTGTTAGTTGCGCTGCTTATGTTGCAGTTGCTTATATGTTGTTAAATCAGTACCGCATTGAGGCTGAACGCAATCACCCAAAATCAAAGCAAGCATTCCGCAAGTTGGTGACAGTGCATTTGGTCTTGTGGACGCTGTACCCGGTTGTGTGGATTCTGGGTACTGAAAGATTCAATGTTTTTGCTCAAGGTACGGAAACAATGTTTTTTACCTTGCTGGATTTAGCGTCTAAAGTTGGTTTTGGCTTTTTGTCTTTGAACACTCTACATAATATAGAGCAAGCTAGAGAGCAAAGACGCGAACCGATTAACACTTCTGTGTAAATATAAAAAAATTAGCGTTGCCGGATGCCGATCGCCCTGGTGCGGTAGTTAATTTGTTCGATAATAGCTTACTCTAAGTGTAGGTTAATATTGGACAAAAAATTCTCACTCCTTTGATTTAACCCCTAAAAATGCAAGACAAGGAATTGGACTACCAGTTGGGAAGCGATCGCTCAATATCCCCAGATTATCAGCAAGAGGATATCTTTCCTGGCAATGGGGAAATGAGTCTTTTGATGCGGACTCTCGATTGGTCAGTTACACCAATCGGTTCTGTTGAGCATTGGACTCAGAGTTTGCGTACTTCTCTGAGTATTTGCTTATCCTCTCGATTCCCAATCCAGATTTGGTGGGGATCGGAATTTGCCATGCTTTATAACGATGCTTACCGTCCAATTCTGGGAGCGACTAAACACCCGCAAGCTTTGGGTCAACCAGCACGCGAGTGTTGGTCAGAAATATGGGATATCATCGGACCAATGCTCGAAGGTGTGCTGACTACAGGCAATGCTACTTGGTCTGACGATCAGTTACTTCTAATAGACCGCAATGGTTATCTTGAGGAATGCTACTTCACTTTTTCTTACAGTCCCATCCGAGATGAAACAGGTGGCATTGGTGGGGTTTTTACTGCTGTTACGGAAACAACCGAGCGGGTTTTGAGCGAACGACGCTTACGTACTCTGCGAGAGTTAGCCGCAAAAACTTCCCAAGCAAAGACTGTTGAGTCAGCTTGCGAACTGAGTATAAAAACTTTAGCCGATAATGTCGCTGATATTCCCTTTGCTTTAATTTATTTGCTGGATGAAGCAGGTAAACAAGCTCAGTTAATAAAATCAGTGGGATTAGCACCAAAAGAAATAGCAAGACAAGAAAGTTTAGATTTCTGCTCAGATGATACACACAACTTCCCCCTGGTAAAAGTTGTGCGGACAGGTGAACCTGAGCGGGTAGATAATTGGGGTGCCTCTAGTTATGCAGATTTAGCTGAGTCGGCATTAATATTACCGATAACCCAAGCAAATCACGATCTTCCTGTGGGTTTACTGGTAGTTGGGATTAATCCGCGACGTGCTTTAGATGAAGAGTATAGCGGTTTCTTTCAGTTGATTGCGGGTCATGTGGGAGGTGCGATCGCGTCGGCTCGTGCCTACGAAATAGAACGAAAACGAGCGGAAGCGCTTGCTGAGTTAGATCGTGCAAAAACGACCTTTTTTAGTAACATCAGCCATGAGTTTCGTACACCGCTAACGCTAATTATCTCACCTTTAGAGGAAATGTTGCGCGATCGCTTACAACAGCTTGCGCCACAAGACCAACAACAATTGCAATTAATGCATCGCAACTCACTGCGCTTGCTGAAATTGGTCAACAGCCTGCTAGATTTCTCGCGGATTGAAGCTGGACGCATCCAAGCTGTATATGAATTAATTGATATTTCCGCGTTCACTGCCGAATTAGCCAGCTTGTTTCGTTCAGTAATCGAGGCAGCGGGTATGCGCTTGATAGTACATTGTCCACCCCTGCGCGAATCAGTGTACGTAGATCGGCAGATGTGGGAAAAGATTGTCCTAAATCTGCTCTCCAACGCCTTTAAGTTTACCTTCCAGGGAGAAATAACGGTATCATTGCGCGTTCGCCAAAATCACGTCGAGTTAGAGATAAGTGATACCGGCACAGGCATCCCCGAAAAAGAAATACCCCGTTTATTCGAGCGTTTTCACCAAGTACAGGGTGCGAAGGGGCGTAGTTTTGAGGGGTCTGGAATTGGTTTATCGTTAGTCCAAGAATTAGTAAAACTACACGGCGGCATCATCAGTGTAAGTAGCGTTGTTGACCAGGGAACCAGCTTTGTAGTATCTATCCCCACAGGAGATGCTCACTTACCAAGCGTTAGCATTGGCGCAATTAATACATTAGCACCAACCGCAGTCGGGGCTGCCTCCTACGTTGAAGAAGCTTTGCGCTGGTTGCCAGCAGAAACTGGGGACACACAGAGAAGCGTTAGTGCGGAAAATCTCCAGCTTGAGAATTCTCCAGTAGTAAAAATGGCACAAACTTCTGGGGAAAAGAAACCCGACAAAGTTCTGATGCCTATGCTTTGGGGAAATGGATTTTCAGACAATAATCTGGCAACTAACTTGCCAATTCCCCGCATTCTCCTGGCTGATGACAATGCAGATATGCGCGATTATGTGAAGCGTTTGCTTTCCCAAAATTATCACGTTGAAACGGTAGCGGATGGATTAGCTGCCGCTTCCGCCATCCGGCAACAGCCTTTTGATTTAGTCTTAAGTGATATCATGATGCCAGGACTCGATGGCTTCGAGTTGTTGCGGCAACTGCGCCAAGACCCACTCACCAAAGAAATACCGATCATCTTGCTGTCTGCTCGTGCCGGGGAAGAATCGCGGATTTCGGGCTTAGAATTCGGCGCTGACGATTATTTAGTTAAACCTTTCTCTGGTCGTGAACTGCTGGCACGTATTGAGGCTACCATAAAACTGAGCAGAATGCGCCAGAACATGAAGCAAGTGCTGCGAGATGCTAATGAGCATCTAACGAACGTTCTGGAAAACATGACTGATGCCTTTGTTGCTGTGGATCGCGAATTTAGAATCACTTATGTGAACCAACAGACAGCAAGGCTCAACAACATGCAGCCAGAGGAAATAATTGGCAAAACCCTGTGGGAAATGTGGTCTTGGTCTGTCGGCACAATAATTGAGCAAAAATATCGTCAAGCTTTGGCAGAGCAAACTCCGGTACATTTTGAGGTACTGTACGAGCCATTTATGATGTGGTTTGAGATTCATGCTTATCCATCTCAAGAGGGAATAGGTATTTATTTCCGCGATATTACTACTCGTAAAGCTGCGGAAACATCATTGCAAAATGCCCTGCAAAGATTAAACTTTCATGTAGAAAACTCGCCTTTGGCAGTGATTGAGTGGGATCATGAATTTCGCGTCTCTCGTTGGTCACGGGAAGCTGAACGAATTTTTGGTTGGCAAGCATCAGAAGTAATCGCTAAAAATTTCCAAGACTGGCAGTTTGTCTTTACGGAAGATTTAGAAGTTGTTACAGATGCGACGACTCGACTGACTGAAGGAATTGAAAGCCGTAATATTTCTTACAACCGCAATTATACAAAAGATAATTCAATTGTCTACTGTGAGTGGTATAACTCGACTTTGTTAGATGAATCAGGCAAATTGATTTCAGTACTATCCCTGGCGTTAGATGTAACCGAACGGCAAGTATCCGAAGCCGCATTACGGGAAAGTGAGGAACGATTCCGGCTGGTGGCAGATTCAGCCCCTGTCCTGATTTGGATGTCTGACACTAACAAACTTTGTAACTATTTTAACAAAATCTGGCTGGAGTTTACCGGGCGGACGATAGAGCAAGAACTCGGTAATGGTTGGGCGGAAGGAGTGCATCCTGATGATTTGCAGTACTGTATAGATATTTATATAAATGCCTTTGATGCCCGCGAAGAATTTAGCATGGAGTATCGACTGCAACGTTATGACGGACAGTATCGTTGGATTTTAGATAACGGGGTGCCGCGTTTTACATCATCAGGTAATTTTCTCGGTTATATTGGCTCGTGTATTGACATTAGCGATCGCAAAGAAGCTGAAGCCGAACGAGAAGAAATGCTCGTGCGAGCGCAGCAATATGCCGGTCAACTGCATGGGTTGACTCAAGCAGCATTGGCGATAAATTCAGCACTTTCTATTGAAGAAGTTCTCCAAGTCATTACTGAGCGATCGCGTTTCATCATCGGCGCACATCAATCAGTCACCAGCATGACGATTGATCGTAATTGGGCACAGGCTATCAACGCAGTCTCACTTTCAGATAAATATGCTGCATGGCGAGATTATAAACAACCAACCGATGGCTCAGGCATTTATGCCTGCGTTTGTCACACAAATCGTCCCATACGAATGACTCAAACCGAACTCGAAGCACATCCCCAGTGGCGCGGTTTTGGCACAGAAGCCGCAAAACATCCACCTATGCGCGGTTGGCTGGCTGCACCCCTGACAGGACGCGATGGTGGCAATATTGGGCTGATTCAATTATCTGATAAATACGACGAAAGCGAGTTTACAGTAGAAGACGAAGCCATCTTGGTACAATTAGCACAGATGGCATCTGTAGCAATTGAAAATACTCGCTTGTACGAAGCCGAACAACTAGCGCGTACTCAAGCTGAATCGGCAAACCGCATCAAAGATGAATTTCTCGCCGTTCTTTCTCACGAATTACGCACCCCACTAAACCCAATTCTCGGTTGGTCTAAGCTACTGCGAACCCGCAAGTTTGATGAAGCAAAGACTGCTGAAGCTTTAGCAACGATTGAGCGCAATGCGAAATTACAGGTACAACTGATTGAAGACTTGCTGGATGTCTCGCGAATTTTACGCGGCAAACTAACCCTAAATGTAGACAAAGTAAGTCCAGCATCAATTATTTTAGCAGCTTTAGAGACAGTACGTTTAGCAGCAGAAGCGAAATCAATTTCGATTCAGACGATTTTCGACCCGAGTGTGGGGCAAGTAGCAGGTGATGCAGGTCGCTTGCAACAAGTTATTTGGAATTTGCTTTCCAACGCCGTCAAGTTTACACCCAATGGGGGACGGGTAGAGGTGCGATTGTCGATGGAAATGGGGAGTGGGGGACAAGGGGGACAAGGGGGACAAGGAAATAATAAGAATAATTCTTTCCCCCCATCCCCCCCTCTTCCCCTCCCCCACTCCCCCCTCTCCCCCTCATCCCGGTATGCTCAGATTACAGTCAGCGATACAGGTAAAGGTATTGCGCTAGAGTTTTTACCTTATGTGTTTGATTACTTTCGGCAAGCAGATAGCGCGACTACGAGAAAATTTGGTGGATTGGGATTAGGATTAGCGATCGTGCGACAGTTAGTAGAACTCCACGGTGGTACAGTCTTTGTAGAAAGTCTCGGCGAAGGACAAGGAGCAACATTTACAGTCAAGCTGCCATTGTTGTCAACAACAGATTCACCAGAAACTGAGTTAATAACAGAAGCTGAACTTAATTCACCTAATTTGGAAGGAATCAAAATACTCATTGTAGATGATGACGTTGATTCGCGAGACTTTATCACCTTCGTATTGCAACAAGAGAAAGCCGAAGTGATAGCAGTTTCATCAGCGCTGGAAGCACTGCAAATCTTGGCAAAGTCGAAATTAGATGTTTTATTAAGCGATATTGGGATGCCAGAAATGGACGGCTACATGCTGATTCGTCAAGTGAGAAAGTGGTTGCCAGAACAAGGAGGAGAGATTCCGGCGATCGCTTTAACAGCTTATGCTGGAGAATACGATCGCCAACAAGCAATTTCAGCCGGCTTCTCATACCATGTCCCCAAACCAGCCGAACCAGCACAGCTAATTGCCGCTGTTACCAAATTGACAAACAAGAGTTAAGAGTCAGGAGTCAACTGTCAGGAGTCAAAAGTCAGGAGTCAACTGTCAGGAGTCAACTGTCAGGAGTCAAAAGTCAGGAGTCAAAAGTCAGGAGTCAACTGTCAGGAGTCAA
>JBPCQW010000113.1:0-2874 GCA_050997715.1 Hassallia sp.
GTCGCCGGACTCAAAGCAAGAAAAAGCATTACACCGAAGATTCGATTCGGCTTTACTTGCAAGAAATTGGTCGTATTCGTCTTCTTAGGGCAGATGAAGAAATTGAATTGGCACGAAAGATTGCCGATTTATTGGAATTAGAAAGAGCACGCGAAACACTTTTAGAGCAGTTGGATCGCGATCCGAAGGACAGCGAATGGGCAGAAGCAGTACAGCTGCCGCTACCAGCATTTCGTTATCGCCTGCATGTTGGTCGCAGGGCAAAAGATAAGATGGTGCAATCTAACCTGCGGCTAGTAGTTTCAATTGCCAAGAAGTATATGAATCGTGGCTTGTCCTTCCAAGACTTAATTCAGGAAGGTAGCCTAGGTTTGATTCGCGCTGCCGAAAAGTTTGACCACGAAAAAGGTTATAAGTTTTCTACATATGCTACGTGGTGGATTCGTCAAGCAATTACTCGTGCGATCGCCGATCAATCTCGCACTATCCGACTTCCGGTTCACCTATACGAAACCATTTCTCGGATAAAGAAAACTACCAAGCTGCTTTCTCAAGAAATGGGTCGCAAACCCACTGAAGAAGAAATCGCCACTCGTATGGAAATGACCATCGAGAAGCTGCGGTTTATTGCTAAATCTGCACAACTGCCGATTTCACTAGAAATGCCTATCACGGTAGAGAAAGACCCTTGGTTTGATGAGGAAGACACACAGGAATATCTATGCTTGGGAGATTTTATAGAAGCGAAAGAGGAAACCCAAGAAGAACAAGATTCTAGAAATTTCTTACGCGAAGACCTGGAAAAAGTCCTCGACAGCCTCAGTCCCCGTGAACGTGACGTTATAAGACTGCGCTACGGGTTCGATGATGGTCGGATGAACACGCTGGAAGAAATTGGTCAGATTTTCAATTGTACCCGCGAACGCATTCGTCAAATTGAAGCCAAAGCACTCCGCAACCTACGCCATCCAAATCGCAATAGCGTTCTTAAAGAATACATTCGTGGATGCGAGCCACACGAGTCACGACAAAAGAGATATGAGGAGCAATATCAAGCAAACCATAGTTACACTGATAAGTCTGAAAATGATATCAATTACTTCCAAAAAGCAGTAGTCTGTCACAAACGTAGAGATTTTTTAGGAGCGATTAAGAACTTTACCCAGGCACTGAAGCTTGACCCTAATAATGCCCAGCTATACTACTACAGAGGGTTAGCTCAGACCAATGGAGGATATCATGAAGCAGCAATTAAAGATTTTACTCATGCTATTTACCTCAATCCTCAATATATAGACGCTTACTACCAAAGGGGTCATGTTCACTACAGTTTGGGAGATAACCAAAAAGCTATTGAGGATTACAGGAAAATAATATCCCTTAATCCTAACGAAGCTTTAGTTTATTTCTACCTTGGTTTTGTCAGCAGCAGTTTAGGACAGATGCAGGCGGCTATTAGTAGTTATAACGAAGCGCTAGAAATCAATCCTAACCTTGCTGAAGCTTATTTTCACCGAGGAGTTGCCATTTCTCAACTAGGAGATATACATAGAGCTATCGAGGATTACAATCAGGCTTTACGGATTTATCCTGAATTTGCCGAAGCTTACAGTCGCCGAGGGGTTGCATTTCATCGTCTCGAAAATTACCAAGGGGCGCTTGAAGATTACTCTCAAGCAGTGCAAATTAATTCTGAAGATGCTCTAACATACTACTACCGTGGACTTATTTATGAGAACTTAAGTGACTATGTGAAAGCACTTGAGGACTTTAACCAGGTTTTGGAGATTAATCCCGCCTTTGAGCAAGCTTACTATAATCGGGGTTGTATTCACTACAACCTGGGAAACTATCAAAAAGCGCTTGAAGATTTAGATCGGTTACTGTATGTCAATCCTAACCACGCTCAAGCCTATAACAAACGAAGTAGCATTCGTGCTGCCCTGAGAGATTACCAGGGGGCAATGGAGGATTTACAAAAGGCAGCACAATTCCACTATTAATTTTCTGGAAGCTTATGGGCTATTGTATGATTTGATCGCACCCACAACTATCCGCCAATTTGCGACATAGTGCGAGAATAGACACCGGTTGTTCCCGTGTCCCGTCCTTTAAAGTTGATTTCTGGCTTGATTGCCAATAAATGTCTAACCTGCTCTCGCAATTTTGCGGTGCTGACACCCGCGCGCAGAGCAGTTTTCAGATCAAGTTGCTCGCTTTCATTTAATAAACAAGGACGCAGCCAGCCATCTGCACTCAAACGCATCCGATTACAGCGATCGCAAAAACACTCCGACATCTGACTGATAAATCCTAGTGTCCCTTTCGCACCCGGAATCTGAAATATATCAGCAGGTCCATTACCACAAACTTGCGATTCTGTCAACCCCCAACGTTCGCGGGTTTGTTGGCGTAACTGTTCTGAAGAAACCCAACCGCGATCGCCAAATAATTGTGAATTGCCAATCGGCATAAATTCAATAAATCTAACGTGCCATTGTTTGTCAATACTCAAGGCAGCGAGATCGAGAACTTCGTGGTCATTAACGCCGGGAATAATTACCACATTGAGTTTGAGCGGGTTGAATCCCACATGGTATGCTTGTTGAATTCCTTCCCATACATTCTGCCAGCGAGAACGACCGCGATTGCCGATAATTTGGTCAAATATATCAGGGTCGAGAGAATCTAAGCTAATATTAATCCGTCGCAGACCTGCATCGTAAAGGTTTTGCGCGATTGGGGCAAGCAAAAAGGCGTTAGTTGTCATCGAGAGGTCTTGAGTTTGGGGAAGAGATGCGATCGCTTTCACCAAATCCACCACACCGGGACGTAACAGCGGTTCCCCCCCAGTTAAGCGAAACCGCGTAAAAC
>JBPCQW010000142.1:0-25961 GCA_050997715.1 Hassallia sp.
ATGTCACCGCAGGCATAAGCATCAACAACTTTCTGACGCAAGTCGAGAGAGTAGGCTTTCATAGCGACCAGTTATCAGTAGAATTGTTCTCTCCTAAGTGTACTGAACTGGACTGATAACCGCTATATTACACATACTGTAGAGACGTTCCACCGGAACGTCTCTACGACTGTTACGATGTTTTTCTTACTTTTTCAATGAATGCAGATAGGATTGCTGGATTCCTATAACTTTAAATAAGAGACTTTTATCGAATCAATTGCATCTTCGTGATTAGGGTTTCTAGTCGGGTTTTGCCGCAGGGTTCAGCGCTTTGGCAATCGTTAACTGAGACTTTTTGATAAGATAACCGCACTTTCTTCTTTAAAAAAGTTTTTTCTTTGGCACAAATTTCAAAAGACGCACCGATATTTTTATAAACTTTTCCTTTGTTATCTACTAAGTTTACATAGCACATAATGTCACCATTGGTCATACTTTTAACTGTGGCAATGCTTGGTTTTGTGACTACCTCGCGTGCTTGAACAGCAGTGGGGCTAGTAAAAAAGCTAATACCACCGCTAACAACTGAGACAGACAAACCTAAGACGGATAAGTATAAGGGTATTTTTTTACCTTTCATTAGCTTTTGATGTTGAGCTAGCATGATGAAATTGTCCTATTTAAGTGCTAATTACTAATTACCTATTTCGCTGACTGGAATCCTATACCAGTCATCTTAAGTATAAAGTATGTTCGCGAGCGAACGCAAACATATTTCAGATAAAATGGTATTAAAAATAACTCACACATTCCAATTGCGGCGAAAGTCAAAGAAGCCTTCGAGAAAATCTTGCAAAGCAATATTACTATTTAACCTTTGCCGCTCCCATTCTCTTGCAGTTTCTTCAATAATTTCGGAATAACCTGGATAAACACAAGATAAATTGGCTAATTGATTAATTTTAATTTTTTGAGATATAGCCAAAGCAATCAGATTAATTAATTCTCCTGCTTCTGCCCCCAGTAAAGAAGCGCCTAAAATTTCTCCATTGCGGAGGACAATTAATTTACATATACCTGTAGTTTCTTCGCTGATTTGGGCTGCTGCCACTGTTTTAAAATACTGTCGTAAAACTAAAACTTCATCTGGAATATATCGGCGTTTGGCTTGATTTTCTGTTAAGCCGACTTGTGCCAGCATTGGATAAGAAAATAATCCCCAAGAAACGCATTGATAATTGACTTTATTTACTGGAAAAAATAGAGCATTATTCAGAGCAATTTTTGCTTCATAATTAGCAATATTGGCGAATTCATAACCACCAATAACATCACCACAAGCATAAATGCGGCGATTAGTTGTTTGTAATTTGTCATTTACTATCAAGCGATGTTGATGCCATTTGACACCAACCGCAGCCAAATTTAAAGATTCAATATTCGGCTGTTGTGCGATCGCCACCAAAATTTCATCAGTTTCAATTGCCTTATCTCCAGCCTGAACCCACTTTTGGTTATCAATTAGCCTCACCTGAGTTACGCTTGTTTGCGTCAGCAAGCGCACATTATCAACTTCTAACTGCGCTTGCAGCAATTGGGCTATCTCTGGGTCAAGATTCGGCAAAATATAGGCATGTTTGACAACCAGCGTCACGCTGCAACCCAACCGCACCAAAGTTTGGGCTACTTCGATGCTTTGAGGAACACCACCAATTATCACCCAGTTTTTGGGTAACGTTGGAAACTCAGACAAAGCCTGCCAAATATTAGATAAAGTAAAAAAGCCAGTAGTTTGCAATCCTTCAATCTCTGGAATTGCTGGACGGGAACCACTAGCTAATAAATAAGTACGTGCGCGAAGCTGACGGTTATTAACGGCAAAAGCAAGATGAGGTGACAATACAAATTCACCGCTACCAATGATGACATCGACACCTTTTGCAGCTAAAATTGCGAGTGAATTTTGTTCTTGAAGATTTGAGATGACACCGCGAGCATAAAGCATCGCCTCTTGCCATTCTACAGATATTTGGCACTTTTCTGAGAAGACTGTTGTTGGTATTCTTCCGTTTAGATAATCCTGTGCATCATCCGCATAAAAATGAATACCAAAATTAGCAGCAGCATCAACACGCTGGGCAAGTTTGCCAATTTCCCCCAGCGCGTAGTGATAAATAAAGCCCAAGTTGACTGTAGGTTCCACTAGGGCAACAGTAGCGTGTAGATCAGTTGCAGCAAGGGCTGCATAGCGTCCAGCAAGACTACCGCCAATAATCACGACATCGTAGTCAATAGCCATTAGTCAATAGTCAATAATGCTTTTAAGCCTGTTAGTAAACGCTGGTTATCTGATTTAGAGCGTACAGCAACTCGGAAGTAGCGATCGCCTAATTCTTTAAAACTAAGACAATCGCGAATGTAAATTTGATACTCCTTAAGCAATTGTTCTTGCAATTGGCAAACAGATTGTTGTGACTCAACAAGTAAAAAATTAGCAGCACTCTCCTTTGGTTGCAACCCTGGTAATTTAGCTAAACCCTGAAAGAGTTGGTTTCGTGCAGGTGGTAGCCATTCCCAGGTTGCAGACTGAAACTCTTTATCGCCGAGTGCAGCAATCGCCGCTGCTGCTGCTAAAGTGTTAACGGGCCAAGGATCGCGCCACGACTGCCATTTAGACAAACGCTCAGGGTGAGCGATCGCATATCCGAGTCGCAGTCCAGGCAGGCTGTAAAATTTTGTCAGCGATCGCAACACCACCAAATTCGGATATTCCTGAATTAGCGGAATTAGACTTTGTTCCTTATCCGGAGGCAGAAAATCCATAAACGCTTCATCCACCACCACCAAAGCAAACTGTTCCAAGTAAGGTAAAATTTCTTCTACCGAAAACAGCCTACCCGTTGGGTTGTGGGGATTATTCAGAAGTAACCCGCTTTGGGAGATGGGGAGACAAGGAGAGGGGGAGACAAGGAGAGGGGGAGACAAGGAGAGGGGGAGAAATTCTTTTTTGTCCCCCTTGTCCCCTTCTCCCCTTGTCCCCCTGTCCCCCTGTCCCCCTGTCCCCCTGTCCCCCTGTCTCGTCAAATCAATCGGACACTCCAGCACTTTGGCATCATATGCCGCTAGCGATCGGTAATAATCGCCAAAAGCTGGAGTAATTAAAGTTGTTGCGGCTAATTGTGAAAAATCTTTACCTGATAACGTAAGTAATTCTGCCGAACCGTTACCCGGCAGAATCCATTCAGGCGGCAATTGATGGAAGTGACTGAGAGCTTGTCTCAGTTCACTATAATCGGGGTCTGGATAGTGCTTAAGATTACCCAATTGAGATGTAATAGCAGCGATCGCGCTGTTTGGTGGTCCCAAAGGGCTGATGCTCGCAGAAAAATCCAGAATAGCACTAGGGGGACAGCCAGCCAGTGCTGCTGCCCAAATTAAATTTCCCCCGTGTGCTTTTTGCCGCATAAAAAAAGAGTTTCCTAAGAAAGAATTTATTCTTTTGGGGGTGCAACTCTTTCTCTAAACATTTTGCCAGCTGAAAAAGCAGGAACCTTGGTTGCTGGAATGTCCATCTTTTCGTTTGTTTTCGGGTTGCGACCTTCACGAGCTTTACGTTCGCGTGATTCAAACGAACCAAAGCCCACCAGCGTTACCTTATCACCAGAAGAGACAGCTTCGATAATAGTTTCCAAAGCCGCAGTTAAGACAGCATCAGCTTGCTTTTTCGTAACACTAGCCTTTTCAGCCACCGCATCAACCAATTCACCTTTGTTCATGTGAAACTCCTTGAAGTTTATTTTCGATTGTCTACAGACACGCTCCAAGAGCGCATCACAAGGGTAAATCTCTGTTTCGAGACTTACAAAAAGCCGACTTTGAGAGCATTCCACATAAAATGCCTGTAAATCCCCTAGACTGCACTTTTCAAAGAATCATTCTAAGGTGTTGTAGCCAGATGTGGATAGATGAAAGCATTAATTTATATAGATTTCGGCATTTTTTCTTTTTATAAAGCGATTGTTTTAGTAAAAACTAGTAATAAATACTTAGTAAAAACGTGGAACTAGGGGCGATCGCTAATTTCGACGATCGCTTCACCTTGTCGCAAACGTTCTAAAGCATCAGGAAACGTAGTAATAAGAATCTGCCTCAGATTACGATTTGTGACATTGCCACAAGGAACGCCAAATAATTTGTGGAGGTGTTCCTAACCGGCAAACCAAATCGACAAAATCACTATCCTTCGTCATAATCACTGCAAAATTTACACGCGCTGCATCAAAGATTTCTGTGTCTTGGGCATCTCGTAAGCCTAAATCTTTTAAAGCGGTAGCACTGACTCCAAAGGTATCACTTAACCAACCTGCCAATGTTGGAGGTAACTGAGCATCGATCCAGATATTCATGCAGTCAACCGAGGAAAGTCTGTACGTCGCGCTGCAAATAACAGACAAGCCTGAATGTCTTCTGGCTCGATATCGGGAAAATCTTCTAAAATTTCGGCTGCACTCACATTTTCAGCCAGCATCTCTAAAATGTCACTCACACGGATTCGCATTCCTCGAATACAAGGACGACCTCCGCATTGCCCAGGATTTTGCGTAATCCGACTCAGAAACGTAGCAGCTTGAGTCATTACTCTACTATTGCCTGAATTGGTTGTATGTTAACAAAACATACCATTCCTAATATGGGTCGATTAATCTGATATCTTGCACTACTACTCGACATCGGTGGTCAGATCCCCGACTTCTTTAAGAAGTCGGGGATCTTGCAGCCTCTCAAAATGAATGACATAAACCACTAATTACTGTACCGAATTTTATTCACGAGGGCTTATCTCTTCGGAACCTTCAACCCACTCCGCTCAAGGGTTCCCCGCACCTCTGGGCTAGGAGTGTAGTTATAGCCGTAGGAGGAGCGCTCTGAGTCATCCATAATTTGCGGCGTGAGTAATACAATCACCTCATTGCGCTGGTTGGATCTGTTTGTTCTTCTGAACAGGGAACCAAGCAGAGGAATATCACCCAAAATAGGAATTTTGGAGACACTTGTCCGATCTGAGTCTTGAATGATACCACTGAGAATTAGCGTCTGACCGTCACGCAAGCGAATTAAGCCAGAAGTAAGGGAGCGTGTAGAAACCAAAAATATTCGTTGGCTGCTACCATTGCCCGTATTGATGTCTGCCGGGGCTTGAGGAGATGCAACAGTAGGAGCTACGGAAAGAGATACAAAGCCATTGTCATCAATTCGTTCCACTTTTACAGCCAGAGTTAAACCCACACTTTCTTTCTTAGCTGTAACTATTTCTGAGGAAGTACCATCACCACGAGTTATTGCCCTCTCAATATTGCCCACTACTTCTTGGGTCAGCTTAACATCAGCCGTCTGACCTTCTTGCACAATTAAAGTCGGGTCAGTCAAAATCTTGGCATTACCGCTTGTTACCTGAGCTTGCAAACTCGCAAGAAAACGCTTGGGGAATTGCAATAAAGTTGGCAAAGATGCAGTCGCTGTACCAAGAGTGCCTCGTGTGATGCTTGATGTACCATCAGCGTTCCTTGTAATGATGTTATCGGTTGCTGGAGTGATATTAGTAAAACCTGGTTGTAGGGGGTTTCCGTTGCCATTAGGCGTAATGGGTTGATAGAAAGAGCCACTTCCAGGGTCGGCGACTCTAGTAATATTACCGTTTTGGTCTACTACTACCGTACCGGGTGTAGTCCCTGGAATATTTACTGAACTGTTTGGGTCAAAAAAGGGCGCTCCTGTAACTGGGTTAGTGATGATTGGCGTACTGGTTACACTGTTTCTTGCCTCAGCGCTAGTCGCTGGTCTGGAGCCACCAAAGTTTAGAGACGCTGCACCACCGTCACTGGTGAAGAAATTATTGCCAATGCCAAAGGAAAAACTGGTGTTGGAGTCATGTGTATTCAAGAGGTTAACATCGATAATTTTGACATTAACTACCACTTGACGACGACGGAGATCAAGCGGAACAATTTGAGCCAGCGCCATTTCAACTAACTTGGAGGGACCAATCAAGGTCATAGTATTCGTTCGTACGTCTCCTGATACTTGTAACCCACGAAGTATGGGAACTGAGTCAGTAAACTTAATCCGTTGAGCAGTAAGACTCGTGTCTACAGACTCATTTGTTTTCGGAGCCTCTTTACCTACTACCTCTGTAGTGATCCTCGTGACCTTTTGTTCCGCATTTACAGCACTTTCTGCTCCCAGGTTGACTAAAACCCTTAAGATTTCTGGTACTGATGCTTGGTTCAGTCTGAGGTTACGCACCACTACGTCACGAGTCGAATTAGGCAGTTTAGCCCCAACAAAAATCGTGCGTCCACTGCGGCTAGCTTCTAAACCACTCAGGCGCAAAACGTAGTTAAATACATCTTGTATTGGCTCGTTTTCTATGTCTAGGGATATTTTTTGATATACTAACTTTTCCGTATCACCAGTATTAGTCTGAGATACGTAAGTGGTTGTACCGTCTTTCTGTTCTTCCCCTCCTGCGTAAGCCAAGTTCAAATTAGCAGCACGAGCAAGCAGTGATAAAACTTCACGTACTGGCGCATCTCGTAACACCAAGCGAGGGACACGTTCTTGAGTTCCCAAATCAATCACGCTGGGAGAAGCATCAGTATTAGAAATCGCAATATCTCCCACTGGTGGGGCAACCGCTCTCGGTAAAAAAGGTGGTGCCGCTGTCCCAGGTTGACCAGGACCGGCTGGTTGTGCGGGTGTCCCGTCCACAGTCACTTGCGGTTTAGGAACAAGAGGAGCCGGTTGGGATGGGGTAGAAGCAGCCCGCGCTACGGGAATTGGTACACCTGCGGCTACTTCCGTTCCTGGGGTATAGCTGAGGGTAATTCCGCTGCCTCCTCGCTTCACAGGCTGAGTATTGGGAACTCCTTTATCTCCTGTCACCGTTACCCGAATGCTATTAGCATCAAGCTGATTGATTGCTACTGAGGTAATTCCCGGTGCGGGGTTATCTTGGCGGAAACTATTACCTTGAGGCAAACGTAGTTGCGTATTAATAATATCCGCTACTAGACTTTTACCCCGTTTTGTGGTAAAAACTTGTGGGCGCGAACCTGAGGAAGTTTTTAAAACAAGATTAATTCCCCCATCAACAGGATTTAACTGTACGTCAGTAATCTCACTAGTCTGTGCTGACACAGGTTGAGCTGCTACAAAGACAAAAGCAGCGGCTGCCAATATAAAACTATTACCGTGAAATTTCACAGTTCATTCCTCACTTTATAAAATTATTTAGACAAATTTGGATTTCCTCGTTCCCAGTCAGAGACTGGGAATGCCCTACGAGAGGCTCTGCCTTTTGTTACTGGAGGCAGCAGCCCTCCTGAATGCGTTCCCATGCGGAGCATAGGAACGAGAATGAATGCAGACCTCGCTTCCATTCCTCTCTCCTGCAAGGAGAGAGGCTTTGAGTCTTACTCCCCTTCCCTACGAGGGAAGGGGTTGGGGGTTAGGTCTCATTTAGTTCTTCGCTTTAGTTGCTGCTGCTACTTCCTCGGCATTCAGTGGCATCAACGCTTGTAACACAAAACTTGTAGTAATCGGTGCCGGTCCAATTCGACGCACCCCTTTACCTGGTTCAACAGCAGGTTCTGATGCCAAAGTCGATTGATAATCTTTAACTAGCAACAAAGGCTGCAAACGTTCAATGTTGCGGAAAATCGATTGTGTTTGTTCGTAGGTTCCTTGAATTTCAATATTAATAGTGCTGCGTTTCAGCTTGCCGTTTACTAGTGGTCCCAAACTACCATCGATAATTGGTTCTGGTTTTAGTCCTGATGGGGCAAACTTCTTCAGTTTTGCCTTAACTGCATTTGCCGGAATTTGAGCATTACCAGATTCAACTAAGCGATTCAAATCGAGTAGCAATGTATCCAAGGTTTTCTCATTCGCAAATAAAGATAAAACTTGGATTTGTTGCTGTTTTGATTGCGCTAATTCTTCTTTAACTTTGCCAATTTGTTGGATGCTGGCATTCTTTTGCTGAATTTGCGAATCTAAGTCTTGGCTTTTTGTTTGCTGTTGTTGAAAGGTTTCCCAAGCCGGCATTACTAAGTTAAAAAGCATAAAAGCTGCTACCCCCAAACCCAAAACCCCTACCAAAATGCCAATGATTTTTGGTGTGAAGGTAATGCCAAATGCGGTAGGATAAGCAGAACCAGCAGCCTCAAATGCAGCGTCTTGCTCACCAAAATTTAAATCTTCACTGTACGTCATCTGGAAATGACTCCTGTTTGTTGCAGACTGCGAATTCGACTGACTAATCCGATTGTGCCTTTTTGCTCCAACTCGCGGGTTAACTCCGAAGCCGGAACATCACTCATGCTGGATTGAATAGTATATTTAACTATTTGTGGTGGTTTAATTAATACAGTATTTGCAGGTTGAAGACCGGGAGGTATGGGGGCATCTACTAACTCGGCTGTGGTAATTTTGCCTTCGGTGGATTTGAGGAAACGCGACTGTTGCAGACTGAGTAAGAAATCGTTGACATCGTTAAAAGAGCGAGCATAGCCAGTAATTTCCACTCCTCCAGCGGGATTGGGTGGTGGCTGCCCTTCAGCAGTGGCAGTGGGTGCGATTTGCTTGATGTTTTCAATTTGCACAGTTGAGGGAATGCGATCGCGCATATCTTGCAACATCGCTGACCAAGGACGAATTTGGTCAAATACTGTAACTAAAGCTTGTGTTTCCTCCTTTACTTTGTTCGTTTCTTCCTTGATTTTGTTAATATTCCCAACTTTCGACTCTAATTCTTGATTCTGTTGCTCTAGTTTGACTATGTTCTCTCCTAACTCACTATTTTTCGCTTGCAAAAGCCACCACCCACCCCCCACCAAAGCCGGGAAAATCACACCAACAGCAACTCCTATATATATCGGTGTTAAATCACCCAGAGAAATTGCCTGTCTTGACTTCTTAGCCGTATTTTTAGGCTGAGGTGCGCGGTCTTTAAGAAAATTAACGTCTAAACTGTACATTTTGTTACATCTCCCGCATTCCTAGACCAAGTACTATTCCCAATCCAGGACGTTGCACCAAGGGATATTTTTCCTCGTCAATTTCCAAAGACAGCGCACTTACTGGATCGATCTGAGTGGTTGGTAAACTTAATCTTTGGGTGAAAAACTCATTTAACTGTCCCAGTCCACCTCCCGAACCTGCCAGCATGATTTCTGCTACCTCTAAATTTTCAGCTTGATTGAGGTAAAAATCGATTGAACGACGTAATTCATCTGTTAGTTCTCCCAATACTCGCATCATCGCTGCCATACCAGGATTAACCCCAGTAACACCGGTTTTTCCCCCATCCTCCATCGGTGTTGTCGGAATAATCATTCCCTGCAACAGTTCCGTGTCTCGTGACGTCGGTAAATTCATCGCTTTTGACAAAGCAGTTTGCATTTGATAAGTGCCTATCGGCACCGAACGTGTAAATTCCGGTACCCCGTTGATAATAATCGCAATTTCTGTGTTGTCGAACTCGATGTTAACTAACACTGCTGCTTCTTGCGGTCCGAATTGCCGCAATTTTTCGCGAATTGTCCGAATTAAGGCAAAACTGCTAATTTCTAAAACATCAACTTGCAATCCCGCTTGCTCAAATGTACTTACATAAGAATCAGTAATATCTTTCCGAGTGGCAACTAAAAGCACATTTACTTTCTCAATGCCATCTTCATCTACTTTGTATCCAAGTTTCTGATAATCAACATCAGCTTCTTCACGGGGATAAGGCAAATACAAACCAGCTTCGTGGTTTAGCACCATGTCCCGCAGTTCTTTGTCATCTAACTCAGCCGGCACTGGTATCAAACGTATAATTGATTCTCGTCCCGGTACAGCAGTAGCAACACGAGAAGCTTTGATTTTACTTTCAGCTAGCGCTTGCTGAATTAATTCCGCCATTGCAGCAGGGTCGGTAATTTGACCATCAACAAAAATGCCTTCTGGAACTGGCACCGATGTTAAGGATTCTAATTTTAAGCCTTGACGCTGCTTGCGTAGTTGAGCTATATTCACCCGTTCAGGAGCAAGTTCTATCCCGACTCCTTTATTTGATTTACTAAAAAATTTCTGAAAATTTTTAACCACAGTTTTTCGTGCCGCACTGTTTAGTAGAAAATTTAGTGGGGAGTCGGGAGTCGGGAGTCGATACTGGTTAGCGTCAACCAACAACTATCAACCAACAACCAACAACCAACAACTATCGACAATTTTGCATAAAAGTTTCACCCAGATAAAACGTAAAAACTATTAGCACGATGATTCAAATTCAAAAATTAAAACGATTGAGTGTTTATGTGCTGCTTGGCTTATTAACCACCTGGATTGTCAGTTGTAGCACAGGTAATGTCAGCACAAGTACAAAACAAGCTTCTTCAGGAGCGGCAACTATTGAGTTTTGGACAATGCAACTCCAACCTCAATTTACTAACTACTTTCAAAGCTTAATTGCGACTTTTCAAACACAAAATCCTGGTATAAAGGTGAACTGGGTTGATGTACCTTGGGCAGCGATGGAGAACAAAATTTTAACAGCTGTCTCCGGGAAAACGCCACCTGATGTTGTGAACTTAAATCCGGATTTTGCTTCCCAACTTGCAGGACGAAATGCCTGGTTGAATTTAGATGCAAAAGTCCCAAATGAAACACGCTCCTTCTATCTTCCGAATATATGGAAAGCAAGCACACTTAATGGCAAGAGTTTTGGGATTCCCTGGTATCTCACCACGCGGTTAACTATCTATAACACCGCTTTATTAAAACAGTTAAGTATTAATAAAGTACCCAGTACTTACACGGAATTAGCAGTTTTTGCTCAACAAATTAAGGAAAAAACTGGGAAATATGCTTTTTTTGTGACTTTCGTCCCACACGATTCGGGTGAGGTAATTGAGTCTTTGGTGCAGATGGGTGTAACTTTGGTAGATGCTGAAGGCAAAGCGGCTTTTAACACTCCCCAAGGGAAAGCGGCGTTTCAATACTGGGTAGACTTGTACAAGAAAAAACTTTTACCACAAGAGGTGTTAACTCAAGGTCATCGTCATGCGATCGATTTGTACCAAGCTGGAGAAACGGCAATACTTGCTAGTGGTCCTGAGTTTTTAAAGCAGATTGCGATAAATGCGCCGAAAATAGCTGAAGTTTCGGCAACTGCACCGCAAATCACAGGTGAAACTGGCAAGAAAAATGTCGCTGTGATGAACATAGTTATCCCCCGCGATACTAAACAACCAGATGCGGCTGTAAAATTCGCGCTATTTGTCACTAATGATGAGAATCAGTTAGCTTTTGCTAAAGCGGCAAATGTTCTACCATCGACTACTAAGGCGCTCTCTGACAGCTACTTTAAAGATGTGCCGGCTACTGCTTCAACTCAAGAAAAGGCGCGAGCGATGAGTGCAAAAGAGTTACAACAAGCAGAAATTTTAACTCCGACTTTAAAGGATTTTAATAAGCTGCAAAAGGCAATTTATGAGAATTTGCAAGCCGCGATGCTGGGTGAGAAAACGGTGGATAAAGCTGTTGGGGATGCAGCGCAGGAGTGGAATAGTAGGAGTTAGGAGTTAGAAGGCAGGAGGCAGGAGGCAGGAGGCAGGAGTTACCTTGTTCCCAGCCTCTGGCTGGGAATGCAAGTGGTGAGGCTCTGCCTCAACTGTGATTGCTGGAGGCAGTAGCTCTTCTTAAAGAGCATTCCCAGTCTGAAACTGGGAACGAGAGGACGAGAGGGTTAGGGTGTCGGGGGCTGGTTCAAGTCTGGGGTATTTGCGATCGCTAAAAAATGCCCAACCAAATAAAGTGAACCGCACAAAATAACTAAATTATCGGTTGCGCTAAAAGCTGTTTCTAGTGCTGATAATAAATCTGGATAAGTTTGACAATAGCTCAATGGACAAATTTCCTGAGCTAGTTTTGCGAGTTCGCTTGTATCGGCTGAACTATGATCTGGTACTGGCGCTAAGTATAAACTGTCCTTTGGTCGCAGTAAAGCTTGGAAAATCTCCGCGTGTTCTTTGGTGGAAAGCATTCCCATTACCCAATTCACTTTGGGAGTATCCAGGCTATCTACATACGCACGTAAGGCTTGAGCCGCAGCTGGGTTATGAGCGCCATCAATTAATAGTTTATGATTTCTCCAGGTTGTCCATTGCATTCGTCCTAGCCATTTAGTTTTGGCGATGCCGTTGATAATGGCTTCTTCAGATATCTGCCAACCCTTTTGTTGTAAAATCTCTAAAGCAGCGATCGCTAAACTTGAATTAGGTAACTGTATCTGTCCTTCTAAGGGCAATCGATATTTAATCGATTTTCGATTTGAAGAGTTAGGAACCAGAAGCTTGTCCCCCTTGTCCCCCTTGTCCCCCTTGTCCCCCTTGTCCCCTTGTCCCCTTGTCTCTCCTGCTTGTTGATACTCTGCCCATCCTGGAGATATTTGACGGGCAGGTTGAGGCACAATATAGGGGCATTGTAATTCTAGAGTACGCGATCGCACGACTTTTTCTGCATCCGCTGGCAATATTCCCACAACTGCCGGACATCCGGGTTTCAGAATTCCAGCTTTTTCTCTCGCAATCTCGGCGACTGTAGAACCTAGTTGTTGCCAATGTTCGCGGCTGATAGAAGTGATGATAGTTACTAAAGGCTGCGAGCAAACATTAGTCGCATCTAAACGTCCTCCCAATCCAACTTCTACTACCGCCACATCAACTTTACTTTGTGCAAAATATAACCAAGCGGCTGCGGTAATTACTTCAAACTGAGTTGGTGATTCTTCATTGGGGCTGATTGCCGCTTGGACTTGCAGTAATAATTGACACAGTTTTTCGGAGGCGATCGCTTGTTCATTCAAACAAATGCGTTCCGTCCAATCGACCAAATGCGGTGAAGTATAGCGTCCTGTGCGATAACCTGCCTCAGTAAGTACCGACGACAGATAAGCACAAACAGAACCTTTACCATTCGTACCAGCAACGTGAATTACCGGGACTTGCTGATGAGGGTTGCCAAGATTTGCCAAAAGTTTGACAATGCGATCCAATCCCAGATTAACGCCGAAGCGTTGGAAGGGTTGTAGTAATAAGTCGATATTCACAAGTAGTTAGTAGGAGCGTGGTTAGTGATTAGTTGTAACAAATAACTACTAACCACTAACAATCACGCTTTTGTTTAGGCTTCTCTGTCAAAAAAGCCTTGAACTTGTCTTAAAGCAGCAGCACCGATGTTGAATACTGCCCAGCCAGCAGCAATGGCAATTGGTGCCAAAACGATCGCAACACGCATATCGATGTTTTCCATATTTAGAACCCTCTGTTAAGTAGAAATTAAAGTTTTATCAACTCTTCTCATTTTTATTGTTAGCCGAAGTGGGAAATTTTTCCAGACCGATTTGTAAAGAATGTTTACAAATTTTTTCTTAAGGAATACGGGATAGGGGCTAGGGGCTACAAATTAATAATTAAAAATTATACTTCTCTTAATACCCAGTCCCCAGTCCCCAGTCCCTAGTCCCTAGTCCCCGTAAAACCGATATCAGTACCAATACCTGCATGAACCAAAGCTAACTTTTGGTAACGTTGAGCGTGTTCGATAAGTTCAGCGGCTTCGGCTTGTGTGACTTGACGCAGGACTTTGCCCGGAACGCCAGTTACCAAAGATAAAGGAGGTACATTTTTAGTTACGACTGCACCAGCACCAATGATGCTACCAGCGCCTACCCGCACTTTGTTTAAAATAATTGCGCCAATTCCAATTAAGCTGCCACGTTCAATGTAAGCGGAATGTATTACAGCACGATGTCCTACGGTGACATAATCTTCTAAAATTGTGGGAAAGCCTGGATCGCCGTGTAGAATTGCTCCATCCTGAATATTGGTGCATTCGCCAATTTCAATGCTTTCCACATCTCCCCTAACTACAGCTTGATACCAAATGCTCGCTCCAGCGGCTATGTTTACCGAACCTATAACTACAGCATTAGCTGCAACGAAGGCAGCTTGAGAAATATCAGGAGAAGACCAGTAAGAAGCGGTAGACACGATAGAATATGAATATGGTACCCAGGAACACTGGAAAAACTCCAACCTTGGAAGCTGGTTGCATTCAAAAGGATATCACGGTGTTAAGCCTTGATGTTGAGAGGATGCGCTTTGTGGAAACCTGACAGCGCAACTCAATCTCTGTGCAACAATTAGTAATTACCCCAAGGAGACGGAGTAGAAGTGTAAACTAAAACCAATTTTGCGGGTGAAAACAAAAGTATGTTTGTACGCACTTCATGATGAATCCAGGCTTGCAGTACCCAATATTTGGTCCCGAAATCCAGTGTCCCCACTGCCGTCAAACAATTCAGGCACTGACACTAACAGATACATATTTATGTCCTCGGCATGGCGCTTTTGAAGCGAATCCGAAAGATGGTGAATTGATTCATCTTCAGTCCGGGCGTCATTGGCGAAGGTGGAATAATGAATGGTATCGGCAACATACGCATCCCGATGGCATTCGCTTTGAAATTCACGAAGCGCTAGACAAGCTGTATACTCAAGGATACCGAGCAACAAAAGTGATTATTGCTAAACGGTATCAAGAATTGATGAGTGGCTATTTGGAACGCAGCACACCTTGGCGTTCTGGTCAACCGGAAACCACATCTGCGCGGCTTTACGGCTTACCAGTAGACTTTAGCCCGGATTCCGCAGAAGATGGCTGCTGGGAAGTGATAAATTTTGATTTGGAAAAAGAGCCGGGTGTGCCTGTACGTTATCCTTATTTTCGGTTGTTTGAGTAAAGTTAGGAGTTAGGAGTTAGGAGTCAGGAGTCAGGAGTTAGGAGTTAAGAGTTAAATTTAATTCATAACTCATAACTCATAACTATCAAGATGCATCACGCTTCTATTCGTACTGCGAATATCCATCGAGCGATCGCCTTTTACGAACACTTGGGGTTTACAGTCTGTGAACGCTTCACTACAGGCTATACTCTGGCTTGCTGGATGGAAGGATTGGGGGGCAGAATAGAGCTGATCCAAATTCCCGAACCAAAGCCAGCCCCGGATGCATTCGCAGATGAGCATTATGTGGGGTATTATCATCTGTCATTTGATTTAACACAAATAACCACAGATTTACCAAGTTGGTTAACAAATCTCAAAGAACGTATGGCGATCGCCTCACAATCTCAAGGTGAACAATCGCAACCGTTGGTAGTGCTTTTAGAACCAACCCAGCAGCAAATAGGCTCGCGTATTTACGAAGTTGCTTTTATTGCCGATACTGACGGATTACCGCTCGAATTTCTACGCATTTTATCATAAATAGGCGAATAGTTGCTTCTACTTTCTATTAACTGTAGAATAATCTTTCTCTGTTCTGTAGTGTTGTCGAGGCAATAAGTTACAGAAAAAGATTAAACTATTAGGATTACAAAAAAAATTGTAATAGTATTTACAGAGAAAGCTTAGAAAGTTAATGTCAGTATTTCCCACATTACGTAAGTACCGTTTTCTATTCTTAATGTTGAGCGTCTGGCTGATTGTGGTGTTGTTTCTTAGTCATAAACCTGCTGAGAGTAAGCTTCTGGTTGCTTACAACCAGGTAAATACCCAGAAAATACTTATAGCAAAAAAGCAAAAAACCCCAACATTGACAGAAAACGTCAACAAAACGGTGTTGGAAAATGGTCTAACTGTCCTCACAAAAGAAGTGCATACAGCGCCAGTTGTAACAGTGCAAGTATGGTATAAGGTCGGCTCACGCAATGAAGAACCAGCACTAAATGGCATTGCCCACCAGTTAGAACACATGATGTTTAAGGGCACATCATACCGTCCGATTCAATTTGGACGATTGTTTAGTGCTTTGGGTAGCGACTCGAACGCCTTCACTAGCTATGACCAGACAGCATATTATGGAACTTTGGAACGAGAAAAGCTCAAGCCTCTCCTAGTGCTGGAAGCAGACAGAATGCAAAACTCTCTGATTGATGCCCAACAATTAGCGAGTGAAAAACGGGTAGTAATTTCGGAGTTGGAAGGTTACGAAAATAGTCCTGATTACCGCCTAAACCGCGCCGTAATGCAAGCAGCGTTTCCCCAGAGTCCTTACGGGTTGCCTGTGGCTGGTACGAAAGCCGATGTCGAGAAGTTTCAAGTCGAGCAAGTACGTAAGTATTACCGGAACTTCTATACTCCGAACAACGCTGTATTGGTGATTGTCGGAGATTTTGACACCGTAAAAACACTGAAAGCAGTACAAGACGTATTTGGGAAAATACCGAAGAGTCAAGAGTCAATAGTCAATAGTCAACAGTCTAAATTCCCCACTCCCCCCCTCTCCCCCTCCTCTTCACCCATCGTCTTGCGAGAACCGGGATCGGCAAGGTTGTTACAAGCAATCTACCCACTGCCGCAAGTGAATCACCCGGATGTGCCAGCGTTGGAAGTGATGGATTACATCTTGACGCAAGGACGGAATTCTCGGTTTTATCAGGCATTAGTGGAATCAGGTTTGGCTAGTGATGTTACTGCTTCTGTTGCAAGCTTGCTCGAATCTGGCTGGTATAAGATATCGGTGACAGCGGCACCTCATCAAGATTTGCGGAAAATTGACTCAGTACTAAGTAGTGAAATCAGTAAGCTGGTTTTTGGGGTGACTTCAAAAGAAGTGAAACGAGCCAAGACCCAGTTAGAAGCTTCGGTAATTTTGAGTAACCGTGATATCACTAATCAAGCGATGCAACTGGCTAACGATGAGCTAACTACTGGTGATTATCTCTACACAGAACGCTATTTAGAAGCGGTTCGCGAAGTCACTGAGGCAGATATTAAACGTGTGGTAAAGAAATATCTCCAACAAGAAGCACGCACAGTGGGCTTTTTTGAACCAACTCAGAAACAAGTTAAAGGAAATGGTGGCAAAGCAAATTCTGTACAAACTACAGAAAATTTTACTTCCTCTTCACCTGTAGCCCCGGCTGAGGTGATGAAGTATTTACCAGATGTGGATTCGACTACAGACATTGTTGAAAAAACATCCTTAGAAAAGGCAGCGCTGGAAAGACCACAAAAAGTTACATTTGACAATGGTTTGCGGGTATTGCTGTTGCCGGATAAAAGTAGTCCCACGGTGACGCTGAGTGGTTATGTCAAAGCTGGGGCAGAATTTGATCCAGAGGATAAAGCGGGATTGGCATCTCTTGTTGCAGACAACTTGATGAATGGTACGAAAACCAAGGATGTTTTAACTCTTGCCCAAGCTCTGGAAGAACGCGGAGCAAATCTGGATTTGCAAACGTATCGCGAAGGTGTACGAATTGAAGGTAATAGTTTAACCGCAGATTTACCTATTTTGATTCAGACTTTAGCTGATGGAGTCAAAAATGCGAGTTTTCCTGTAAAAGAGTTGGAATTGACTCGACAACAAGCTTTGAATGCTTTGGAAGTGGAATTAGATGACCCATCGCAAGTAGCAGAAAGAACATTTTTACAATCTATTTATCCGAAAAATCATCCATCACACACTTTTCCTACCAAAAAGAGTTTGCAGAAAATTAGCCGTGAAGATGTGCTTAATTTCAAAGCAAAACATTATCGTCCAGATACGACAGTGTTAGTGTTGGTGGGAGATTTTGAACCATTGATAGTGCGATCGCTTCTTCAAACCAAGTTTAGTGATTGGCAAGTTAACGGTAAACCACCAAAATTAAAATATCCGGCTGTATATTTACCAGAAAAAGTAGTCCATGTCAATTCAGTGCTTCCTGGGAAAGCGCAAGCGATTACTTATATGGGTTACATAGGTATAAACCGTCAAGATCCGCGATTTTATGCGGCTTTAATATTAAATCAGATTTTGGGTGGGGATACGCTTTCTAGTAGACTGGGTGCAGAAGTACGCGATCGCCTAGGTCTGACTTATGGAATTTATAGCTACTTCCAAGCTGGGAAAAATATAGGTACATTTTCCATAGAAATGCAAACCAGCCCAGAAGATGCAAGTAAAGCGATCGCTAGCACCCGCAATCTGCTACAACAACTGCATACTCATGGTGTCAGCACCCAAGAAATAGAGACAGCCAAACGCACCTTAATCAGCAACTACATCGTAACTCTTGCAAACCCACAGGAATTAACTAAGAGAATTCTCATGAACGAAGTCTACGGCTTGGATGAAATGGAATTACGTTCTTTTAGTCAAAAAATCCAGACAGTCAATCTTGCCCAAGTAAATCTTGCTGCTCGTGAGTTACTTCATCCAGATAAAATTGTCGTAGTCACAGCCGGTCCGACTGTCTTAGCACAAGGCATTTGAAGAGGGGCAAGGGGACAAGGGGACAAGGGGACAAAGGAGAGGGTGATGAAGAATTAATTCTTTTCCCTTTTCCCTTTCCCCTTTTCCCCTCTTCAAGTTCCAATGCCTACTAACTAGCAAATAAGCTAACTTAAATATAGATATTGTTTCTCAATTAATCAAAAAAAATCATTGACTCTTAAGCGGTAAGGCGCAAATAATTATTAATATCCCATGAACATTTTCAGTAACCTGCTTTCTCAATCAACTCAGCCTAATGTTTCTAAACGACAAAGGAGAGGAATTGAAATTAAATCGCCGCGTGAAATTGAAATTATGCGGCAATCTGCAAAAATTGTCGCTACCGTTTTGAAAGAAATTTCTCAGTTAGTACAGCCAGGAATGACTACTGCTGACTTAGATGCTCATGCGGAAAAGCGCATCCGAGAAATGGGTGCAACACCAAGCTTTAAAGGATATCACGGTTTTCCTGGTTCTATCTGCTCCAGCATTAATAATGAAGTTGTACACGGTATCCCCAGTACAAAAAAAGTCATCCGTTTGGGGGATGTTTTAAAAGTAGATACAGGTGCTTTTTATCAAGGTTTTCATGGTGACTCCTGCATTACCATTGCCGTAGGAGATGTCACCCCACAAGCTGCTAAACTGATTCGCATCGCCGAAGAATCGCTTTTCAAAGGCATTGAACAAGTTAAAGCCGGGAATTACCTCATAGATATTGCTGGAGCAATTGAAGACCATGTAAAAGGTAATGGCTTTAATGTAGTTGAAGACTTCACCGGACATGGTGTTGGTCGCAATTTGCACGAAGAACCTTCTGTTTTCAACTTCCGCACCCGCGAAATGCCAAATGTCAAGCTGCGTGCAGGAATGACGTTGGCTATTGAGCCAATTTTAAATGCAGGTTCTAAGGTAACGCGGACTTTATCTGACCGCTGGACTGCTGTAACGGTGGATAATTCTTTGTCGGCTCAGTTTGAGCATACCGTGTTAGTGACGGATACTGGCTATGAAATTTTAACTGACCGTTCTCTAGTTTAATGTAGTAAGGACTAAAGTCCTTATTTCATGTCCAGCAAATCATAGATATTGTAGAGACGTTCCGTCAGATTGTAGAGACGTTCCGTCGGAACGTCTCTACCAAGGTTCGGATGTTTTTATTACTATCATAAGATGAGGACTGAAGTTCTCACTACTGAAGAAATAATTCCGAAAAGGGTATTTCAATTTCGGGAAAAGCTAAAAGTGCTAAAGCTGCATTTAATTGAAGAATTATTTCTGTTTTATAGCCTGAGGTAGTTGGATTGCGGTATATATAAACTTGGCGGTTTTCAATATCTAAAATCCAGTACTCAAGTATATTAGCTTTAGCATAGATAGGAGCTTTTTCTTGTCTATCAAAAGTTAAAGTAGTATAAGCAACTTCAATTAGCAAAAAGATTTCTTCAGCACTGGGGTGATGGTCGCTATAAACACCAGCATCAATGCGAACTACAGCGATATCTGGTTCGGGTTCTGAGGTAGATAAAGTAATGGGTAATTGCATCCGCACATAAGCAATACCATAGAGAATATCTTTAAGATAATCAGATGTTCGTTGTGTGGTAGCTGCATGGGGTGGTTTTTGTGGACTGATTTGGATGATGCGACCTTCTAAAAGCTCAACTTTGTCGTTAGGAGTAAGAATCCCGGCATCTATCATCCGATGATATTCCTCTACTGTCCACAAACGGTTTTGAGTAGCGGTCATAATCATTATCCCTTTTTTTGTATTTTATAATTGTTCAGAATGCCTGAGCAAACTTCCACCTGCGGTATTCAAACAATAGTAATATAAAGATTATTGTCAAGTGTTCTATGCAAAAAAACTAGGCATAGAATAATTAATTTATACGAGTTGAGCTTAATTTTGAACTTCGGGATGACTCTGTAGTGGCTTTGGAACAAGAATGAATCAAATTGACTTAGCTTTTACCCCAGCATTGCAGCAAGCAGAATTAATTCGTCAGCGTCAAGTGTCACCGTTGGAGTTGGTGGAATTATATCTAGAACGAATTCAGCGCTTAGATCCGCAATTAGGAAGTTATTTTACGGTAATGGCAGAGAGTGCGATCGCTGATGCCAAAGCCAAAACAGAAATGTTGTCTGGGGGTGGGGTTTCCTCATCCCTACCACCGTTTTTTGGGGTGCCGATTTCGATTAAAGACCTCAATCCGGTGGCTGGTGTCGCTTGTACCTACGGGAATCCGGCGTTGTTGAATCAGATTGCTGAGTATGATGATGGCATCGTGACGCGGATACGCTCCGCTGGGTTTGTTCTTTTGGGTAAAACGGCAACTTCCGAACTTGGTTCATTTCCTTACACAGAGCCTACGGGTTTTCCCCCAACAAGAAATCCCTGGAATTTGGAATACACTCCCGGTGGTTCCAGTGGGGGAGCAGCGGCAGCACTAGCAGCGGGATTGTCTGCGATCGCTCAAGGTTCCGATGGTGGTGGTTCGATTCGCGGTCCTGCGGCTTGTTGTGGTTTAGTGGGCATCAAGCCATCACGTGGTAGAGTGACTCATGCACCAGCAGGCGATCGCCTCAGTGGAATTGCCACTAATGGTCCGATAGCCCGTAATGTAGCCGATGCAGCCGCTCTTTTAGATGTCATGTCTGGCTATGTCACCGGCGATCCTTACTGGTTGCCCGATCCCAAACCATCATTTCTCACTGCAAGTAAGGAAAAAATCGGTGCTTTGCGAATTGCCTTTGGGACTAGCATCGCTCCCTTAGGAAAAGCTGACGCAAGTTGCCAGCAAGCTGTGATGCAAACAGTTAAGTTATTAGAAGAACTCGGTCATACAGTTGAAGAACAATGTCCGGATTTTAGCGGTTTAGTTGAACCATTTCAAGTTGTGTGGCAATCTAGCGTGGCTGCATCCGGAATTCCGGCTGAAGTTTTGCAACCCGTGAATCGCTTTTTATTGGCACGCACAGCTTCCGCTGGTGAATATCTGCGAGCAGTTTTTCTTCTTCAGATGGTGTCGCGGCAAATTGTAGCGTTTTTTGAGACTGTGGATGTGTTGGTATTGCCAGTTTATCTGCATTCACCCATCCGTATTGGGGAATGGGCAAATTTGAATGCGGAAGAGACATTCCAAAGAATTATACATTGGATTGCACCTTGTCCACCAGCTAATGCTACAGGGCAACCAGCGATCGCACTTCCGGTTGGTTTTGACGATAATGGTTTACCTATGAGCGTTCAGTTAATCGGAAAACCTGCGGCTGAAGCGACTCTCATCAGCCTTGCAGCGCAACTAGAAGCCGTTTTACCGCAGGTATCGCATCCTCCAGCATTTGCCACATAATGCGATCGCTATGCAGGCAACAATTGAACAACTCTCTCAAGTTAGAATTTTGGCTGGTTTAGAAACGCAAGATCGAATAAATCTGCAACCTCACACTAAGGTGCAGCGTTACAGCAAAGGAGAGATTATCCTGCATGAAGGCGATCGCCTACCAGCCAAACTATATACTATTGTCAGCGGCTCAATTCAAGTCACCAAAACAGCAAACACCGGCAAAGAAACGATTCTTCGCACGCTTTCTGCCGGGGAAATATTTGCGGCTCCTGCATTGTTAGGAAATGGTATTTCTCCAGCAACTGTGACTGTTGAATCTGATTGCGAAATTGTCACTGTAGAGCGAGATGCTTTACTTGTAGCTATTCAGCATAAACCCGATATTGCTCTACAAATGCTGATGGTTTTTAATGCTCGAATTCAGCAAATGCATGAAATAGTTCACGGATTAGTTTCCGAAAGAGCCATTGTCCGTTTAGCGAGATTAATTCAATATTTTGCAGTTGAATATGGCACTGAATCAAGTTCAGAGGGTAAGAGTTTAAAATTCAAGTTATCTTATTATCAAATGGCACGAACCATCGGGATTACTTATGAAGAATGCGTGCGTTTAATTAAAAGTATCAAACCAACACTTGCCTACAGTCGAGGTGGCAAAATCACGATACTTGATGCGAATAAACTCGAAGATATCGCTTCTGGAAATATAGAGTAGAGTGTCGATGTTGCGGCAATTGTATTGGTTTGATTGTGTGATATTGTTTCTCCTTTGAGGGTTTATGAGGAGATAATTATGAGACTACATTCTTCGATTTTTCGGCTTCATGAGCAGCGACAACTAGAGGTAAACAAAGAACTGCGATCGCTTTTTGCCATTCTTGACAAACTTGTGAGTTTTCAATTCCTTTAAACATTTCTATTAAACGCGGAATTGCGCTTTCTAAAGCCAGACGAGGTACTGGACGGTGTAACTCAACCAAGGAAGTCAGGCTTTGCTGATTATTGATAAAACCAATTACCCATTTTGTTGTGTGATCTGGACTATCAGGAATACGCTCTACTCCCAACTCATTTTTTAACCAGTTGTAAAAAGGTGGTAGTTCTTTAGCTAAAACTCCTCCAGCCGTAGGTAAAGTTTTCTTCAGCAAATTCGCATCTAAGCTGTTTAGTAGTTGCTTAAGTTCAGATGAATTCAAGCACTCAGATAAAGTTTTTGAGAGTAATGCTTCTAACTGAGTCGAGGGTAAATCTAAGTATTGGGTGAAAGTTGAGAGTGTGGATTGCATGGTTTATAGTTCTAAAAACAACTAACCCCAATTTCTCAGGAATTCATAATACCGTCTATGAGCTAGCTCATAGAAGGCATTAATTTGATTTTGATCCAAATAGGGGATACAAAAAAACGTTTTTATTATGATTTGGCAAAATATACTGAAAACTACCGCTGCTTCTTTGGTGTTGAGTCTAGGTTTTATTAGCGGTGGTCAGGTATTAGCAAAGACAGTCACCTATGATTTTCAGGTCAATCGTTTAACTGGGATATTAGCGGGTCAAACTTTTGACGGATACATTAAATATGATGATAGTTTCCTTACCAGACAAGGAAACGAATATATTACTAGTTCCGAGCAGCGTTTATCATTTTTCTTTAATTTTTATGGTGAACCATACGATGAAACTAACGACCCGAACAATCGGACTCAGGTGTCATTTTTTAACGGTAAACCGAAAACAATTTATTTTCGAGGTAATTACGACACTTACCCGCAAATTCCTTATACTTTTGCTTTTTCTTCCTACGGTTCGCAAGATGGTATCAACTTCAAATTTATAGAGTTTTCTTATCTATTTGATGAGCGTCCCGATTTAGGAATTGTTGGTGATAGTGGTGAGGGTAAAATTGTATTCTTCAACTCAGAAACTGGAGATCCTATCTCGGTTCCTGAACCAAGTAGCGTTATTGGCATTTGTGCGATCGCAATGGGGTTAATATTCAAGCGAACAAAACATTGATAATGCTGTCGTAGAGACGTTCCGGTGGAACGTCTCTATTCAAGTTTTACACTGTTTACCGCTTGGTGTAGCATCAGGATAGTAAGTGATAATTGTGTTTTCTTTTCTCACAAAAATAGTCGGAAAAGTTTTGCCTGTCTCCGCATCTTTTGTATTATAAATACACGCACCTTCGAGATTTCCTTGTAGCTTAAATGCTTTAGTTGCATCAACAAGTATTTCTTCAGCGTTGCTCAAATAGCCGTAGCCTTTAATAACATCTCTGACTATGCGGTTTTTCTGTTTAATTTCCACACCCATCGTATAAATTACACCGGGAATAACTTCTTCTCTTTGGGAATTATTCGGCAACCTTCCGGCAATTCCTTGATTTTGTAATTGTAAATATCTGCCGTCAAAATGTAATCCACCAATATCGTTTTCGTTATATATTTCTCCACAAAAAATGTGTTCAAAAGCTTTATTTTTAAACCAAATATTAGTTAAATCTTGAAGAAAATCTGATTTTCTGTGTCTTCCTGCGCGTAATTCTCCGTTAGTTGCTTGCTGAATTTTATTTAATACTTGTGGATTTGCAGATAAAAGATTTTTAAATCGGTTAGGATTAACATTGCTACCAATATAACCGCAGACTTTCAAGACTTCATTATCGAAAGCATTAAGTTTAGGTGGAGGTGGAGAAATATCTAGTTGTTGTCCTGGTGGAAAACCAACCGGAACCGGATTATTTATATTATCAAAAAATGGTATTAGTTTTGTATCTTGCTGCTGCGCGTTAACTGAATGCAACCAAAACAAAAAAAGAGGGATTAAAATCAAAACTACTGTTTTAAACCACTTATTTAGTCGTTTGGCAATAGTTATTTGCATAACTTTACATTAACTATTATCTGTGTTTATCTGCGGTTCCCTAATAATTATTAATTCAGGTGGGCAATGCCCACCCTACATAAAATTCAAAATTGAATTACGCTTTTTTCAACCAGCTAAACATAGCGCGTAAATCTTTGCCGACTTCTTCAATTTTGTGTTCGGCTTCTTGACGACGCATAGCAGTAAATCCTGGTTTACCAGATTGATTTTCTAACACAAATTCTCGTGCAAATTGCCCAGATTGAATTTCGCTGAGAATCTTCTTCATTTCTGCTTTGGTTTGCTCAGTGACAATTCTCGGACCGCGAGTATAATCACCATATTCAGCGGTATTAGAAATGCTATCGCGCATTTTTGCCAAGCCACCTTCTACAACCAAGTCAACAATTAATTTGACTTCGTGCAGACATTCAAAATAAGCTAATTCTGGTTGATAACCGGCTTCTACCAAAGTTTCAAATCCAGCTTTGATTAAAGCACTCAAACCACCGCATAATACAGCTTGTTCGCCGAATAAATCTGTTTCGGTTTCTTCGCGGAAAGTTGTTTCTAAAACGCCGGCGCGGGTTCCACCGATACCTCTAGCATATGCCATCGCGCGATCGCGTGCCTGACCGCTGGCATCCTGATACACTGCAAACAGCGCCGGTACACCTTGCCCTTGTTCGTAAGTCCGTCGCACTAAATGCCCCGGTCCTTTAGGTGCTACCATTACTACATCGACGTTTTCTGGTGGTACAACTTGCCCAAAGTGAATATTAAAGCCGTGGGCAAAAGCTATCACATTTCCTTCTTGCAGATTTGGCTCAATTTCATTTTTATAAATCGTTTTTTGCACTTCATCAGGTAACAAAATCATGATGAAGTCAGCTGCATTCACTGCATCTGCAACATTTTTCACAGTTAATCCAGCAGCTTCGGCTTTAGAAGTTGACTTACTGCCCGGATATAACCCGACAATTACATTCATCCCGCTATCTTTCAGATTAAGCGCATGGGCATGACCTTGGGAACCATAGCCAATGATGGCAATGGTTTTCTGTGCTAAAAGGTCTAAATTGGCATCTTCGTCGTAGTACATCCGGGTCATAGCAGCATCTCCTGTCAGCAAGAGCGTCATTAATTGGCAAGCTTCTGATTTTACCGCAAATTGTGTAACTACAGATATGCGTTTCGATTTAGGGGAGGGGGGAGTGGGACAAGGAGACAAGGAGACAAGGGGGACAAGGGAAAGGGAAAGAAAAATATAATACACGTATTTAAATAACTCTTCTTACAAACGTCAACGGGACGGAAACCGACCCCGCTGAGGAAAGCGCTTTATTTCTATACCTTTTACCTTTTCCCCTCTTAAAAAAGCCCATTCCCCATTCCC
>JBPCQW010000144.1:0-7926 GCA_050997715.1 Hassallia sp.
TACGAAACACAGTGTCAGTAGGTTCGAGGTGAACAGCTATTTCTAATTCGGCGATCGCATCATCTAGTTTGCCTTGATTGTACAGCGCTAACCCCAGGTTATTGTGAGCATTTGCATAGTTTGGGTCAAGATGGAGGGCTGCTTTGTATTTGAGGGCTGCTTCCTCGAAATTTTTATCTTCGCGCAAACTAGGGCGTGTTTTCGCTCTTTGAAAAGCCCTCAGGCTCGAAGCCGCTGGCTCTACAAATAAAGTCCACCTGCGTGGGCTAAAAATCATCGCTTATTTCTAAACTGAAAACTCTCCTTCTTTATATCCCCGACTTAGGATACTGCTGGCGAATTGGGGGTAAGACCCCTACTGGGTCAGACACCTAAGTGTCAACACCCCCGATAACTTGGGAGAATAAAGAGTAAGAAGATACAACTTGTCGAGTATTTTACTACTTCTTTATATGACACTGCATCCAAAAAACCATTGGCAGATACCAGAGCAAACGGCACAGATAGCGCGTGCGTCATTCCCGAAGGGCAACGAGTTCATGAAAATGTATGATGAACTGGGAACCTTATACACTGACAACGACTTTGCGACCTTATTTCCAGCTAGAAGTGGACACCAGCAATCTCACCAGCAAAATTAGCACTGATCACAGTCATGCAGTTTGCTCTGGGACTAACAGACAGACAAGCAGCAGATGCAGTGCGTGCAAGAATTGATTGGAAGTACGCACTTGGTCTAGATTTAACCGATTGTGGAAAGGAAATTTTAGTCGTTTATGGCGAAAAACTCGTGACTGCAATCAGAATCCACTAATTGAAGTTGTATTTGACCGCAAGACATGTGAAAAATGTCCTGTTAGGAATAATTGTACTTCTGCGAAAACGGCTCCTAGAAAATTAAAATTGCGACCTCGTGAAGAATATGATGCACTTAAACAACGTCGCAGCGAGCAAGTCTCTCCAGAATTTAAACAAAAATATACACGTCGAGCCGGGGTTGAGGGTACTATTTCTCAAGCTGTGTGTAAATTTAATTTACGACAAGCGCGATATTGTGGATTAGTAAAAACCCATTTGCAACATGTTGCTACTGCTTGTGCAATCAATTTAAGTCGCTTTTTTGCATGGTCAAAGCACGTAAATAAAGCTCCAACTCGTACTAGTCTATTTGCTCGATTGCGTGTTCATTAGTCTTTATTAATCCGCTCAGTTTAATCAAAACAAATGTCCAAGTACAGTCTAAGTTGTGCTTTGGTCGTGCTTTCCTATGCCGAAGAAGGCACGGTGTTCCACCGTGCCTTCTTAAGATTGCCCCCTCAGACCTTATGATTCTAAAACTGGTTGGATTGATGGGTCTTACCCCCAATTCGCCAGCAGTATCCGCATAAGTTGTCGGGGATCTGAAAAACCCAACTTACAATTTTTATGGGCAAGCTATATAATTGGAATTTACCCAGCCTTCTAATCCATTAATTCTGTTGTTTGGTCCTGATATAACACGCACGTAAGACCAATTACCTTGAGTTTTGATGGGAAGTACTGTATTTCCATTTCTTTATTTATAGTAGTAATAAATAATACTAGACATTAGTGATTTTACCGAAAATCACTCAACGGTGACTTTGTAAATTTTTATTGCTGAAGTTGGCGAATTAAGTCAATAAGTTGTTGATAATACTGTGTATTTCCTTCTTGCTGATATAAATCGGCTGCTTTTTGAAAATCAGCGATCGCACTTTCAATGTCTCCCAAATTATGGCGGATATCAGCCCGAACGATGTAAGCTGATGCGAAATGCGGTTGTAAATATAAGGCTTGATTTAAGTCTGACAACGCTTGTTGAAAGTCTCCCAACAAAGAATAGCTACGACCTCGATTGTACCAGTCTTCGGCAACGCCCTTGTCGATAGTTATTGCCCGATCATAATCTTCAATTGCACCTTGAAAATCTTCTAAAGCATAGCGAGCATTAGCGCGATCGCTATAAAATGCAGCGGTATGCGGATTAATTTTTATTGCTTTGGTGTAATCGGCGATCGCTCTTTGATAATCTTCTAAAACAAAGTAGGTAGAACCCCGATTGTAATAAGCTTCTATCAAGTCGGGATTTTGTTGTAATGCAGAATTATAATCTTCAATCGCACCTCGTTCATCTCCTAAATTGCGCCTAGCATTACCTAGATTGCAGTATGCTTGAGAAAAGTTAGGATTAAGCTGAATTGCTTTTTGATTATCTGCAATTGCCCCTTGGTAATCTTGGAGAGCATCGCAAGCAATAGCTCTACCATAGTAAGCTTCTATTAAATTGGAATTAATCTTTAATGCCTTGGTGTAATCGGCGATCGCGCTTTGATAATCTCCTAAACTACGATGAGCCGTAGCGCGATCGCAATATCCTTCTGCTAGATGGGGATGAAGTTGCAATAATTCGTTACAATCTGCAATTGCCCCTTGATAATCCCCTATTTGACAGCGTGCATTCGCCCGAAAGCCGTAAACTAAAACTAGATACGGATTTTGCTCTAATGCCCGATTATAATCTTCAATTGCTGCCTGATAATCTCCCAAGGTGGCACGCACAAGACCGCGATTGTAGTATGCTTGTACATCCAGAGGATGCAGTTTTAAAGTTTGATTAAAGTCAGCAATCGCTTTGTCATACTCTTTGAGCGAAGTATAAACCAGACCGCGATTGTAGTATGCTTCGACATAATTAGGGTTTATTGTCAATGCCCGGTTGTAATCGGCGATCGCTTCCTGATATTCTCCAAGAGCATAATGAGCATTACCTCGATTATGATAAGCCTCTATGAAATTGGGATCTAGTCGCAAAGCCAGATTTTGATCGGCGATCGCATTCTGATAATCTTTTAATTGATAGCGAACATTACCCCGATTGCTGTAAGCTTCAGCAAAATTAGGATTTAGCTCCAAAGCTGAGTCAAAATCTTCAATTGCTTTTGGATAATCGCCTTGTTCGCAAAGCGTCAAACCTTGATTATAGTAGGCAATAGACATATCAAAATTAATCTCGAAAGCTTTGTCCGGATTAATTTTGATTGAGGAGTGATAATCGGCGATCGCACTTTGATAATCTGAAGTTGCAAAGTAAGCATTACCCCGGTTTTGGTAAACTTCCGCAAAATCGGGATTGATTTGCAATGCCAAGTTAAAACAAGCGATCGCTCCTTGATAATCTCCTTGGGAATTCTTATTTATTCCTTGCTGTAAAAATTCTTCCGCATTCATTTTATTTTTGATTCAAAAAGCTTGAATCCACTCTTTGACAAAATATTCTGTCCAGATATTATTTTGCCAGTAAGGGTCATTTTCAATCAACTCGCGCACAACGGCTTCATCATCGGCTTCGTAAATACCGAAAACTTTCGTTACATCCTTGGTTGGACCAATCGTAATCAAGACACCGGATTCTTTTTGTTTTGCGAGTCCGTCTAAATGCCCTTGACGATGAGGGGCACGTTTTTCTAAAACGTCTTCGCAATAACTTCCCCACATTATGTATTTTGCCATAGATACACCATCCAAAATTACAAAAGGTCTAAAAAGGAGGTAGGAGGTAGGAGGCAGGAGGTAGGAGGCAGGAGGTAGGAGTTATAAGTTTTTAATTAACTCCTAACTCCCCGTTCTTAATTGTTCATTCCCAACTCCCAACTCCTCATTCCTAACTCCTAACTCCTAACTCCTGACTCCTGACTCCTGACTCCTGACTCCTAACTCCTCAAACTGACGCCGAATTTCTCAACTAATGCTTCACGGACTTTGTTGTGTACTGCTTCGACTTCAGCATCAGTGAGAGTGCGATCGCTTGTGCGATAGATTAAGCGAAACGCTAAACTGCGTTGTCCTTTGGGTACATTATCACCGCGATATTCATCAAATAATTCTACAGATTCTAATAAATCTTTACCAGCTTTGGTGATCGCTTTTTCAATTTCGGCAACTGTTATTTTAATCGGTGCGAAAAAGGCGATATCGCGATCGGCTGCTGGATAAGTAGAATAAGCTTTAAATTGCGGTACAAGTATTTCATCTCTTTCTAGAGAATCCAACAGCACATCTAAATCCATTTGAAAAACGTAAACGGAATCTGGTAAACCTTTTTCCCGTCGCACTTGCGGATGTAATTGTCCAAAAGTACCGAGCCGATTACCGCGTATCCATAAAGACGCGGTGCGTCCGGGATGCAAGCGGGAATTTTGATTATCTGGTTGATATTCTACCTGCAAACCAAGTTGCTGAAATACACCTTCTAAAATGCCTTTGGCTTGAAACCATGTTAAAGCTTGTTCGCCACTTTTTGACCATTTACCGAGAGTGCGATCGCCTCCCATAATTCCGGCTATGGCTTCAGCTTCTTGCAAACCGTCTTCTTCTCGCCAAAAAATGCGCCCAATTTCAAAGCCGTTCAGCGAACCGTTTCCTTGCTCTAAGTTATATTGAAAAGCATCAATCAACCCGGAAATTAACTCAGTTCGCAGCGCCGAATATTCTGTAAATAACGGGTTTGACAGCACTATCTGCGTTTCTGTCTGTGGTTTCACTAAAGAGTAATGTATTAGTTCTGTCAATCCTTCTGCCCTGAAAGAAGCTCGCAATTTGCGTATCAGTTCTTGATCTAAAGGCAAATAACCAGCTTCCGATTTATCTGGTAAAGTATCGCAAAATTTATCGTACCCATAAAGACGGGCAATTTCTTCAATTAAATCGATTTCCCGTTCTAAATCGCGGTAACGATAGGGGGGGACAGTTACTGTCCAAGCACCCTCACCTTTATAAGTTAGCTCACATCCCAATGCAGTCAGAATGCGTTCAACATCTTGCGCTTGGAGTTCTCCGGTTTTCTCCTCCATCTCGATTGGTCCGAGAAGCTGATTAACTCGCTCTAAACGTAGTGCGATCGCTCGACTCCAAGTCGATGGATCGGGACGCGTATCAGCAATTTCCTGATTTACAATAGTTCCCTGTGCTATCTCCACCATCATCGATAAAGCGCGGTGTGTCGCTTTTTCCAACTCAGCGCGGTTTACACCTCGTTCATACCTTCCAGAGGCTTCTGTTCTTAACCCGATGCTGCGCGAAGAACGGCGAATTGCTACAGAATCAAATAACGCTGCTTCTAAAAAGATATTTTGCGTACCTTCATGGACTTCGGTTTCTTCTCCACCCATCACCCCCGCTAAAGCAACGGGTTTATTCTTAGCAGTGATTAACAAATTTTGAGTAGTTAGATTGCGGGTTTGTCCATCGAGAGTTTTCAGCGATTCTCCCGCATTAGCAAAGCGTACCCCAACTTGGGCTTTCTCACCCAAGCGATCGCCATCAAATGCGTGCAGTGGTTGTCCCCATTCCAACAACACATAATTAGTAATATCCACAACATTATTTATCGGTCGCGTTCCCGCAGCCCGCAAACGTTGTTGCAACCAATCAGGAGAAGGCGCAATTTTTACATTTTCAATTACCGTACCAATGTAAGCCGGACAAGCTTGCGTCTCATCGATTTTTAAAGTGAAATTTCCCGCACTTTGAGGAACAGACACCTCACCCGGTTCAGGAATTGTCAACTTTCCACCTGTCAGCGCTGCTACTTCCCGCGCTATCCCTACCATACTTAAAGCATCAGCGCGATTAGCAGTAGCAGTGACATCTAAAATCACATCATCCAAACCCAACAACGGACGCACATCGCTACCCAGTTGGATTTCCTCAGGAAAAATATGAATCCCGTCTACATCAGTCGGTAAACCGAGTTCCTTCAAAGAACAAATCATTCCCTGAGAAGGAACACCTCGCAGTTTCGCAGGCTTGATTTTTAAATCGATATTTGGTAAATAAGTTCCTGTGGTTGCTACTGGCACATAAATATCTGTTCGGACATTCGCAGCACCACAAACAATATTTAAAGTTTCAGAACCACCAATATCGACTTGGCAAACACTCAACTTATCAGCATTGGGGTGAGGTTGTTTTTCAAGCACTCTGCCAACAACAACGCCATTTGCCCAAGTGCGGCGGTCTTCAATATCTTCTACCTCAAACCCCGCCATTGTCAAGGTTTCGGCTAAATCTTCCGGATTTATTTTTATCTCAACTAGTTCCCGCAGCCAACTTAGAGAAATACGCATGGAGTGTGCTTGCTAATTCGATGAATCGTATGAATGCTTCAATTTTAGATTGTAAGAGAGGCGATCGCTCTTGCACCTCGCAAAGCGTGCCCCCCAACTTGAATAATCCTACTACGACGGCGTTGTACTTACCGAAAAACTCTCCTATAACCTTTCCCCCTTCACTTCTTCCTAGGCTCCAGCCTGGGAACGCTCTTCAAGAGGGCTGCTGCCTCCAGTAACATTAAACCAGAGGCAGCAGCCCCTGTAAATGGATTCCCAGGTGGAACCTGGGAACGAGGACGAGGATAATCCAACCGTCCCTAACTCAAATGCATAAACACCATTTTCAGCAATTCGGAGCGACTAAACGGCTTAGTTAAATACCCCGATGCTCCGACAAATTTGGCTTTTATCTTATCTATAATTCCCTTACTCCCGGTAACAAAAATTATTGGAGTTTCTTTGAGCATTGAATTATTGCGTATTAGCCTACACAACTCATAACCATCAATTCCCGCCATATTCAAATCCAGTAATATCAAGTCTGGTTTGTGCCGAACAATTGACATTACCGCTTTTAGTGGGTCATTAATTGTCACTACAGAAAATTTTTCATCTTCTAATAGCCGACTAATTTCTTTTAACATTGTCTGACTATCATCAACAGAAACTATTTTGTGAACTTTTCGCTCTGTTAAAGTAGCAGTGCTTGTATTATTTTTTGTTGCTAATTGCTGATAATCATCTCTCAGAGAAGAAGATATATCTGGTAATCGCTGACGAGTATCTCTATTTTCGGCAATACTTGGCTTATCGTTTTGAGTAGTGCTGTTTGGCGCTATGAGATCAGCTAATTCGGCAATATCGCTATGAACTGATAACTCTTCACAAGTCTTTGGAAATTTATCAAATGGTGGATCTGGTTCATGTAATAACAGCGCTCCATGTAAGATATAAGGATGTAAAATTTGCGCCAACTTTAATTCATCTTGATTTAGAATTACGGCAAGATGACGCAAGCTAAAACCTTTCATCCAATGAGTTAAATTCGGCTGAAGTTCTGGAAGTTTTTCTGGTTTAATTCTCGTGGAAATGCACAAATAAGGGCGCTGAAATGGAGAAGAAATTTGCGGCGCTAAAGAATGCCAATTTTGCAATCTTTCTTGACAGCATTCGATTACTTTCTCTACATTCTGGTTGCAAATTTTTGGCAGATATGTATCTGTTAATTTATATGTACCTTGCTTGATTAATAAAAATGATTCAATCACTTCTTTAACCAGTTCTTGAATTAGCGCTCCGGCTTGTACAGAATTTAGATATTTTTGACTTACAAGCCAGCAAATCGCTTGGTAATCAGGTGGCTGGTTTGTCAAACTGTCGTACAGTTGTTTCAGCTTACCCTGTGAGTCAGTTTCAAACATTAGGCGTAACTGAACACGGGTTTCGCTCTTTAGCAGGGGAATTTGGCGGCTGAGGCGGCGTAAATGTCGTTCTAGTCGATCAAAAGGTTCAACCGAATCGCTGGCATAAGTAATTTTACCGTGTTCTAAGTAAATCGACCAAGAAACTGAGTTGCTAGATGCTTCTAAACAACAACTCTCAGAGCAATTCGATAACTGTCTTAACAAACTCAGGGGACTCAATTTGGTGAATGTGCCAGAATTATTCATGTTTTTGGATAATTTGCGGTAAATTAGACCGAATACTTGGAAATTTTAAGTATCGGAAAATGAGGCACCCTGAAAGAATTGAATATTTCTCTACAAACAAATTTTTAAGTTTGGCTATGTAGTTA
>JBPCQW010000239.1:0-3447 GCA_050997715.1 Hassallia sp.
TTGCTTTTCTACTTCTGCTCGTCTTTGCAGCGCTGTTTCCAGTTCCTCTCTAATTCCTCGGAATGTATCAGCCGCTTTTTCTGCACTTGCTTCAAAAGCACTTTGTTGAGCTGTCATTCCTTGAATACTTTGCTCGATAGCTCGATTAATATCATGAGCGGTTTGTTCTAAAACACCTTTTGTATCTGTTTGGAATTGACTCAAAGTTTGTTTAAGATTATCAGCGAAGTCTTGGAGGCTAACTAAAGTCTCTTTTTGAAAGTGTTGAATTGTGACGATGGAACTTGCTAAATTTTTGGAAATATTGCCTAGTTCGTTGTGCAAAGTTAGTACAGCATTAGAAGCATCCTTAGTTAACTTTGCACTTTCATCTAAGCGAGCAGCAATGGGTTCGAGTACCTGAATTCGCAAATCTTTAATAAGTTCTTCTAAAACTCTTTGTCCTTGATTTTGTTGAAGTTCTCTAAGCTTTTTCTGCTCTTGAAAGATAGCTTGCAGCGCTGGTAACATAATTGAGCGCATCTGCTGTCCTACAGCTTCACCAATAGTTTCAGCACTCAAGTTTATCCCTGCCAACTTATCTGCTACAAGGTTAAGAACTTGTGCTATTTCATGGTTAGCGTTGTCTACTGTTTCTAAAGTAGCGATCGCTTTCAATTTTTGTCTTAAATCATCACGTCGTTTCTGACGTAGCGAATCACATACAAACAAAATTATCGTGAACAAGCTACCAGAACCAAGTCCCATCAAGGAAGTAGAAAAAGCTGTTTTCATTCCCACTAATAATTCTTTACTAGAACTCATTAACTGCTGGAAATTTGTTGTATCTAAATTGATTCCTTGTAATCCTTGTTGAATACCGTAAAATGTTCCCAAAACACCAATTGCAGTACACAAGGTAGTCACGAAACGCAGGGAACTACGAGGTATTGGACGCGCTAAAACAACTGGATAATTTATAAGTTTGAATTTGCCATTTTTAATTTGTAGATGTTCGTCTTTCCACTGACGAACCTTGGAATTATCCTGTTTTTGACCTTTTTGCAGATTTTTCAAACTCTTAATTGCAGCTGCTGTTTCTCCGCATTCTAAGTACCAATACTGCCATAATGTATAAAGCTCAACAATAATTGCCACAAATAATACAATGGCAGTTGCCCAATGAAAAGGCTCGCTATCCCAAACTATGTCCCAAATTTGTGCTAAATTCACGCAACACCCCTTGTGATTACTCTTAATTATTGTTTGCTAAATTGCTTCAATTCTTTATCGGTGAGAACCTGATAAGCCACCCGTACAGGAAGATGTTCTGCATACAAACGGTTGCCTATAGGTTCTCGCAGATGTAAGCTGTAAAGCGCTTCACCCTCTGCCTGTTTATCTTCAACCAAATAAACTTTTGTTGGTGCATAGCTTCTTAACAACCGCACCTGCAAACACGTTTTCAAATCCCGTGAGGAAGTAGATAAAGGTGAATTTTCTCCAAAGAGTTCGCAAGCAACTTTCCAAGCGTGATTAACCGCTACAATCTCCTTAACCAACTGTTCGACAGAGGGATTTAAGAGTTCTTTAGTTTCAGCCATTAATGCTTTTGCCTTATTTGCCTAAAGCTTTCAACAAAGTTATTTTTCCCACAAATAAGGCTGATCTAACTTTTGCGATAAAATAGCACTTTTTGACGCTGTGAGTGCAAGCGATGTCTAGCGACAAGCCGCTTTGCGTCTACGCTTCTCAATAAATACTCTTAAACGTAGTAAGCGGCTCTATCCCTTAAAATTGAAGCTATGAGAATTTTGCGCTCACACCCTCGAAGGGTGCGGCTAGACAAACAAAGCCTGCCTTCGCAGGCTAATCATAGAGTCTGCGAAGGCAGGCTTCGTTCGTAGAGCCAGCGGCTTCTAGGCTGCGGGTACTAAAATCAAGTTTCAAATCTCACAAAATCTCTGCCAACTTTTGCAGCAGACTATTTGCTAAATTCAATAATTCCATATCATCTATTTCACGAGCATCATAATTATTTTCGCTACGAGCTAAGATATTTATTACAGCATATAACTTGTCATTTTCTTCGCTAAGGCTAAGAATTTCTTCTAAATTGACGGCAATATCAAATAAAGAACGTTCTCCTAATATCTGCCTTACCCTCACAGCTACATCATCATCACTTACCAAAAATTCTTTCAGCGAGTCTAAAACCGATTCTTCTCCCCAGTTTTCTAGCCAATTTCCATGCACATCTTCTACATAAAGATGGACAAAATCAACTCCATAATTTAGCCAATCCTGCTGCATATTTCGTGCCGTAGCTAAAGCTTCCGAAAATCTGTCTAATTGTTGGTTGCCGTTACTTTCTCGTTGGTTAGGCATAAATTATGCGATAAGTTGATTATTATGTATGTTGAAAAAAATTAATATTTAACTATTGACATTCTTAAAAATATTTTAAATACTTTCCGCCAGAAAGATAAGCGCTGTTAAACAGTGCCACGTTAACTAATTGGTTGATAAAATTAGCTTCGGACGGATTGTAACTAAAAAACAGTCCTCTCTCTATTTGCCACAATACGAGTGTATGTTTCCAATATTGATACTTGTGCTGATTCAATTCTTCTGAGACGCTGGTAACTTGAATACAAAGTGGTTTTTGTTGCCTGTTGCTGATAATTAAATCTGTTGCCATAGAAAGGTCGGCAATATAACGCTGCCAAAAACTTCCCTCTCGACGGACAATATCTTGAGCGATTAATTTAATAATATCATTATCAGCCTGATTAAACTCCCCCGTCATTAATTTTTGTCGCCAAATACCAAACTTTGGATCTGTTTCATTTAGCCATTTGGGAAAAAGATACTGATACCAATATCTCTCAGTAGGTGTCATTTGCGCGAACTTTGCTTGTTGTTCTTCTTCAGTAGGTAAAGATTGAATCACCAACCAAACAGTAGAATCTGTAATCACTTCCAAGAGAAAAGCAACGACAAATGGTTTAGCTGTCAGCGAACCAACTTTGATATCTTTTACCCAACGATTAATTTCATCTAATCTTCTCGCTAAATTGGGGTCTAGCGATGAGGCTTGCTCAATGAGAGACTTTAGCTTCTCCTTAATCTCTTTTGCTTGCAAACGATGCCCTAATTTCAGTAACAAAAGCTTATATTATAAATTTATACCGATTTGTTGCCAAAAAGATTTCCGTTTAAAAAAAATATATCTTAACCTTCTTCATTGTGAGGTTGTGCTTTATTTACCCTCACCCTTCTAGGGCTTGTCGTTACCAACATTTTTATGAAGATTGGGCTGTAAAATCGACAGCCCAGTACATAAGTACCTGGACAGAATTAATTACACAAATAAGTAGTAAAATATGTGGAACTATGATTTGACGTATTAATTAGAAATCTAGATGATATTTATTCGGGAAATAAATCCACTCTCAGCTAAACTTC
>JBPCQW010000225.1:0-3637 GCA_050997715.1 Hassallia sp.
GCCCAAGAGTACGATGTGACAATTGAAGATTTAACAACGCAGCAAGTGATTGCTTGGTTTGAGAAAGATGGCAAGATTCGCCGAGAGCAAGGAACTGAGTCTGCCTACTTGAATTGGTAAATTATGAAAAAATTCGTAGAGACGTTCCACGCTCTACGTCTCTACAAGAAATAGCAAAAAGCACCTCGATAAAGGTGCTTTGTCAAGCGTTGTAATTTAATTTTACAAACAACTTTTTAAGTGTAAGTATTAGTACGCGGACTGCGGGCGCCTGTAACTGCTCCAATCATTGATGCAACTAAACCTAGCAAAGAACCGAATACAAACCACCACAAACCTTTAGATGTTGCATCAGCAATATTGCGAGCTTCTTGAGCGCTTACATTGGTTCGGGGTACATTAACACCACCTTGTTGTTGCACTTGGTTAATTACTTCACCAGCATTAGAAGCAGCAACACCAAAAGCACCAGATACCCCACTAGCCAAGAGCCAAGAGCTAACTGCTAAAGTGGTAGCCCAGAGAATTGCACCATTGAGAAGAGCTGTGCTGCGGTTCATTGGACCACAAGCGCGAGTTGTCACCCAACCACCAGTAAATAGGGAAATTAACAAACCAATAGTTGACCAAATTCCCACATTCCCAGCAACATCAGAAGCATTTGTTCTGGGTGCGCCGGAATTTGCAATGCTGGTTGCGCCGATAGCTGCAAACAAAGCGCTTAAAATCAATTGCGTAGCTAGGGAAACTAATAAACCAGAGATAATCGGACCCCAACGAACGCGATCGTGGTAATCTGCAACTCTACCAACTACCGCAGGCTCATTAATAACATCATCACCAACTCTATTTACGTATGACATAGGTTATCTTTTTCCTCACTTTATTAGCAGTTTTTTTCGCTATATTCTTGCTTGTGTATAAGATTAAATTCCTATTTAGGATTTTTCATATCTATCAATAGAAATACTTGTTAACTCTATCTTTAGTAAGAATTTTGAGAAGGATTTAATACTATTCAATATAGCTGTTTATATATGTTGCAATACTGAATTAATCATTAATTTTTTCTGACAGCAATTAGTAACTTAAAATCCAGCTATCAAGCTGGAAAAATAATAGCTAAGTGTAGTAATAGGAATAAATATAACTCGTTAATTAGCTAAAATGAGGAACCACAGTCAAATAATTTTTATTTATCTCTGACATTAATTTATTGAGATTTTCTAAGCTAAATTACTAAAGTAAGATGTTTAATTTTACGTACCTACTGATTATATTTGTCTGATGAATATTAAGCAGATTAATGTATTTACGCAAAATAGTAAGTTAAGATAAATAAATTTTTATTAAGAATATAAAATAAATTTGGGACAATACGTTTTCAGCTACATTGGCATGTGCAGCTAACTTTTTCTAGTTCTCCTAAATAAAAAGGGAACAAAAATTATTGCTGCACATCAGGTAATCAAGGCATTCCTCAATTACGCAGCTTGATAGCGGTGCCTGTAGCGGTAATCAGCAACAGAACACCTGACTGGTCAACATTAATTGTGCCAGTGTCAAATTCAATCCCGACAACAGCATCTGCCCCTAAACGCAATGCCCGCTGTTCTAATTCTTGGAGTGCCTTACGTTGACCTTGCTCAAATAAGCGCTCATAGCTGCCGGTGCGTCCACCAACAATATCCCGAATGCTAGCAAAAAAATCTCGTAGGAAATTGCTGCCGTAAACGACTTCTGCCGTCACAATACCTAAATATGACTGAATGACAGACCCCTGAATTACATCGGTCGTGGTTAAAATCATAAATTAGCCTCTTGAGCATCACATTAGCTTATGCTTCTAACCGGATTTTAGATTTGGAATAGAGTATTTAGATATAGTGATGACGATATTGTTGTTCTTTCCATATGTAACTTTTTCAAATCAAAATGGTATCAGCCAAGACAAAGAGTGCAACAGCCGTAATTACAGCGCATGAGTATAATGCATCAATAATAAATATGAAAACAGAATAAATACAGTTTTCAAAATTCAATATTTTTGTTTTAATGTACATGCAATTACACGACATGTGAAAAAAATTGCCAAATAATTCAGGATAATTACGGTGTACAAGCAGACATCATTCTTACTTAGTGTTCTCTTATTAGGTGGTTTTGCAGCCACAATCCCCTCGGTGGCTCAGGCTCAGGTGACAGTAGCACAAGCCAAAAGCGCAGAGTTAAAGCAATTGCTAGAAGATGGGCGGCGGTTGGTGAATTCTGGAGACTATAATGGCGCGATTTCTGTTTATCAACAAGCAGTAGCGATCGAGCCAAAAAATGCCAAAATTCATTCTGGCATGGGCTATTTATACGCTATACAAGGAAATTTCCAAGCCGCGTTAGCAGCTTACCGTCGTGCCCTTGGCATTGACCCTAACAATGGCGATTTTTTCTATGCTGTAGGTTATATCAAAGGAAATTTGGGAGATACTGCTGGTGCGAAGGAAGCTTACCGTAAGGCAATACAGCTTAACCGCAACAACATTAATGCTTATTTGGGATTGGGTGTGACACAATCCCGTCTGGGAGACTATGATGCAGCTATGTGGGCTTACGACCAAGCGATTAACATTGATAAGAATTATGCCCAAACTTATGAGTTGATGGGTTCAATGTTCAAGCAACGGCGAAAAGCCAAAGAAGCGAGTAATGTGCTCAATAAAGCGCGTGACTTGTATCAACGGCGTAATGACTCAGATGGCGTAGCAAGGGTAGAAGCTTTGCTGCGAGATTTGGGAGGCTGATTAAACTTTAGAAGACTCTCACCACCTCACAATGATAGCTGCATGTACTGGTAAGATAACTTCACTATTGTCAGCCAGACTTGCAGCTATATTATATTGAAAACTAAGCTGGTGGTAAAAACTCAGCACTAGGGATTTTCGTCTTTGTGCAACTTTAACTCGACAAACTGGGAACAATAAGTTTGAGGAGAAACGTTTAATATTTAACGTTTGGAAGTTGCAAATGCTATCTTTGGTGCATATACTATCCTTGAAGCTACTAAAAATAATCCGCTGGTTACCTAGTGCTTTGTATGCACAAATACAGCGTTCTGGAGGATGGAGTCATTTAAGGCGTGGGTTTATGCTATATGAACAAAAATTATATAGCGACGCTCTCAAGGACTTTATTCACGCTTTATCTCTTTTTCAAGAAATTAAAGATTACAAAAATCAAGTTATTGCTCTAAAACATATTGGCGCTGCCTATTACAGTTTAGGGGAATATTTAAAGGCATTAGAAAATTATCAGCTAGCGCTTCCCCTTGCTCGTCAGTTTAAGGAGCGAAAGATCGAAGGTGAGACACTCAACAATATCGGTAGGGTATATAATTTTTTAGGGCAATACTCAGAAGCGCTAAAGTACTTTCATCACTCTTTAATCATTCGTAGAGAAATAGGCGATCGCTCTGGTGAAGCTGCTACTCTCACCAATATTGGCTTCATATATAGAAACCAAGGACATATTCAAAAGGCATTAAAGAATTATCAGGAAGCCTTGAAAATTGCCAAAGATGAACATATTTTAAATACTGAGGCTACTATTCTGAACAACTTGGGAGATATTTACAGTGGATTAGGTC
>JBPCQW010000103.1:0-9331 GCA_050997715.1 Hassallia sp.
AGGTCAAGTAGTGCATACGCGATCAGCGCAAGGTTAGGAGTTAGGAGTCAGGAGTCAGGAGTCAGGAGTCAGGAGTCAGGAGTTAGGAGTTAGGAGTCAGGAGTTATAAAAATTCTTCCCCTGCCTCCCGTTGTCCTCCTTGTCTCCCTTGTCCCCCACCCCTTCACCTCACCAACTGCGCGGTAGAGTTAAAAAACTGGCGACACAAACCGTGAGTAATTAACAGAGTTGTCAACAAGTTGGTGAAGGCGATCGCGAACATAATCAAAATTTCGTAGGATACAGCATCAAGGGGTTTAACTCCACCTAGCAACTGTCCGGTGGTGATTGGTGGTAGTGCGACCATACCGATAAGCGTCATCTGATTTAAAGTTGGAATTAATCCGGCTTTAATGGCGTCTTTGCGGTATTGAGTAACTGCTTGCATAGGTGTTGCCCCTAAGCTTAAGTGAGTTTCAATTTCTAGCTGGCTGGAGTTAATTGTACTGACAAGGCGTTCCCCAGCGATCGCCGCTGCATTCATGGCATTACCTAAGATAATTCCTCCCAAAGGAAGCAAATACTGTGGTTCATACCATCTATCTGGTTGAATAATTAAGAAGTTGATGTAAAACAGTGTGATAAAAGTGCTGATGAAAATTGCTCCCCAGACTAACGGCAAAACCTGGGGTATTTTCTGAGTGATGCGATTTCGTGCGACAATCGCTGCTATTGTCAGCATTATTGCCAAAATCCCCAAAATTGCCCAAGGGTTATTAAAAGCAAAGATGAAGTCTAAAACGTATCCCAAGACAAGTAATTGTAGGATGGTTCTCCCGGTAGCGAGGGCTAAGTTTAATTCTAGTCCTAGTCTAGAAAGCGCAGATAAACTAATGGCGATCGCCATTAATCCCACAGCCATAACCAAATCAACCAAATCCAACTTCATCAAATCGTACATGGATTTTCTACCTCCTGAAGTTTTTTTGAAAAAACAGCCTACACACTCGGAACTTTAATTCGAGGTGTTGGATCTTGGTTGATATATATCACCCTCCGGGTTTACCAGCCGCTGATGGGGGAGACCACGGCAGGTGCTTCTCCTTACGGAGACGCTGCGCGAACAAGCCGGGAAACCCGTCCAACGCACTGCCTCCCTTTGGCGTTAGCCTCTCTATAAAGGGAGAAGACCGCGCTGGCTCACCTTTTATGCAGATTGGTAGCTTTACCAATTATAAATCTAAGTAAAAACCCTTACTTAGGTTGATTTTGTTCGACAGTCTTTAAATAGCTTTTTGATCAACAATTCAAAAGCGCAAAAATCGACGGTCATACTTTTTTGGTCACCAATATTCAAATAAAATGAAAACTCATGATCCAAAGCATAAATTCTGTCCCTGCCTTTGATAATAAGCAGCAATACAGCACTATTGAAGCAGAAGTGAGTGCGGCTGTTTTAGAACTTTTGGCTTCTGGACGTTATATCGGTGGTTCTGTAGTTGCCAGCTTTGAGCAAGAGTTTGCCGCTTATCATGGTGTTAATAAATGTGTAACTTGTAACTCTGGTACTGATGCACTATACTTAGCCCTAAGAGCCTTAGGAATTGGTTCGGGTGACGAGGTGATCACTACACCTTTTACTTTTATTGCGACATCAGAAGTTGTCAGCGCTGTGGGTGCAAAGCCAGTTTTTGTTGATATTGACGCTACTACATTGAATTTAGATTTGCAGCAAGTCGCAGCGGCAATTACACCCAAAACGAAGGCAATTATCCCAGTTCATTTATTTGGACAACCAGTGGATATGACTGCTTTGATGGATTTAGCCAAAGTTTACAATCTAATAGTAATTGAAGATTGCGCTCAATCTACAGGTGCAAGTTGGGCAGGGCAAAGAGTAGGAAGCATTGGGCACATCGGTTGCTTTAGTTTCTATCCAACTAAAAATCTCGGTGGTTGCGGTGATGGGGGAGCGATAACAACTAATGACCCAGAAATTGCGGCAAAGCTGCGAATATTGAAGGAGCATGGTAGTAAAAATCGCTATATTCACGAAGAAATAGGTGTAAACAGTCGCTTAGATGCTTTACAAGCAGCTATTCTTCAGATTAAGCTGCGTTATCTTGATAGTTGGAATAATCAGCGGCGAGCGATCGCCCAACGTTACCATCAGTTACTTAGATCAATTCCTGGTATCATCCCTCCTCAAGAATTAACTAGTGGTTCAGGCGTTTGGAATCAATACACAATTCTTGTACTATCTGAAGGGCGAAATGGTTCCAGCGCTAAACATCGCGACTGGGTTCGCGACGGGTTGCAAGAACGGGGTGTAAGTACAATGATTTACTATCCCCACCCCTTGCATTTACAGCCAGTTTATCAAAGCCTGGGCTATCAGCCTGGACAATTACCTGTAGCAGAACAAACCTGCAATGAGGTTTTATCTTTGCCTATGTTCCCAGAACTTTCACAAGAACAACAAGACCAAGTAATTTATGCGTTGAAGGATTGTTTGGCGTAAATAAAAGTGTCTGACAACTAGAAGTCGGAGCTATACAAACTAAGCCTGCCTTGTCTGCGACACGCTATGCGAACGCAGGCTAAATAATTTTAGACCACGAACGCGGTCTTTGTTTGTATAGCCCCACCCTTCTAAGGTGAGGGCAGTTATTTCAACACTCTTGTTATTGCTAAAGCTTCCACCAAGCCACGCACAGCAGCAATCATTGCCACTTCACTATTGAGTTGATTGATGGCAGAACCGACGCCGACGCCAGCTGCACCAGAGGCGATCGCTAGTGGAACTGTGACGTTAGAAATGCCGGAAGCACACAATATCGGTACTGATACTACACGAGAAATTTCATAAGCTGCGGCTAAGGTGGGAGCAGCTTTTTCAATTAATCCTAGAGTTCCGGGGTGTGTAGGTTGGCTGCTAGTACCACCTTCGGTTTGGATAATATCAGCCCCGGCTTTTACCAATTCTTCAGCTAACTGTACCTGTTTATCCAGTGTCAGGATGTGGGGAACGGTGACAGATAAAGTAATTTCTGGCAGTAAGGCACGAGTTTCGTGAGTCAATGCTAAAACTTCCTCAGCCTCAAAACGGCGTCCTTGGGCATAGAAAGAATCAAAATTGCCGATTTCAATTAAATCAGCACCAGCGGCAACAGCTTGAACAAACTTTTCTACTTCAACTGCCGACACACAAATTGGTAAATTTGTCAAACTTTTAGCTAATTGAACTAAAGCCGGATCTGCGGCAATATCAACAAAAGTAGCACCACCGAGATCAGCTGCTTTAACAATAGCGGCTGTGCGATCGCGGTCAAAGTTATTTAAGCCGCTGATAACTTTAAGAGCGCAGCGGTTAGCAAATGCACGTTGGATCGGATGCATCGTCATAGTTACTTTTTTGAAGCTTTGAAAATAGAACTATTCTACCGCCTCTTTGTTTATAAGGGTTGAGGGGCATTGCAAATCGTTAAGGCATTTGTCAATAAAGGTTGCTATGTCTTAGTCAAACACTGGAGACCACAAATCGGAAATCTGCACTTCCCAACCTGGAAGCAAATCGGGAACCGTGAGAACATCCCCATCCCGAAGTATTATCGCTTCTTGTTCAGAATAGTAAACCTCAACAATGCGATCATCTGGATTGATGAGAATTCCTACTCTAGTTCCTACAGCAAGAAATTCTTGAATCTTTGCCCGAAGATCCTCTAATTTATCGCTGGGTGACTTCACCTCAACCGTTAAATCCGGAGCTAATTGAGCAAAACTTTTAGGACTGTGACGCAACCGTTCTGCTAAAACAAATGATGCATCCGGTGCGCGTAAGTCTGAATTTGGTAATCTAAAACCAGCGCTGGAAGCTGCTACTCGTCCAATTTTGCGAGGTCGAACCCACTGATATAACTGGGAGATCATCGCGGCTGCAACTTCATCTGACTCATATCCTGATGGACTCATAACAATGATATTCCCCTGGACTAGTTCCATGCGATAGTCGGGGTACTGCTGCTGCATTTTTTCCAAGTCTTCAAGGGTCAGTGACATAAAACCTTTTACTTTGACATGCTGTGTATTTCTATTATGGAGACAGAATAAATCAATCCGCGATCGCACAAATGAATTACCCAGGGAAACGAAAAACCTACCACTCCAAAGACTGTCAGTTGGGATCAACTATCCTCAAATAGAGACGATATGTCTTGCTTCTAAAATCAAAAATCCAAAATTGATATGCACCCAACACCCAAAAATATTATTCTAGGACTTTGTGTATTTAGTTTGAGCTTGACAGCGATCGCTTGTTCATCCAAAACTAAAGATGTAAAACAGATTGTCATGGAGAATACAGCACTAGCAGCTTCAGTCCCTACCAAAGAAGATAAAGCAATTCCTAAATACGATCACATTTTTGTCATTATTGAAGAAAACAAATCCTACGACCAGATTATCGGTAATCCCAATGCACCAATAATCAATAAATTAGCAAAAACCTATAACTTGGCTTCTAACTTCTACGCTGAAGTCCATCCCAGTGAAGCTAATTATATCGCTATGCTAGGTGGTGACACTTTTGGCATCCATGATGATGATGCTTTTTATTGTCGATCTGGTAGTTCAGATCAGTTTTGTCATAATTCTCGCAAATCTGATTATGTTAACCATACCGTCGCTTCTAAAAGTTTGATGGATCAATTAGAGCAAAAAGGTTTGACTTGGAAGGGATATTTTGAAGATATACCTAATTCTGGGTCAAAAGCGGTGGTTTATCCTGATGCTCAACGTCCGCTTTATGCCTCAAAGCACAATGGATTTATTAACTTCAAAAGTGTGCAGGACGATTCCAATTTGGAAAAGAAAATTGTCCGTTTTGACCAACTTGCTACTGACCTGCAAAGTGGTAACGTTCCCAATTATAGCCACATTATACTTAATCAGTGTCATGAAATGCACGGTCTAGAAGAGTGCCCCGACCTGCAAGAACTGATTCAAACTGGTGATACAATGATTGGTCAAATTGTCAAGCAAATCACTAATTCAAAGCTTTGGGCAATGCCGGGAAATAATGCGATCATTATTACTTGGGATGAAAACAACGGTTCGCACTCCAAAAACGAACCTCAAGGATGTTGCGGCTTTGACCCTAAAAGTAATGCTAACTTTGGTGGTGGTCACATAGCAACGATTGTGATTACTAACCACGGTTCGCGGGGTGTAGTAGATAAGACAGCTTACAATCACTATTCATTGTTGCGAACCACCGAAGACGCTTTTGGAATTTACGAATATCTGAATCAAGCGGGTGATACAGGTAAAGGAGTCAAACCGATGACGAGGTTGTTTGCGAAGTAATAGGTAAATATGAGAAGCGATCGCTTAAGTTTTTTGATTATCTGACTTAAATCGACCAGCGAAAAATTCTCGCTTGTGCAAATGCTTAGTATTGCGTCCTTCAACACGTTCGCGCCACATCCGAAAGCTGGATGGCTTCATTTCTCGACGCATAAGGGTAATAACCTGTTGTTCGGTGCAACCAAATTGTTTTTCAATTGCTTCAAATGGCGTTCTATCTTCCCATGCCATTTCGATAATTCTGTCAATCGTTTCTAAATCTAGTTCAGGTAGTTTCATTTGAGTTTGAGACAAATATTACTATACATATTTTGTCTAAAATCTTAATAAATATAAGTGAAAATCGTCATCATCCACAAGGTATGGAAAAAGCGCTATCAGATATAGGACTTATGTAAGTGTCACACGTAGTAGGCACTTAAGTGCCTATTAAAAGCGCTTCAGCGCTTACTACGAGAATAACTTTAGGAATAAGCAAAACGAACAACCAACGCCCTCTATTATGAAAATATAAGAAAAAATATGAAGTCGCCAGACTTAAACGGCATAACATGGGCAGTATTTGGGAACTCGATTTTTACTCCCGTCCGATTTTGGACGAGAACAACAAAAAGATTTGGGAGGTGTTAGTGTGCGAGAGTCCTTTGGATACGCGCACAAAAGCTGATTCTTTATTTCGCTATGCTCAGTATTGCCCGAGTACGCAGGTAAACTCAGTTTGGTTGCGGACAGCGTTGCAAGAAGCAATTAATCAAGCTGGAGAAGCACCGCTGAAAATCCGCTTTTTCCGAAGGCAAATGAATAATATGATAACTAAAGCTTGCGAGGATGTCGGTATTCCGGCTCAAGCTAGCCGTCGCACTTTAATGCTTAATCAATGGTTGCAACAGCGAAGCGAACAGGTGTATCCTCAAGAACCTGGGTATCAAGAGGCAACTAATGCTTCAGTGCGTTTGGAAAATCCCTTACCTCAACGTTTACCAGATGCTTTAGAAGGGCAGCAATGGCTATTTGTTACCTTAACAGGTGCGGATTTTGCGGAAATGCATGAGTGGGAAATCAGCTTTGGTGAATCTTTCCCCATAGAATTTGCGAATTTGTCACCGGAAAGCCGGATTCCTGGTGTATTAATTTTCTCACCAAGAGCCTTACCTTTAGCAGGTTGGATGTCTGGTTTGGAGTTGGCTTGGTTGAGACTTGACACAAGTAAAGGCACAAGATTGGTTTTAGAAACTGGTGCGACTGAAAGCTGGATTTTGGAGAATATCAAAAATCCTAAAATTATAGCAGAAGCTTCATGTTTTGAAGAAGCAAAGCAAAAAGCTAATGGAGTTCATTTTATCGGCGTGCAGTCCGATCGCCAAGCAGAATCTTTTGCTGGCTTTTGGCTGTTGCAAGAGGTCAATTTGCCGTAAATTGAGTTAGGGAGTGGAGGAGTAGAGGAGTGGGGGAGAGGGGGGGACAAGGAGAATAATTCTTCTTTCTCCCCATCTCCCCTCTTCAAATTACCAATGACTAATCCAAAAATCATCAAGGGTCATGGGTTCTGAAAATTTGTCACAAGATACACTAGCAGAACAGTTGTTGGAACTAGCTATCAAGTCGGGAGCGGAGGCAGCTGAGGTGTATCAGTCGCGATCGCTTTCTCGACCTGTGTTTTTTGAGGCAAATCGTCTAAAACAGCTAGAAACCAGTCAAGCGGAGGGTACAGCACTACGCTTGTGGCAAAATGGGCGTCCGGGACTAACGGTGGCTTACGGTTCTGTCACCGCTGCCGCAATGGTGGAACGGGCGCTATCTTTAAGTAAATTAAATCAACCAGAATCTGTAGAATTAAATAGCAAGTCTCAACCTTCTTACCCAGACTTGGGGGAAGATGTGCCGATAGAGGTGTTGGTAAATTGGGGCAAGGAAGCGATCGCTATCATCCGCGATGCTTACCCGGATGTTCTTTGTACGGCTGAGTGGGAATGCGATGTGGAAACTACCAGACTTGTCAACACTAAAGGTGTAGATTGCTACTACACTGATACAACTCTTAACTCTTATGTAGAGGCTGAATGGGTACGTGGCGATGATTTTTTGAGTGTCGCTGATGGTCAAACTCAACGGGGTAATTTGCATCCTGAGAAAATAGCTAATCAAATTTTACAGCGCTTGATGTGGGCAAAAAAAAATGTTTCACCCCCTAGCGGTCGCATTCCAGTATTATTTACTTCTAAAGCCGCTGATATGCTTTGGGGTACTGTGCAAGCTGCTTTGAATGGTAAACGAGTGCTGGAAAAAACTTCTCCTTGGGCAGAACGGATTGGTAAACCAGTAATGGCACCAACTCTGACTTTATACCAAGGCCCAGTTGCTGGACCTTACAGCTGTCCTTTTGATGATGAAGGTACACCGACTCAGGCTTTGGTATTTATCCAAAATGGAGTTTTGCAAAATTTTTATGGCGATCGCACTACCGGACATCAATTAGGTACAGCTAGTACTGGTAACGGTTTTCGCCCTGATTTAAGTAGCTATCCTACTCCTGGTTTATTTAATTTCTTAATCGAGCCTGGTTCAACTTCGCTACAAGATTTGATTCAAAAGTTAGATAATGGCTTGATTGTAGATCAAATATTGGGCGGTGGTAATGCCATTTCTGGCGACTTTTCTATCAATATTGATTTGGGCTACCGTGTCCAAAATGGTCAAGTATCGGGGCGGGTTAAGGATACTATGGTTGCAGGTAATGTCTATACTGCTCTTAAACAAGTGGTTTTACTTGGTGAGGATGCCGATTGGAATGGTTCTTGTTATACTCCGTCTTTGATAGTGGATGGACTTTCCATTACCGGTAGAAAAAATTAAAGGATTGGGAGCAGGCAGCAGGGGGAGTAATATTTCTTCTTTCTTGCCCTTTACCCCTCTTCAAATTGCCCAATAAGTGTTTTTTACTTTAAATTTTTAATGTTTATGTCGCTTCCTGTTCTTACTCAGCGGTTTCGCCGTTTTTGGCAGCCTAGAAGAGGTTTAGCGATCGCCGAAGCTTGTTTGATTGGTGTCGTCGCTGCTTTATCTGCTGTATTTCTTAAATTTGGTGCAGGATACTTAGGTACATGGCGAGTTCATACATCACACGTTTTTCCTGCGTGGTTCGTATTACCAGCAGTTGGTGTGAGTTTTGGCTTTCTCGCTGGTTTTCTAGTAGAAAGATTTGCACCTGAGGCTTCTGGTAGTGGTATTCCTCAAGTTAAAGCTTCGCTTGCGAATGTACCAATTAAATTATCATGGCGCGTGGCAGGTGTCAAGTTAATTAGTGCAATTATTGCTTTAGGTTCAGGAATAACTTTAGGACGACAAGGACCTACTGTCCAATTAGGTGCGGGTTTGGCTGCGGGAATGAGTCGCTTGGTTCCCACTTCTCCGGATCATCGCCGGCAAATGATTGCTGCTGGTGCAGGTGCGGGTTTGGCAGCAGCTTTCAACGCTCCGCTCGCTGGGGTATTCTTTATTGTCGAGGAGTTACTTCAAGATTTATCGGGAATGACTCTGGGAACCGCTATTATCGCTTCGTTTATTGGTGGGGTGATATCCCGGCTGTTGGGTGGTGGCAGTTTGCTACTTAACCTAGAATCAATAAAGTATTCTACCAGCTTCTCAATACCGGAAATTCCCTTTTTCGTACTGTTGGGAATTTTTGCGGGGTTGCTAGGTGCTTTATTTAATCACGGTTTGATTGCAAGTATAAAATTTTATCGCCGTCTGCACATCAGCTTATCCTTGCGGGTGGCGTTAGCTGGTTTGGTTTCTGGAATTATCATGGCAATGCTGCCAGCTTATTTCCGTGATAATACTGGCTTACGAGAACAGATAATTACTGGTAATGCCAATGCTTCATGGGCTGCGATCGCCTTTGTAGCTCAGTTTATCTTGACTTTGATTGCATTTGGTTCGGGAGCGCCGGGAGGTTTATTCGCACCCAGTCTCATCTTAGGTTCTACCT
>JBPCQW010000228.1:0-9760 GCA_050997715.1 Hassallia sp.
TTTCTAATATGGTGTCAGCATCTCTCTCTGGTACAAGAAAACCAGAAATATTATCTTTTATCAATTCGGGAATACCACCGTGTAGAGTTCCTATCACTGGTAAACCCATTGCCATTGCTTCTTTTAAGGTGTTGACGGGTGCATCTTGGTTTCCATCTTCAGCGGTTACGCTTGGAGCGATAAATAGATGAGTTTTATCTAAAATTTCAATAATTTCTTTTTGGTTTTTCCAACCAATTAGCTTGACTTGCTTGGTAACACTCAGTTCTTCGATAAGCTGCTGTAAGTGTTCTTTCAAATATCCATCGCCGATAATATTGTATTCGATGTTTGGATGAATATTTGCTAGTTTGGCGATCGCGCGAATACTGTATTCTATACCCTTTTTTTCGACAAGCCGACCAGTTGTAGCAATGCGAATTTTGCCGTCGGGGTGGGGATATCGTGTTTTAAATGTAAACTTAGTGCAATCTATACCCGAACCATGTACGACAATTTTTTTTTCATCACAACCAAGTTGAATGGCTCGTTTTCTAAAAAATTCGCAGTTTGCCAGAAAAAAATCTCCTTTAGTAAATAACTCCTTGTAAACGTCTTTGCCGCGCTCTTTTACATACCAACTGATATCGTAACCACGAAATGAAGTAATCAACTTTCCTTTGATGGCACCAATATCACGGTAAATCATTCCATCAATTCCGTATATCCCAAATTGGCAATGAATAATATCGTATGCTTCGGTGTTTAATAAGGGTACGATCGCATACAATAACCTCAGAGAAGCGGCTCGTTTGCCATATTTGAAAATGTTAAGCGATCGCATGAACACTAAAGGAGCTTTAAAAAAATCCCTAAATACTAATTCTAGACCTTTTATAAAGCGCCATAAGTAATTTTCGGGAACACGCGGGTAATAATGAGTGTGTTTTAGTAAGTCATATTTTTCTACATCAGGATGTACTTTCTCAATATCATCTGTGGGATAACTATAAATATCAACTTTGTGTCCACGCGAAATTAAACCTGTAATTTGATTTAGGATGAATGTCTCTGATAAAACTGGAAACTGCCCGACTATAAAAGCTATTTTCATATAAATAATTACGATATACTAGCTTTTCAATCATTTTATCCGACTTAGTAAACCTTTTATACAATAATATTTTTTGGGAATAAAATAGCATTTATGAGCATATCTTTACGAATTCTTTAAATAAAAAAATAATTAAAAGTTGAACTGAAGTAACTTTTTAATTTGGTTGATGGTGTTTGTTTTACTCATAGGTAATAATCAGCTTCAAAGGCTTATATAAATGGCTGATTGATTCGAGAAAATATTATTTTTACAGATAAAATTATATTATTTTCATATTTCACTACACAAGTCAAGTACCATCAGACGGTTATTTATTTAATTGCCAAGGAATAAAAATAATAAAGTAGAATCAGGCAAAGATACAATCAAAATTAGTAACTTTTATGTCTTTAACTGAAGAGATACTTTCACAATTACCGGGTGATGTTTTAGAAGGATTGCGTCGGAGCGATCGCACTTTGGCATCACTGAGAGAAAACAACGCATCCATACCAACAATAGTCAAAGAAAGTCAGCAGTCTTTGGATACTGTGGATTGGGATGTTGTCATCTGCGGTGGCACTTTAGGCATTTTAATTGGTTGCGCTTTAGTTTTGAAGGGATTGCGGGTAGCGTTGATTGAGCGCTTTATTTTGCGTGGTAGAGAGCAAGAGTGGAATATTTCTCGCAAAGAGTTAGAAGTGTTTTTGGAATTAAATTTGCTGACAGAGGAGGAATTAAATCATGCGATCGCAACCGTTTATAACCCCGCACGGGTCAGCTTTCAAGGTGGTACAGAAGTCTGGGTAGAAAATGTACTTAATATCGGCATAGACCCAGTATATCTACTGAATACCTTAAAAGAGCGATTTCTTGCCGCTGGCGGTAAATTGTTTGAAAACACGCCATTTACAGAAGCTGTGGTTCATCCAGATGGTGTGATGGTTGCTGGCAGCAAGTTCAAAACCAGGTTATTAATTGACGCGATGGGACATCTTTCTCCCATTACGCAGCAAGCACGACAAGGAAAAAAACCAGATGCTTTGTGTCTGGTTGTGGGAAGTTGTGCGAAAGGATTTCCGGAAAATGATTCTGGGGACTTGTTGTTATCATTCACATCCTTGCAGAATCAATGTCAGTACTTTTGGGAAGCTTTCCCGGCAAAAGATGGCAGAACCACCTACATGTTTACCTACATGGATGCACATCCACAACGCTTGGGTTTAGAAGCTCTTTTTGAGGATTATCTTCGCTTGATGCCAGAATATCAGGGTGTGGCATTGAGTCAGCTGAAATTGCAAAGAGCGCTGTTTGGCTTCTTTCCCACTTATCGTCAAAGTCCTCTAAAAACTCCTTGGAATCGCATTCTATCAGTGGGAGATAGCAGCGGTAATCAATCGCCGTTAAGTTTTGGTGGTTTTGGGGCAATGGTGCGTCACTTAAAGCGTTTAACATTGGGAATTCAGGAAGCACTGGAAACAAATCAATTATCTGCAAAGTCGCTTTCCATACTACAACCATATCAGCCAAGTTTGACTGTAACTTGGCTATTTCAAAAGGCGATGAGTGCAGGTGTAAATCAAAAAATTGCCCCCGATCAAATTAATCAATTACTATCGGCGGTGTTTCAAGAAATGCAACAATTAGGCGAACCAGTACTTAAGCCATTTTTGCAAGATGTGGTGCAGTTTCCGGCACTAACGCAAACACTTTTAAAAACGGGTTTGGCGCATCCAGGATTGATTGCCAAAGTCATACCGCAAGTGGGTTTAACAAGTTTGCTAGATTGGACGGTGCATTATGGCAATTTAGGTATTTATTCGGCTTGCTTTTGGCTGAGTCCAATGCTAGAACCGTGGATAAAAAGTTTGCCAAGCGAACAACAATATTATTGGCATCGTTTGATTGATGCTTGGAAATATGGTTCCGGTGGTGACTATTATGATTGATGGTTTGAGATAAATTCAACTTCAACAATAGTTGTGATAATAATATGATAGAACGGAAATCTCAAGGGATAAAATACTTTGCGGTACTAATTAACTTATTGCGCGATCGCCAAGCATTTCTAGAAGAAGTTCGCGAAGGAACGAGATTACCAAGTAAAATCATTTCTCTACTAGTTTGCAGTTCAATATTTCTGGCGATTTATGGCGGAATTATCGGTGCGTATCATAGTTGGATGCAAGCTTTATCTTCCGCTGTCAAATTGCCATCTCTTTATTTAATTACGCTGCTGATTTGTCTGCCAACGTTGTATTTTTCTAATATTATTTTTGGCTCAATGCGGAATTTTCCTCAGCATTTTGCATTGGTGCTAACTGCGGTTTCAATAACAAGTGTGTTGTTATTCAGTTTTGCACCAATCACGCTGTTTTTCTTGATAACTACTAATAATTACCAGTTTTTAATTTTGTTAAATGTAGTTATCTTTGCTTTAACTGGATTTTTTGGGATTTCTTCTTTATATCAAGCAACCAGCTTGGTTTTAGAACAAGATAATCAGGGTAGCAATACCCGCAAGAAAATTTTACAGTTTTGGTTATTACTTTATGCTTTTGTAGGTAGTCAGTTAGGATGGACTCTCAGACCATTTTTCGGCACACCTGATTCTGCTTTTCAACTGTTTCGAGAAAGGGAAGGTAATTTTTATTTGAGTATTATTCAAGCTCTTGGCTATCTTTTAGGATTTCGTTAATGGATAGTCGATAAACGAACCGCTCCAGAGGCAGAGAACAGAGAGGAAGAGGTGCATAGGGAAATTTGGTTTGCTATCACAACTAACAACTTACAACCAACAAAATTAATATGCTTCATAAGCAATCTCGTCAAATCAAGCACTTTGCTGTTCTGATTAGTTTATTGCGCGATCGCCAAAATTTTCTAGAAGAAATTCGTCAGGGAATGGGATTACAAAGTAAGACTACTTCGTTGTTTGTTTCTAGTTCTATTTTCTTTGCTATATATGGGGGAATTATTGGTGCATCTCATAGTTGGGCACAAGCGTTATCTGGTGCGATTAAACTACCAGCGTTCTATTTATTAACGCTCATCGTTTGTTTTCCAACTTTGTTCTTTTTTAATGTTTTGTTTGGTTCGCGTAGCAGTATTCAACAGCATTTTGTTGTGTTACTCACAGCTGTGTCAGTAATTAGTGTTTTGTTATTCAGCTTGGCACCAGTTACGCTGTTTTTTATGATTACTGCTCCAAATTCTTATCAATTTTTCAAGCTGTTGAATGTGTTAGTTTTTGGCATTACAGGTGCATTTGGGGTTAAGTTCCTTTATGAGGGAATGCAGTTACTTTCTCAACAAGATGAGGTAGGAAAACGAACTCGCACAACTATTTTAAGATCCTGGTTATTTCTCTATGCTTTTGTGGGGATGCAGTTAGGATGGTTTCTCAGACCTTTTTTTGGCGCACCTGGAACTAAATTTGAGTTGTTTCGAGCGGTGCAAGGTAACTTTTATCTTGATATTGTGGCGGCGATGTCAGAGATTTTGGGGTATCGTTAATGGTGCGTTAGAATAAAATAATTTTGGGACTTGATATTAGCAAGTCCTCAGTTTCTGTATGTTTACTCGAAAGTAAACCACACGATGCGCGTCAATTTTACTATGAATGTCCGTTTATGTTGTATGGCTCGCCAACAGTGCAGGGATAAAAGCACTGTTGGCGCTAAAATCGCCTTCTGGCAATGGGTTTTTACCCGCATCGAGGTTAAGCGCTGCGGTCTTGAAATGAGATTGGTGAAATGCTCGGCACTCAGTTAGATGCTGAAAAGTGTGCTGATCGTCCAGTCCGATTAGTGCGATCGCCTTCGCCTTGGTCTCGTTCAGAAATGGCATCGCGCTGAAGAAGTGCTAAAGCTGCCAAGTTACTATTTAGGGAATTCGTTAAAGTACTAGAGTAAACTTAAAGTCGCAGCATCAGTAGAAAAGATTTTTTTCAGATTTTCTGGCTGTGTCGCTGCCAAATATTGAGCTGTCATTTCTGGGGTAAGCAGTTCTAACATGACTTGATTTTCTAACCAGAACTCAATCACATCGAAGAAAGAGTCACGATTACAACGCACCGCTCGCCAACCTTCACGTTTTCCAATCTGTTCTATTTCTTCTTGAGTTTTTGTAACAGAAATAGCTGCATGAGTAGCTATAAAGTTAGAAGAGTTAGCAATCTGTACAAACTTGCCTTGGTCATCACCTTCACCAGGTATCAGCTTAGTTTCTAATGGATAAATTTCAATTCCTGTCCCGTATTCATCCATAGGAAAAACCATATAGCTACCTGGATTAGGAAAAAACGGGACAGCTTCTCCATTGAAAACTTCAGCTAGAACTTGTGCCACATGTTCGGGGTTGTGAGCAGAAATAGAAATGTGATGAATCATAATAAAATTACACCTTTTGTAATGTTAAATTTACTGGGAGCAAGAAACCGCTCATAGTTAATATCTACAATTTCTAGCGCCAACTTTCCAGATAAGTTCCACGAGAAAATATAGCGACATTTCAAAATTACTAATTCACTTGCGGTAGGCGATATTTGTAGATATCTTGAATGACTTGTACCCAACCGTTGGAGACAGATTCGAGAATGCGATCGCCTTTTTCTTTAGTTGCAGTTGTTGCGTCTCCTATCACTCCACTTTTACTAATATCCCGTGTTACCCAAGCCACAGGTAATTTACCTTCCAAACTCAATAAACTACTTTCTGGTTGTTCTGGTGGATACTCAGCAACAGCTTTTTCCATCTTTACCTGTTCCGGTAAAATCGCCAGCATAATACTAGTTTCAGCATCTCCAGCGTGCATTCCTAATTGTCCTTCTTTGGGAGAAATTAATTCTTTAGTAATATGAGGCACACGCCAAGTAAACAAGGGAAAAACCAAAAAGTCATCATATTTGACATGCAAATCCCGCGCTGCCATTTGCATCACTTGCGGTTGTCCCCCGTGGGAATTCATCAACACGAGTTTTCTAAATCCAGCGCGGTAAATACTCTCTGCGACTTCGATAATAGTTGCCATGAGAGTTTCTGTAGTTAGGGTAATCGTACCGGGAAAATGCCAGTGTTCGTTAGATTTGCCGTAATATAAAGTTGGTAAAGCGTATGCCGGAATATCTGCATCAAGCTTTTCTAAAGCTTTTCCCAATACCCCCACACTAATAGCAGCATCAACAATCAGCGGTAAATGAGGACCATGTTGTTCAATTGCCCCTACTGGCTGGATAATTACGACGTTTTCCTTATCTGGCATTGCTTGAATGTCAGTCCAAGAAAGGTATGGAAAAAAGCGTTTTGGGGGAATAAAGCTGTGCATATTATTAGGTAAAACTAAGCTTTTGGTAAAAATATCATACTTACAAGAACAAAGTGAAGCGAAATCTATTGCAATATTCTACACTTTGCTTTGCCCTCTGAATGATATCTTACGCACAAAAGCGTTAATATGCGTAGCATTTAGTTAATTAGCCATTTGCAAACTAACTTACCATCTTCAGTTTCCCATTTAGCGCAAAGAGCGATTTTTGGGAAAACTTTTTGCAGACGAGTTGAAATTGTTCTTTGTTACCTGTTGGGACAAATCTTTCAGATCAATGTTTCTCACGGCTGAAGAATTAAAGTTGAAGAATGATTTTTTGTAGTTCAGTAACATGATTTAGCACTTCCTTGGTTGAATGTATACAGGAAAACATCTTTGCCTCTACATTCTTAATTGGTGCAAGTAAAATTAACTTATGCACTTTTGTATAATGCATAAGTTATAGATTTATAAAGTTATGAGTTTTTGATAGGGTTGAGAAGGATAGTGGGGCGTAAATAATTTGTAAGTGAGGTAATAAAAACTTTGGCACTAAATGCGCTTACCCTGATGATCTGGAAACTGCAAACGCAATAAAGTAATGCTAATAGACCTGTCCGCAAATAAAGCTCAAAATAGCTGAAACCCTTACATAGCTTATTTTTTAGCTTATGGAAGAGAGGAAACTATAAAACCCTCTCCAGAGCTAGGTTTCAGGCAAATAAAGTTGTCATTTCCGGATAAGTCTAATGTATTGCTGGGGTTGAGCAGACAAAACTGACGCAGATGCCATACGCGCAATATACGCTTCTTGATGCGATATTACCAACTAAATCAGTAAATTTAACGTAATAAATACTAACTTTTGGGAGAATATAAATCACAATGGCTGAAGATAATGATATCCGCACTTTATCCGTTGATATTGGCGGGAGTGGTGTCAAGGTTATGCTTTTGGATAGTACGGGTAATCCCTTAAATGGGAGAGCGCGAAAAGAAACACCACAGCCAGCTAAACCCGAACCTGTGATAAGTGCAATTGTTGAGTTAGCAGCAACTCAAGGTGAATTTGATCGCGTTTCCGTAGGTTTCCCTGGTGTGGTACGCGATGGAGTGACGGAAACGGCGGTAAATTTGCATCCAGATTGGATTAAGCTTGATTTAGCAAACGAATTGTCACAGCGTTTAAACAAGCCTGTACAGGTGATTAATGATGCTGATATGCAGGGTTTGGGAGCAATTGTAGGTAAGGGTGTAGAATTGGTGGTTACTTTGGGTACTGGCTTCGGTTCGGCTTTATTTGTAGATGGTAAATTAGTGCCGAATTTGGAAATGGGGCATCATCAGTTTAGAAAAGAGGAGACTTATGAGCAACAATTGGGACGCGCAGCTTTAGAAAAGGTTGGTGATAGTAAATGGAACAGACGCTTAGAAAGGGCGATCGCTTCTCTGCAAAATCTGTTCAATTATAATTACCTTTATATCGGCGGTGGTGAAGCCACAAGGGTAAAAATTCAGCTACCTGAGAATGTGAAACTCATCCCAAATATTACTGGTTTACTCGGTGGAATTGCTTTGTGGCGAGATTAAGAATTGTTAATTATTGGTTGGAGCGTTGGAGCGTTGGAGCGTTGTTAGTTCCTAGTTGTTGGGCATCGGGCATTTATCCCCCTTGTCTCCCTTGTCTCCCACTCCCCCACTCCCCCACTCCCTACTCCCCACTCCTTTTTTTACTCAGTCTTGCGAAAGATGTCGCGAGGCTTAATAAAAATTATTAATTGAAAGGAGAGGGTAGGGATGATAAACTATGCAACTGAAGCCGATAAATCAGCAAGTGGTAGCCATCGTTGGGGCTTCCAGTGGAATTGGACGGGAAACAGCGCTTTTGTTTGCGCGACGCGGTGCAAAGGTAGCGGTAGCAGCGCGGAGTGAATCAGGGTTAAATTCCTTGGTAAACGATATTCAAAGCTTTGGTGGTGAAGCGATCGCCATTGTTGCAGATGTCAGTGACTTTGAACAGGTAAAGGCGATCGCCGATCAAACTGTGGCACAATACGGAAGGCTTGATACTTGGGTTCATGCCGCTGCTACGGGTGTAATCGCACCTTTTGAAAAAATCACACCGCAAGAGTTTCAACGAGTTATTGATGTAACTTTGATGGGACAGGTTCATGGTGCGATGGCAGCATTACCCTACTTGAAACAAGAAGGACGCGGGGCATTAATTCATATTTCTTCAATGGAAGGTAGACGGGGTTTACCGTTGCAAAGTCCCTACTCTGCGGCAAAGCATGGTTTAGAAGGTTTCTTAGAAGCGCTGCGGGTAGAATTGCAGTATGAAAAGTTGCCCATCAGCGTTACCTCAGTACTGCCTTCGGTAATTAACACACCTTTCTATAATAAAGTTACTACCAAATTAGGCGTGAAACCGACAGGGATACCGCCATATTACGATCCGAGTATTGTTGCTGAAGCGATTCTTTATGTTGCCCAACATCCCACCCGTGATTTTATCGTTGGGGATGTGGGTAGAGTGTTAGATGTGCTACAAAAAGTTTCGCCTCCTTTAGTCGATTCAGTGTTGACGGCAATTGGTATTCCGGGACAGCGTACCGACGAACCGAAGTCAGAAGACGCACCAAACAATGTTTTTGAACCGATTGCAGGTTATGACAAAGTTAAGGGAGACTTTGGCAACCTGGAGATTCCAAGTATCTCAGATTGGTTCGAGATGAACCAGCCGATTAAGTGGGGTGCTTTGGCTGTTGCAGCTTTGGGTATTGCCGCGTTTCTCGGTGGATGGGGCAATAACAATGATGTGTAGGTAGGTGAAATAGTACAGATCGCACGCTTGTTATTGTAGAGTGCGATCGCTTTGCCACTCTTCGGATAAACTATCTTGAAGATTGCCTAGTTTCAACAGCGCAACACCCAAATTTTGATATTTTGATAAATGCTCGACAACCTGCTCTCCAACAAGGTTGGCTATATTGGATAGTTAATATACAGATAGTGGCTCCTGTAATATTAATCAAAGAGCCTAGAGCGCAAGCATATGTCAGAATTGTGGACTAATTTTTTTACATCATCTCCATTTATTCCCCACGGACACTGTTATCTCTGGAAGACAGATTTAGTCTGGCTACACTTATTATCTGACGCATTCATCGCGCTAGCTTATTTTTCCATTCCCATCACACTCTTTTCCTTTGTCCGGCAGCGACGGGATTTGCCGTTTGACTGGATATTTCTGTTGTTTGCTGCCTTCATCATCGCTTGTGGCACGACGCACTTGATGGAAATTTGGACGCTGTGGTATCCTACTTATTGGTTATCAGGAGCAATCAAAGCGGTTACGGCAATGGTATCTGTATTTAC
>JBPCQW010000232.1:0-7951 GCA_050997715.1 Hassallia sp.
TAACTACACAAGATCCAATAGAAGTTGCCACTGCCCGTTATTTGTGGGGTAGCGCTCAACAAGTTGGTTTAACTGTTGGCGGTGTTTTGTTGGTTAATTCCGACACAGCCGCCAATTTGTCGCCGGAATTTGCCCCCCTGCCAGTTAGTATTATTCCTGACTTAAAAGCAGGCGATTGGCAACCGCTGATAAACGCCCTACCCGACTTTCTAACACAAGCGGTACAGGCTCCCAAACCAATTGAAATTGATGTCCCAAGTCGTCAGGTACGCTTATTTTTGCCTGGATTCGATAAAAAACAGGTCAAGCTGACTCAATTTGGTCCAGAAGTCACCGTAGAAGCCGGAGATCAACGACGCAATATTGTTCTACCTCCGGCTTTAAGTGGCAAATCTGTTGCGGGAGCCAAGTTTGCGAATAATTATTTAATAATTTCGTTTTAGAAGGAAGTAGGGAGTAGGGAATAGGGACTGGGGACTGGGGAGAAAGAAGAATTATTCTCCTTGTCTCCTTGTCTCCTTGTCCCCTTGTCTCCCTGTCTCCTTGTCCTATGCCCAATGCCCTATGCCCAATGCCCAATTAACCAGTATGCTTTATGTCTGAATCAACTCCGATTACGCCAAATTCTAATTCTAGTGAGGCAATTAATGCCGATGAGAATGTAAAAGCTGTTGTTGAAAGCGGTTCTAAAGCTAGGCAACTCTTGGGTATGAAAGGTGCCGCAGCAGGAGAAACCTCGGTATGGAAAATCCGCTTGCAACTGATGAAGCCGATTACCTGGATTCCCTTAATTTGGGGTGTAGTTTGCGGTGCGGCTTCAAGTGGAAACTATACCTGGACGCTGGAAAATGTCTTAAAGGCAGGACTTTGTATGTTGCTATCAGGACCTTTGATGGCAGGTTACGTACAAATCACGAACGATTATTACGATCGCGAAATCGATGCCATTAACGAACCTTACCGTCCAATTCCTTCTGGCGCAATTCCTCTACCCCAGGTAATTACGCAGATATGGGTATTACTTATTGCAGGTTTGGCGATCGCTTTTGCTCTCGATAAATGGGCTGGTAATGAATTTCCCACAATTACAACGATCGCTATTATCGGCTCTTTCATCGGTTATATCTACTCTGCGCCACCTTTAAAGCTGAAACAAAACGGCTGGTTAGGTAGTTATGCTTTGGGTGCAAGTTATATCACTTTTCCTTGGTGTACTGGTCATGCTTTGTTTGGCAACCTGAATTTAACTATTGTCATTCTGACAATGTTCTACAGTTTAGCTGGATTAGGCATTGCTATTGTCAATGATTTTAAGAGTGTCGAAGGCGATCGCCAATTAGGATTACAATCACTACCTGTAATGTTTGGCATCACCAATGCTGCTTTGATTTGTGTGGTGATGATTGATTTATTTCAAGGATTAATCGCAGCTTATCTCGTCAGCATCCATGAAAATTTATACGCAGCAATTCTGGTACTGCTAATCATCCCGCAAATCACCTTACAGGATATGTATTTTCTGCGCGACCCGATAAACAATGACGTCAAATACCAAGCAAGCGCTCAACCCTTTCTCGTTTTAGGAATGCTTGTGACCGGTATAGCACTCGGTCATCATGCCGGCATTTGATTTATACTTCCTAAGTAGGAGATAAGAGTGAGAAGTAAGAAGTAACATAACTTCACAACTTCTCACTTTTAATTTATAGGTTTAACGTGGAACTAATTTTGTTAAAACTACTTTATTTTTTAATTCATACTATTCAACCGTTTGTAGTGCCGATTTGTTTTGTTACTGCTTGGACATTAATTATTCTTGTAGGTTGGAGTCTTTGGACGACAGCGAGAGATAGTGTCAGCATCGCCAAGCAAATGCATCAAATCCCTTGTAGTGGCTGCCAATTTTTTACTGACGATTATCGTCTTAAATGCACCGTACACCCCAGCGTTGCGAATACAGAAGAAGCAATAAATTGTATTGACTATCAAGCGAAAACCAATCCGATGCTTTATTAGGGGTTGTTGGGTTGTTGGTTGTCAAAAAGCCCTCAGGCTGGAAGCCGCTGGCTCTACAAACGAAGCCCACCTCCGTGGGCTAAATCTTTGAAGCCTGGGTCGGCAGGCTTTGTACGTATAGCCGCACCCTTGTAGGGTGTGGGTTATTTTCATTGGCATTATCTACTATCCACGCTCCCACTAACAACTATCCACTAACATTGTACAGACGCGATTAATCGCGTCTCTACTAACTAATTTCTAACAAGACTTTCATAACACCTCGACGTTGAGCTTGTTCAAAAGCGGTAAGCGCGTCAGTTAGGGGATAGGTGGCGTTAATTAAAGGTTTTACGTCTACTTTTTCTGCTGCTAGCAAGTCAAGTGCGGCAGGAAACGGACCACAACGCGAACCGATGAGGGTGATTTCGTCTACTACTAAAGAGGAAACATCAAGACTGAGGTTGCCTGCGTAGGTACTTTTGAGTATTAATGTACCACGCGCACGTAAAGCACGACGAGCGATCGCAAATCCTTCGGGATTGCCGGTACACTCTACAGCAACATCAAAAGCTCTGTCTGTAACAGCTTCTGCGAATCCAGTTTTGATACCTCGTGCTTCTAAATTGGCGAGTTTATCACGATGACGCCCCACAGCTAATAAATCGCACCCTGTCAAAGCGAGTGTTTGCGCTACAAGTTGCCCCAATTTGCCATCTCCGACCACTAGCACGCGCTGATTTACACTTAACGGTATCTGCTGCTGAATTTCCAAGGCTGCGGCTATAGGTTCGGTAAATGTTGCTACTTCTGTAGGGACATTATCGGGCACAGGATGTAGATTTTCTATCGGCAAACAGAGATAATCGGCAAAAGCACCGTTGCGGTTAACAATACCCAAGACAGTGCGGTTTTCACAGTGCGTCGGTTGTCCGCTGCGACAAAAGCGACACTTCCCGCAGACGGCGTTAATTTCTCCGACTACCCGCTTATTAACTAAGTTTTCTGGTCCTTGGACGACAACACCGACAAATTCATGTCCTAAAATGCCAGTGTAGGGATAATAACCTCTGAGCAATTCTAAATCAGTGTTACAGATACCCGCACTTATAACGCGCACCAGCGCTTCTCCTGGTGGTGGTTGAGGAATGGGGATATCTGTGCGGAGTTGTAGTTGGTTGTTTTCTAGCCAAAGTCCTTTCATCGTTATTTGTTTAGATATAAAAGCTGATATAGCCAACATCCAAGAGCTAAAAATTCATAATTAATGTTCGCAGGGACAGAATAATTCATATGCAGGCGATGCTGAGTAGGGCAACAGATCCTCAAAACGCGTGTCTACTGCAAAAAGTTCCTTAACCACCGAATCGCCTCACTTGTTGTTCGCTCACTCGCAATTTGCAAACACTGCTGGACAATTTCTCTGACATTCGGAAAATAACTGCTTTCTCCAAGCACATAACTTTCACCGGCAAATCTATAAACTGACAAATGCTTATTCCTTAACAGCCAAACCTCTGGCACTTTGTAAGGGAGATAATCATTAATATCGCTATAACTAGTAACGTCTATTTCAATTACCAAATCGGGTGGCGGGTCATTTTCCCAGTCAATACGGTTTTTACCTACTACTGCTCTCCAATTTTCAATGTAAAAGCAATAGTCCGGTTCTATACCACTTATTTCTGGCAAGCTCATGGTTATGGGCGTAAATGAGTCGTACTTGCAATTTAAGTGGTCAAGTAAAGTTATCGCCACCAAGGAGAGCAAGCTTGCATCTCTTCCATGTTCAGGTAAAGGTGCCATCAACAAAATTTCTCCTGGTCGGTATTTAATACGGGGGAAGGCGCGATCGCCCAACTGCAAAACCAACATGAGGTACTCTTGCCAGTTCCCCAAAAGTTTCAACACAGCCCCAGGAGGCAATTCAATTTTTTCTGGTGTAATTACGGTATTCATAGAAAAACACGGGATGCGGGAAACGAGCGTGTTATCTGAAGTATAAAGGATAAAAAAAGTATGTTCGCAAAGCGTCTCCGTCCGCGCTTGCGTCTCCGACAGGAGAAGGATAAAGTATATAGCGGTTTGCACTTTCCTTGCTTGTTTGTGTTAAGGCGATCGCTAATTTTAAGCCCTAGCAAAGCTGCACTCATGCCTGTTGCTCACTGTTTCAATGGCAACCGAAACCAACCGAAGATTGCTAACGTTAGCAACAAAGAGCCAAAGCACAAAAGCACCCGCTCAACATTGGAGAACTCGGTAAAAATGCCGGCAAACAGCAGTCCAATCGGTGCAGCAATAAACTGAATTGCTGTCAGCGAGGTGAATACTTGTCCGGCGATCGCCTTTGGTGTTTGCTCTTGCAAAATTGTTTGCTGTAACGGATTGCCTGCACCTAGCAACAATCCAGCCAAACCCGCAGAAAGTATAACTTGATATTTATGAGTGGAAATAGCACAGAGGATCATAGAACCGGACGTCATTAACAATCCGCCATAATAAATGATTGAAGGAGAGTAGCGATGAGAAAGCCGGGAGAAAAAGGCTGCACCAATGGTTGCTGCCAACCCGAAAACAGATAAGCACACACCGAGTAAAGTCGTGCTGTGAAACTTTTGTATGGTCAATACCGGAAGAAGCAACCCCAAAAATGGCAGGATCGTGAAGTTCGCAATCATGCCGGCGATCGCCAACGGTCTAAGTTGAGGGTGTTTAAAAATAAAAGTCACACTGCTTGGTGCAGTAGCTTCATTGCCCATCGATGTGATGTCCCGCTTTCTGGGAATGGCGATCGCAAATATGACTGCACACAGCAAAAAAGTAACGGCATTAATCAAAAAAGTGTTAACAATTCCAGTTGCACCAATTAAACCAACGCCGATCACCGGACCGAGAAAGTCAGCTGCGTTTTCAAGTCCTCCTCGCCATGAATTGATTTTTGGCAACGGCTTACCGGAGAACTTTGCCAAGTTTGGCACGAGTGTTTGTCTGGCTGATATTCCGGTTGGATCGAATAGTGCCCCTAAAAATACCAACAAAAATATCAAGAATGGGGAAACTTGATCTAAATAAATGAATGCGAAGGGTAAGGCAAGAACAGAGAAAAAACTCAACACATCGGCAGCCACGCTGATATTCCACGCACCGAATCTATCAATAGCTCGTCCACCTAAAATTGCAGCCAATATAATCGGAGCTATATTAGCTGCGCTGGCAATTCCGGTAACTATAGGAGAATTAGTAAAACGCAAGACCAATATCGGTATTGCAACCGCCGCAATTTGGTTTCCCATCAGGGACAAAGATTCGGCTGTGATTAAGCCAATAATTGGCATTGAGCGAATATTGAATTTCATCTGTTACTTGCACTATTATCAGGCACAAAGATAGGCTGCTCTGTCCTCGTCGCCAAGGTTAATCAAGTTTCAAGCAATAAAATACGTGCAGGTGTTCTCAAATAAGACTCAGCCGACCGTATTGTTACGTTTTGGTCTTCGGTCTTGTTAGACCACTTCCTGCAAATGTTTATGGAAGAATTGTGTAAGCTCCCGCCAAGAATCTTCCGCTGCCAAGGGGTTATAGTTAGAACGCTCGTTGCAGAAAAACCCGTGGTCGGCATCACTGTAAACCTTCAAGGTATACTCTTTGTCGAGTTCCTTAAACCGGGATTCGATTTGTTTAACACGTTCTTGAGGAATGAATGGATCGACACTACCGAAAAATAAGTATGTGGGTACAGTAATGTTTGTTACTGCGTCGATCCACTCATCTAAAACAACACCATAGAAGCAAGCCGCCGCCGCAATTTCGGACGACATCTTACAGGCAGTAAGAAAGGTCAATCCACCACCCAAGCAAAACCCTGTAACCCCTACTTTATCTGGGTTCACATCCGGTCGCGACTTCACATAAGCTATCGCTGCCCGAATATCCTCCTCTATCGGCTTGCCAAAATCAAGACCCCACATCATAGCCCTTGCTTGCTCAACCTCGTCGTATCCGAACTTGTTGTTCGGCAACTCGCGATAGTATAAATCCGGCGCAAGAACTACGTAACCGACCTTGGCAATCCGGGCTGCCACGTCTCGAATATGCGGCGTCAAGCCAAAAGCCTCCATCAAAAGCAAAACGGCTGGCTTGCGGTCAAGCTCAGTAGGTGTACATAAGAAAGCGGGCATGTGTCCATCGGGGGTGGAAATCATCACCTCTGTCTGTTTGATTTGCATATGTTTTACCTCTGTCTGTACGATAATGCGTATAGACTTATACTGACAATCATCAGCCTGCCATCATCCTACCATCTGCTAATAATCTTGTGAGTGTTATATATTTTGATTTATCGGAAGCTAAAAATAATCAATAGCAAGAGACGGCAACTTTTTACAAAAGAGTCAGTTCTCCTTGTTTGAGCTTCTGAACACGAAACTCCGAGTTCAGAACATGAAACTCCGAGTTCCGAACACGAAACTTGAGCTTCTGAACACGAAACTCCGAGTTCCGAACACGAAACTTCGAGTTCAGAACATGAAACTTGAGCTTCAGAACATGAAACTCCGAGTTCCGAACACAAAACTCCGAGTTCTGAACACAAAACTCCGAGTTCTGAACACGAAACTCCGAGTTCTGAACATGAAACTTCGAGTTCCGAACACGAAACTCCGAAAAATTATATCCTCAGTTTTAAACTTTTTCGTAGTGAGCGATTTATCGCTCAATTTAAAGCCCCTGAATTTAAAGCGCTTTAGCGCTTACTACTTAGCGCTTTAAATTTTTACCTTATCCACAAAGGGCTGAAATACGGGTTGCAATTCTGCACGACTGACAACAAGAGTGGGGAAAGAGCGATCGCTATAATCTTCACCCGATAATAAAGGAAACGGCTCTGTCTTCAAAGATACCCAACTTCCACCTGCTGCCTGAACAATTACCCAAGCGGCAGCAAGATCCCAAACTTTTGGTGTCGCTTCTATACCACCCAATGTTGCCCCATTAGCCACGGTAAGAAAATTATAGCTAGCAACACCTAACATGCGAACTTTGCAGGGAAAACCATCTTGGATGGCTGCTGTACTGCGAGAACAAAGGTTAAAAAAGTGATTGTTGCTCGGATCATCAGCGCTGCTGTGGATGGGACGATGATTGAGAAATGCCCCCGTAGGAGTTGCTAACTCAGATGTCCCTTGCCAAAAGCCGTGAAAAGCTTGGTCTGTTGGCGGCACATATACATAACCAAAAATCGGTACACCTTTATACAGCAAACCTAGGGAAATTGACCAAATAGGAATACCCCGCGTAAAGTTAGTTGTGCCGTCGAGAGGGTCAATCACCCAGCACCACTCCGTACCGGGAAACACCTTATCAGCTTCTTCGCTGAGGATGCCATAACCGGCAAAAGTGGAAGCGATCGCATCACAAATTGTCTTATCTGCCCATTTATCAGCTTGCGTAACCAAAGTACCATCAGCTTTTTGCGAAGCTTGCACCTGCCCAAAATCTAGCATTAGCTGCTTACCTACCCTGGTGGTAGTGGTTTGGGCAAATTCGAGAATTGTTGTCCAAAAATCACTCATTTGAGAAATCGGAATTGGGCATGGGGCATTGGGCATTGGGCAATGGGCAATCTCATGAGGGGGAAAGGGTAAAGGGGAAAGGGTAAAGGGTAAGAAAGAATAAATATTTCCTCCCCTGCCCCCTGCTCCCTGCTCCCTGCCCCCAGTCCCCAGTCCCTAGTCCCTAATCTAAATCATTCGACATAATAGAGGCGATCGCTTGCTTGGCATTATCCTGAAATTCTCTCACATTGACTTGACTTAGAAACCACAGTGCCACCAAAATACCTACAGCTTGCGTCGCAAACACTAATCCGTAAGCTTGAAGTGGTGTTGCCAAGAAGCTTTTGCCTAAATTCAACAACCCACCACCAAATACTGTAGCTAACGCTCTTGCCATTGCTTGC
>JBPCQW010000250.1:0-20671 GCA_050997715.1 Hassallia sp.
TTTTTACCCGTAGTTTTACCCGTAGCGCAGCAACAAAATGTAGCTGTGATTGCGATGAAAGTACCTGCTTACGGTCGATTGTTCAAGCCTGGTGGTTTGTCAGGTATGCAACAAGCTTTGGGTTACAGCTTGTCTCAGCCTGGGGTTCAGTGCTGTGTAATTGCCGCTGAGACCCTAGCACAATTAGAAGAGAATGTCAAGGTCGCACGAGCTTTTCAACCCCTCCAGGGTAAAGAACTAGCCGCGATTGAGCAGCTTACCGCCAAAATTTGGGAAGATAGTACATTCTTCCGCGCTTGGACTTAGCCTATATATAGATTTACCTACCACTTACTCATGAATCTTGTAGTTTTGTAAATCCTCTTGGGAAATTTGGTCTGCGCTGCCTAAAAATTTCAATAATCACAGTGTTATGTATTCTTTCTTTACTCACCTTGACTTTCTTGCTCTTGGTTCTATAACTTGGGGATCTACTCCATCATATCTAGCAGCTTGAGACATATCAAACATCAGTAAATTTTCGTTTCCAAGCTCTTGTATAACTATTGGTTTAATTAGTTTTATATCAATAACTTTAATAATTTCTGATGCCACTGCCTTAGCTAATAACGGTGGAACAGAATTTCCTATTTGTCGAAATCCATGCCATTTTGTAACATGAAATCTGAACCAGTCTGGATAAGAATGTAAACGCGCAGCTTCACGTACAGTTATACATCTTGGGGTAAATGGGTGAATCGGTCTAGCAGAAGTAAAAGCTCCTCTATTACCAGCAGTTCCGGCTCTGAGTGTATTGCATATTCCTTCCGGATCAAGTTTATGAAAGCGGCTGACAGGTTCTGTTTTACCGTGTGGAGTAAACTCAAACCTATGACGTGATTCTAAACTATGCTTTGTTCTTGAACTTGAGGTAAGCATTCTCGGATCATATTTACGCTCATAGGAATAGTCTTTATCTACAGAAGAAAGACCACGAAGTTGTCTACCATAATTACTTGGTTTCCCAAAATCTGCTTCTTTCACCCAATCTTTTTCAGATAGCTCTATGTAATTTTCTATTTTAGGTAGGTCTTTAAGTGCATCCCAAACTGTAGGGGTTAACGAAAGAAGGTTATTTAAGCTTGCTTTGTTTGATTTTGCAGGTCTAGTAATAACTTGTGGATAATTTGGTAATTCCAAATCCTGACGACAACCTAGCAAAAATAATCGTTCGCGATTCTGTGGTACTCCGTATTCAGCAGCATTTAATACTTTGTAATCTTGGCTAACTTTATAACCGTTGTTTTCAAACTGATTAATGATTATTGAAATAAACTCTTTATGCTTTCCCAAAGTCATTCCTTTCACATTTTCTAAAACAAAATACTTTGGGTGTAATTCTAAAACTAACCGGATATAATCATGTACCAGAGAATTCCGAGGATCGTCAAAAACACGTTTACCTATCAACGAAAAACCTTGACATGGAGGTCCACCAAACACCACATCGATTTCTCTATCACCAATAGAGGATCTACTTCTAATTTCTGTTGCTGTAGTATCAACGACACTTGTACATAAAATAGTCGAAAAAGGAAAATTAAATTCATGTGTTGCACAATGAATTGGATCAATTTCAATAGATGCAAGTACGTCAAAACCTGCTTGCTCAAAACCAAGAGACATACCCCCAGCACCTGCAAATAAATCAACAGCGATAGGTCTTTGTTTGTTATTGCTGTAAATCATATTTGCTATTTTTACGCCTGAAAGTATTACCTGAATCTGACAAAGCCATACTGGCAATAAATAGAATTATCTCATATTTTTACTTTTTGGCTTGTTATTGAATTAAAAATGCAAAGAGACGCTTTTAATAGCGTCTCTACCTAAAATTATTGATTTTATAGCTTACTCTCAAATCTCAGCTCACGCTCTTTGAGACCATTTGTAAAATTTCTTCAGCAGCGCGATCGCATACTCCCATTTCTCCTAAATGTTGCCGCATTTCTCGATAATCAGCCAAAGTTTGCTCTTTTCGGCTGGGATTGAGCAATAATTCCATTGCAGCTTGAGTTAGGTTTTCTGGCGTTGCTCGCTCTTGTAAAAACTCTGGTACAATTTCTTTCATCACCACTAAATTAGTTGGCGATGCGAAAGGTATAGAACCTTTAAGAATATTACGGGCAATCCAAGCTGTAACTGGATGCAGCCGATAGGTAACAACTTGCGGCACATTTAGCAGGGCAAGTTCTAAATTGACTGTACCAGATTTAGTGATTGCCAAATCCGCAGCCGCCATAACTTCTTGTTGCTGACCAGATACTACAGTTGCCCGCAAATGATAACGCTGTATAGCTTTTTCTATAGCTTCTCGGTATATTTCCAGAGATAAAGGAATCCAGAAATGAACTTCAGGTAATTTAGCTTGAATATTTTGTGCAGCTTGAAAGATTACTGGTAAGAGATATTTTAGTTCTTGGCGACGAGAAGCGGGTAAAAGAGCGATCGCTATCTGTTCTGGGGCAATCCCCAACTTAGCACGAGCAGTTTCCCGACTGGGAGCGTTTTCCATTCGGTCAACTAAAGGATGTCCCACCCAGCTAACTTTAGCGCCATTCTCTTGATAGTAGCGGGCTTCCTCTGAGAAAATTGCCAAAAGCTTATCTGTGAAGCTAACAATTCGGGAAGTGTTACGCAAACTGACTGACCAAACCCATTCTTGGGGTGCAATATAATACACGACTGGCACTTGCGGCATATGCTTTTCCATATAAGTGCCAATGCCCAGATTGGGTGTCATGTAGTCAATTAATAGTACCAAATCTGGTGGATTTTGTTTCAGGTGAGCGATCGCTTGTCGTTGCACCTGAATAGTTGGCAAAACATAAGGCAACGATTCAAAAAGACCCATTGAGCCAATACTACTAGTATTACCTACCAGATGTGCGCCCGCCGCTGCCATTTTTTCGCCACCCAGCGCTACAATCTCTAATTCCAACCCTGCTGCAACGACTTGACGTTGAAGTGCTGCAATCAGCAACGCTCCTTGCAAATCGCCAGACACTTCACCGGTGCTGATAAATATTCGCATTATATAAACTTAGGAATGGGGAGTCAGCAGTCACGAGTCAGGAGTCAGGAGTCAGGAGTTCATAATGAGCCTGCACTCGTCTGGCTTTGTTTGTATAGCTCCAGGCTTTCAGCCTAAGGGCGGATAAAGTGCAATATCATTGATAACTGGTATAACTCTTAACTCTTAACTCCTAACTCATAACTCAAGATTCATCACTTCCGGCTGCTTTGCCCTTTCCAGGAATCAAGCCGCGTCTTCCCGGCATTTGAGATAATAGCAGAAAGCGGCGCAGATACTGCAACTGTTCTGTATCTCCCAGGATTTCTAACTGTTCCAAAGCGTCTTTAAAATTTAACTCAGAACGGTAGAGAAAGCGGAAGGCTTTTTTGAGGATTTGCAAGTCAGTAGAACTCATTCCAGAGCGTTTGAGTCCTACAAGGTTGAGGGTTCGTATCCGTGATGGATTGCCCTCCACCATCATATATGGCGGCACATCGCGGTCAATGCGAGTCATCCCGCCGACCATTGCCAAGCCACCGATATGTACAAATTGATGGACACCTAAAACGCCGCTTAGTCGAGCGCAGGAATCAATATGGACGTGACCAGCCAAAGCTACAGAGTTCGCAATAATTGTGGAATCGGCAATGACGCAGTTATGACCAACATGGACGTAAGCCATTAACAAGTTACCATCGCCAATGATAGTTGCTTCACCTGCGCCTGTAGCGCGGTTAATCGTGACATATTCCCGAATTTGGTTATTGTCGCCAATTTTAACCCAGCTAGGCTCCCCAGCGTATTTTAGATCCTGGGGTTCCATGCCAATGCAGGCTCCGGGAAAAATGTGATTTCGCGCTCCAATTTCCGTCAGTCCGTCTAGGACGACATGAGGACTAATGATAGTTTCCGGACCTACTTTGACTTGCCCTCCAATAACCGCATAGGCACCGATTTGCACCGTGGCGTGGATTTGCGCGTTAGGATGAATTACAGCAGTTGGATGAATAAGAGTTTTCAAGGGTGCATCTCCAGAATAGTCTTGAGTGCTGAGTGTTTAGGTATGTGTGGAAGAAATCGGCGATCGCAAGTTATGTGTGAGGGCGTTTAAAATCTAGAAATTAAACAATGCGGTTGTGGCTTGTTTGATTTACTGCTATCCTTTTTCAGGAATCAGTAGTGGACACCTCACGGTGGTGCCCAGACCACAAAAGCGGATTTTTTAATTAGCAAGTGAAAACATCAGTTCGCCTTCGGCAGCGAGCTGACCGTCTACCTCGGCACGAGCCTGCATCTTACCAAAACGACGTTGTTTTACCCACAACAGTTCCACGGTCATTACTAGTTGATCGCCTGGTACTACTTTGCGGCGAAACCTGACTTTATCGATACCTGCAAACAGGAAAAGTCCGCCCTCTAACTCTGGTAGTTGAGTTAAAACGATACCGCCGACTTGTGCCATAGCTTCAACAATTAGCACTCCCGGCATAATAGGCTGACCGGGAAAATGCCCTTGAAACTGAGGTTCATTAAAAGTGACGTTTTTTATCCCCACAGCGCGTTGACTTGGCACGTAGTCGATAATTCTGTCTACAAGTGCAAAAGGATAGCGATGGGGTAAGAGTTTCTGGATTTCTTCGATTGTAAAAATCGTTTTTGTCTCAGATGTGCTTGTTTCATCGGTTTGAGATTTGGTAGATGCAGAATCAGGATCTTTGACTGTGTTAACTTCAGTGAGAGTTGACATTGGCACGCTCGGTTGATTGAACTGTTTTGGCTGGGAAGTAAGTGCCGATTTGAACTCATACGGAAAATTTTCGATTTGAGAACCAATCTAAAATCTCAAATCTAAAATTCTCTGGGCGAGTTGAATATGTAAATTGTGGCTGGCTTTGTACGCCAAGAAATGAGCACTAGGTAAGAAATTTCCTAGTAAACTTAAATCTCCTACTAAATCCAAGATTTTATGACGTACTGGCTCATTTGCATATCTTAGTGGTGGATTTAGCCAACCTTCGGGTCCGCAAACCAGAGCATTATCTAGGCTTCCACCTTTGATTAACCCTGATTTTTGCAGGTATTCAATTTGATGTAATAAACCAAAAGTACGCGCAGGGGCAATTTCTGCGGCAAAGGCAACTGATGCATTTGCCACATTTGAGCCTCGTGACCAACTGTACCATTGATTACCGATCGCCGGCAGGTCGAAGTCAATACCGTAGGTAAAACGAATTTCTGGGGCTGGCATAGCACAGACAAAGGCATCGTCTTGACGCACCCAAATTGGTTCGGTTATCACCGGGGAAACTTCACCGTTAGTCAGAGTTTGTGAGACTAACCCAACTTCAGCGATCGCTTGTGTCCAAACTTGCGCTGAACCGTCCAGAAGAGGCACTTCCGCCCCATCAATTTCAATTCGGGCATTATCCACCCCCATCGCCCACAGAGCCGCTAATAAATGCTCTACAGTGCGAATGCACGCCACCCCTTTACCCAACTGAGTCGAAAGCACAGTCTCATTCACCGCCGCAACTTGTGCGGGAATTATGGGTAAGTCCGGCAAATCCACCCGCACAAAGTAGCGCCCACTACCCGCATCTGCTGGTAGTATCCGTATTTGAGTTTTCTCACCGCTATGTAGTCCGACTCCTACTTGGGTGATTGTCGCAGCTATTGTGTGTTGTTGCATATAGTTTATTGATTGTTAGTTGTTAGTAGTTAGTTGTTGGTTGTTTCACTGACTCCTAACTCCTAACTCCGCGCCTCCTTAAAATCTTTCCCCAATCCCAAAATTGATCCGGCTGTCGCCATCGTCGTTGATGCCGTAGTCAACGCGAATCGGTCCTAGTGGAGACTGGACGCGCACACCAAGACCGTAGCCATAGCCTGTACCGCCTTTGTTCAGTAACTCAGCTGCCCTAGTAGTGCTTCCCAAGTCACTACCGACATCAAAAAATAGTGCGCCACTGACTACGGAGAAAACAGGGAAGCGATATTCAAGTGATGCTTGCACGTAAGTGCGTCCAGCACCTAATAGTCCTTCTTCATAGCCCCGGACGGAGTTGCTACCACCAAGGGTAAAGGCTTCGTAAGGAGGTAAGTCACCCAAAACGGTTCCGCCTTGAATGTTGAAAGCGAGGGTTTGTGCCCCTTTGTTAAAGTTAGTAAACTTGACGGGGACATATTGGCTGTAGCTACCCCGTAATCTAGTCAGGAAAATACTGCCTAATCCCACTGGTACTGATTGATCGACCCCAAAGCGGAGAAAAGAACCTTTGGTAGGTTGCAAGGCGTTATTGCGGCGATCGCGTGCGGCTCCTAGTTGCAATAGCAGCAAGTCGTCTCTACCTTCCCCAGATTGACTTAGTTGTAATTGATCGTTTGGGCTATTACTATTCTCGACTCGTCCTAACCTTCTGACGTTGCCATCGGCATCAGTGATCGTAATTCTTTGATATTGCAAACCAGCTGAAGCTGTCCATTCGGAATTTTTGAAGGGATTACCGGACAAGGGACGAGTAAAGGTGACACCACCACCTAAACGGACAACACGCGGGCGATCGCCATCAGGGAACGTGCCATCTTGTCTTTGCGTCCCCAGAGTCTCAATATTGTTATCATCTCCATCAAAAATTAACGAAATCGATCGACGGCGGAAAATATTCGCTGTGTAGGAAGTGCGGTTAGGATCGCCGGCAATCCACGGGTCTGTAAACCGCAAATCAAACAGCAATTCTCTTTGTCCTACTTGTAACTCTGCACCTAGTTTTTGGTTTCTTCCCCCTAAATTTTGCTGCTGATAGCTGATGGTACCAAACAGCCCACTGGCAGAACTAATCCCGGCTCCTGCTGCGATGGAACCACTATTGCGTTCAGCCACATTCACTACTACATTCACTTTGCTAGGGTCAGTACCTGGGTCAAGGGAAACATTTATATCTTCAAATAGTCCCAGTCCAAATACCCTTTGTAGGTCTTTTTGTATTGTGTTGCGGTTAAAGACTTGTCCGGGCTTCAATTCCAATTCTCGCTTAACGATATAGTCCCGCGTCCGACCCCGGATTGGTCGTCCTTTATCGTCTGTATCCTGACCGTCTTTATTGCGGAATCGAACGCGAATATCTTCTACCACCCCTTCTGCTACTTTTAGGGTGACAACTCCGTTTTCTGTTACTTGCGGCGCACCCACTAAATTTGCTAGTACATAACCTTGGTCTTGATAGCGCTTGGTTAAAGTCTTGATGCCTTCCTGCAAACTACGCAAGTTGAGAATGCCACCATATTGCTCTTTAAAGATTTCATCAACAGCGTTAGCAGGCAATACTGAGGGTACATTTGTGCCCGGATTTGCCTGAATTTGGACTTTAGTTAAGATCGGGTTGGGCTGCACTACGAAGCTTACACGCACGCCTAATGGCGTATCTTCTGGAACTGCCTGGACGTTAGAGAAGTAACCAGTACCAAAGATAGCGTTAATATCTTGCTGTAGTTGCGATCGCGTTGTTGTCCTTCCTGGTTGGGTACGAATCGCTTTGTAAACTTGCTCTTCTAGTTCCCGTAATAGTTGTTGCCCTGTCTGACTTCTAACTGATACTTCTGATACTAAAACGCGGGATTCTGTCGCTTCTGGGGTTGCGTTTTGTTGATTTTGTTCGGGTGCTGGCTGATTAAGTTGCTGATTTTGCTGTTGTTGATTTTGTTCGGGTGCTGGCTGATTAGGATTCAGCGTTGGTGGTTGTTGATTTTGTTCGGGTGCTGGCTGATTGAGTTGCTGATTTTGCTGTTGTTGATTTTCTCCTGGTGCTGGCTGATTAAGTTGCTGATTTTGCTGTTGTTGATTTTGTTCGGGTGCTGGCTGATTGAGTTGCTGATTTTGCTGTTGTTGATTTTCTCCTGGTACTGGCTGATTAAGTTGCTGATTTTGCTGTTGTTGATTTTCTCCTGGTACTGGCTGATTAGGATTCAGCGTTGGTGGAGCCTGGGAAGGAATTTGTTGTTGATTTTCCGGCGGAATATCGGGAACTGTATTTGAACCGGGAATATTTTGGTTTGAGGGCGGATTTTGTGCCGTGATTGGCGCTGTGGCGCTTGGTATTATTACTACTGGCTTCTTTGCTGGAAAGACAGCGACAACACCTGGCTGCTTTTTAAAGTTTTCCAGATTCACATTTGAGGTAGAACGCGGTTCTACTCTTAAGGCTGCTGCCCCTTCAACATTTGCACTTTGATTTAGCAGTTGCGAGTCTTGATTTGTCGTTGGTTGTAAAACGACTGGTTTCTGTTTTGAGCTATTAGGGGTTTGTGCATTTGCACTCAAAGAGCTGCCCAAAGGGGCTGCAATTGTCAACGCCGCCACCAATACGGGAGATAAACGCATTTTATTCACATTCCTCTTCACTTCCACACAAATAACGAAAAGCAATCTTACTGTTATACAAAAGGCAAAACTATAAACATAATTTTTTCTTTTGTCTTTTTACTTTACTAGGCTGAAGGCGAAAGGCAAAAGTAAATTATGGACTGGGGATTAGGAACTAAGTAAGAATTACGAATCAAGAATTTTCAACATTAATCATTCATCAAATATCCAGTCATCAGTCCTCAGTCCCCTTCATTTTTTACTTTCTACTGCTTTCAGCACTCGTTGTAAAACCTCCTGGTAGGCATTTTCTACATTCCCTAAGTCTCGCCGGAAGCGGTCTTTATCCATTACTCGGCGGTTGGGGTCATTTTCGGCTTGATCCCACAAACGGCAGGTGTCGGGGCTAATTTCATCTGCTAGGAGCAATTGCTGTTGTGAGTTAACACCAAATTCTAGTTTGAAGTCTACTAGTGTAATTCCACACCGCTCCCAAAAGCCACGGAGAAACTCGTTGATTTGCAATGCTAGATGGGTTATTGTCTCAACTTGTTCCGGAGTTGCTAGTTCTAACAGACGCAGGCGATCGCTTGTCAACAACGGATCTCCTAATTCATCGCTCTTGTAATAAAACTCTACCAAAGGCTCTTTCAGAACGCTTCCTAGTGCCAATCCTGTTTGCTGACACAGACTGCCGGCAGCAATGTTTCTCACCACGACTTCTAAAGGCACAATTTTAACTGCCTTCACGCGCATTTGATTTGGCTTTGGGCTGTCAATAAAGTGAGTTTTAATGCCCTGCGTTTCCAACTCTTGAAATAATTTAGCGGAGATGCTACAATTAATGGCTCCCTTGCCTAAAATACTACCACGCTTTTGAGCGTTAAAGGCAGTGGCATCATCTTTGAAATCAGCTAACAAAACTTCCGGATCTTCCGTTGAATAGAGAATTTTTGCTTTGCCTTCGTATATTTTGGAATTAACACTCATGATGGCAGGTAAAGTTTTTTAGGCGATCGGCAGCTTTGATGCTTTCGAGCTTAACCATTTTATCTTTAGTTATTAGTCATTAACTAAAGACAAATGACAAATAGCAAAAGAAAATTTTTTCAAATCAATCCTCAGCCTAGTCAATCGTATATTTTTTGACATTTTCATTAGTATTTTTACATCAAAATAAAATTATATTTCTTGGATAAACAAAATAACAAATGTATAAAAGTATACTTTTTGGTTGGCAGTTTCAAATGAAGTTAATTACAATCACCATTGAAAAGGAGACTGGGGATTGGGTACTGGGGACTGGATACCGCGAAAGATTTGGCTGAGGATTGAAACCCCAACCAAATCTTAAAAGAATTTCATTCCCAGTAAAGAGTCCCTAGTTTTCAGCAAGGTCAGCGATCGCCCATATTGGTGCGCTTGCTGCGCCGTTCCGCTCGCCTTACTGTAGTAGAAAACTCGAAGAATTTGCTCTCTCGATCTATTGAAATAAATAATTAAATAAAATGAGTAACTCTTGAGCATAGTGAATTAAGGTTGCTGCCCATTAAGTTGCAAGTGTGACGATTGAGACGGGTGTAATAAATGGAGACAAGGACAATGAATAAAGATGATTTTCTCTATCCTCGTGGTCGCTATTACGGTCAGGTAAAGCCAGAAAATTTAGTTTTTAATGCCAATCTACAGGAATTTGCTCAGAAAATCAGCTACATTTGCAACTTAGAGACAGGTGGAAAACTAGCACCGGAGGACGCATACGAGCAAATAAAGAGTCTTTGGAAAGAGTTGAAACACACTAAAAAACAACTCAGAATTGGCGAACACCCGTTTCAGGATGATGAGGGGGAGTAGGGAGACAGGGGGGACAAAGGTGATAAGGAGTGAGTGTTTACTTTTGACTTCTGACTCCTGACTTTTGACTTCTGACTCCTGACTCCTCACTTTGTAATCATCGTCCACACTCCATCCCAGGAACTTGGGGGAGGTGTTTGTTGGTAATTACGAGCGCGTTCTAGATGGATATTAACAGCTTGGTCTGTGGGTCGGATGCGTTTTGCGGCTTGAAAACAGGCGATCGCTTCTTTGAAGTGGCGCGATAAATAAGCGGCGCGTCCGGCATGGTAATGGGATAAAAATTCGTGGGTGGTGTTGTTTAGAGGAGTAGAGCGATCGGCGATTAACTCATAAATATTCACCGCTTGATATTTACCCTTAACTCGAATTTTGTCTAACTCGCGTACCCAGATTTTATGGCTACACAATTCGTAAGTAAACTCACTTAAAATAATATCACAGCCATATTCTTTAGTTACTCCTTCCAAGCGCGAACTTAAATTCACACCATCGCCAATTACTGTATAATCCATTCGTTTCTGGGAACCAATATTACCCGAAACCACTTCCCCAGAACTAATACCAATCCCAATATGAATTTCTGGCTGTGCTTGAATAATCCGTCGTTGGTTAAATTCCGCTAATCGTTCTCGCATATCCAACGCCGATTGTACCGCCTTCCAAGCGTGGTTTTCCATTAGCGTTAGCGGCGCACCAAACACTGCCATTAAAGCATCCCCAATAAACTTATCTAAAGTCCCTTCGTGGTTAAAAACCGCTTCCACCATCGTTTCAAAATACTGATTTAGCAGCGATACTACTTCAGCCGCACCGAGATTTTCTGTCAGTGTGGTGTAGCCTCGGATATCAGAAAACAAAATAGTAACTTCCTTGCGCTCACCTACCATTAAAGCATCTTCCCCCAGTGCCATAACTTGCTCTGCGACATGGGGTGTCAGGTAACGGTACATTGTAGTTTTCAGCCGTTTTTCCTGACTGATGTCTTCTAGCACCACCAAACCACCGCGCACCCCCCCTTCTGGGTTGGTTAGAGGGTTGACAGTCAGATTAGTGCTGCGTTCTATTTTTTTAACAGTAGCAGAACTCAATAACTCAGATTGGGGAGTAAGCAGTTGATTCCAGGGGATAAATATATTTGGGTTAGTGCGATCGCTTACTGCCAAAATATAAATATCATGCGTACCAATTTCTTGACTTTCGTAGAGACGTTCCACCGGAACGTCTCTACTCCTAACTTGATGAAGTCCCACTATCAAACTTTGCTCTGGCACATAATGTCTTGCACCAGTTTTTAAACTATCTTCCAAACGCATTTGCAAATTATCAATCGGCACAACTTCCCAAACCAGCCGATTAATCAAATTTTTTTCCCATAAAACCTTGTTATTTTTGCCATTAACATCTGCCAAAGGACAACCAAGTAACTCTAAAGCCGCATCATTAATTGTGACAATTCGCCCTTCCATATCTGTGGATATTACCGCATCAGATAGACTTTGAAGAATGTCTTTTTGATATTGCTTTTCTAAAAGCACGCTTTCAAATAAACGAGCATTTTCCAGCGCAATTCCTGCTTGGATATTAAATGCTCTCATAAACTCTTCATCAGAAGAAGTAAAACTGCCTTGTTGCTTATTAATTAACTGTGTTACGCCAATTAATTCATTAGCTGAATTAAACACTGGCAAACAGAGAATATTCTGAGTTATATAACCAGTTTTTTTATCTGTAGTTGGGTCAAAACGCGGGTCTTTGTAAGCATCCGAAATATTTAAAGCTTGACCGGTAGATGCCACATAACCGACAATGCCACGATTAGCAGGTATGCGGATTTCCACCATAGTTGAGCGATCGGCTACCTCTACCTTTGTCCAAAGTTCCCCCATTTCTTTGCGGTGCAAAAACAGCGTACTGCGGTCTGCTTGCATTAAAATCCGGGCTTGCTCCATTACTATTTGTAAAGTAGCTTCTAAATCGAGACTTTGCCCTAATGTTTGAGTAGCCCGCAAAAGTGCTGTAGCACCTCTTTGATTGCGAGCTGCTACATAAAAAGATTGGCAGCTTTCTAAGATAATACCAATCGAAGAAGCAAAATCTCGAAAACAAACTTCATCATCATAATTAAAAGGAAGATTTCCCGCTTTATTTGCTAGTTGTACCACTGCCACTATCTGATGTTTGCTACTGACAACTGGCATACATAAAATATTGCGGATTTTGTAGCCCAATTGTTTTTCTAATTCTGGACTAAATAAGGGGTGAGTAGAGGCTTGAGATATGTTTAAATATTCACCTGTACTGGCAACATGACCGGGAATGCCTACGGTGATTGGAGTGCGAATTTCTAAAGCTTTTTGGGTGTTATCTTGGGCAACCTTTGACCACAGTTGATTTTTGTCATGATCAACCAAAAAAATGGTGGTATGCTCTGCTTGGAGAATTTGACCAATTTTAAGTGTAATCGCCTCTAGTACCTTCTCCAGCATTGTTTCTAGGGCTTCATTATTAATTAGTTCAATTGCCCTGAGAAATTGCTGAAACTCTGCGGTAATAAAATCTAGTAAACAAACAAATTCGTTTACAGAAAGGTCTTTGACACGACGCAGTAGAGCGTGGGTCCGATTAACTTGAGTCAGTTCAGTTAATGTAGCCAGGACGCTACCAGGGCTGGGAAGTGTCATGATTGGGGAATAAGGAATAGGGACTAGGGACTGGGGACTGGGGAAAAGAAAAAGGGAAAAGGGGAAGAATTATTACTAATGATGCCAGTTGCCTCTCCTGTCGGAGACGCGGAGCGAACAACGGAGGGCATCTCCGCACAGCACTGGCTCCCCAATGCCCAATGCCCAATGCCCCATGCCCAAATGTTATGCCGCTTTGGAATATTCAGAATAGATGACCTTTTGATAGTAATCTTGTAGCTGGCGTGTGGCAGATGCCCAGCCCCAACGTTCTGCTTCTTGTCGGGCATTTTGACGGATGATTTCTCGTTCTTGTTTCTGTTCTAGAAGTCGAACAGTAGCGGTAATAGCACTTTGGATATTAGCTTCTGGTTCAAAAAGATACCCGTTCACCCCATCTGTAACAATATCAGGAATTCCGCCCGAACGAGCTGCTACTACCGGACACCCAGCTGCCATTGCCTCTAATAATACTAATCCTAACGTTTCTGTACGCGAAGGAAAGATAAAAGCATCGGCACTAGCAAAGGCAGAACCTAAATCTCTGCCGGTGAGATAACCGACAAAATTAGTGTTTGTCCCCGCAAAGTGTTTTTCAAGTGCTTGACGGTGCGGACCATCTCCCACCAATGCCAAACGCGCTGAGGGAATTGCTTCTAATATTGGTTTAATGCGCTCAATTTCTTTTTCAGCGCCAAGACGACCGACGTAAAGTAGTAAGTGGCTCTCTGGGTGATTTTGTGATAAACGCGATCGCATGTCCTCACTCGCTAAATCTGGATGAAATAATTCTGTATCTACTCCTCTTTGCCACAAATTCACCCTTTCTATACCATGTGTCGTCAATTCATCCATCATCACTGTAGAGGTACACAAATTCAACGCCGCTTGATTATGCCCCGCTTTCAGCAATTCCCATAAAAGACCTTCTAACATTCCCAAGCCGTAATGCTGAAGATACTGCGGCAAGTGCGTATGATAAGACGCTACAAGGGGAATATTATGTAATTTGCTATGAAATATCCCCGCTAATCCCAAAACCGCCGGATTCACTACATGAATAAGATGCGGCTGAAACTTTTCGAGTTCGTAGCCAATTGCTGGGCGAGGAAGTGCCATTTTTAACTCTGGATACAGAGGCAAGGGAAAGCCTGTCACGCCGTATACTTTTGCTCCTTTATATTCAGTAATTCCACCCTCTGGGGCTATCACCATCACAGAGTCGCCGTTACGCTGTAAATGGTCTACGGTGTGACTTAAGCGCGTCACAATCCCGTCAAGCTTGGGCAAAAAGGTTTCGGTGAATAAGGCAATTCTCATAAACTACTATTCAGTAAAGGCGGATAATCCCAGCTTTTGTTGGATTTCAGTATCAATCACAGAGTAAACTGTTTCGCGGGGCGTAATCAATGCCACACAGTCACTTTTAATGTTTTGCCGTTCCTGGTGGACAAATTCGGAAATATCCTCAATCTTCACAATCCAATTGGTCTTGATCCAATTCATGGGATCAAGTTTAAATTCTCCGCAAAAATAATTATGAGTTGTGGCAAGATGAGCGATCGCCTGACGATAAGCTTGATAAACAACTATTGAATGGTCGTCATATTGTGCTATGATATGGCGACCAATTTTAGGTAAGCGGCTAACTTGAGTTAAGTAAGCTTCTGTTACCAGCTCCATGTCAGGTTTCCCCATTCAAATTAAGATGTTTTGTTAGGCAAGGTGCAAATGCCATGAATGCCAATAGCGACAATAACCCCACCTAACAAAACTCCGACACCTTCAGCAAAACAATTTATTCTATGTCTGTTTTCTGCTGCTTCAGCAATTAGTAAGTCATTCACCGTTGAAGATGAAGACTTAGCTATTTGCTGATAATGCTTGTAGCTAGCATCGAGTACTACCCATTCCGGAATTAGGTAGTAGACGCTGATAGCGCTAGCTGCCATACCTGGTAGTATGACTAACACCCAGAGAATAAGCGATCGCGTATTCATCCTTTGCTGTTGCGATGCCAGGAGACTTTCGGCATAATTTGCTTGTTGTCAACTCGGTTTTGGTACTTGACGGCAAAGTTTAACAGAGAATCAAGTAAAGAATCTGAGAGATAGTGAGGTTCTAAGCCCAAATCTAACAGTTTGGTGTTTTTCGCGTTGAAGTAATGTTCTTCTTTTTCGACTCTGGGATTATCGATGTGATTGATTTCCACATTTAATCCCATCGCGTTTCCAGCTTTTTTCACCATCGTTGCCAAGTCACCGACGCTAAATAGTTCGGTAAATTGGTTAAACACGCGAAATTCACCTTCATTGGCTGGATTAGCGATCGCTAATTCCACACATCGCACTGTATCGCGAATGTCTAAAAAGCCGCGAGTTTGTCCACCTTTGCCATAAACAGTCAAAGGATGTGCGATCGCTGCTTGAATACAAAAGCGATTTAATGCAGTACCAAACACTCCATCATAATCCAGGCGATTAATCAACATTTCGTCCATCCCCGTTTCTTCGGTTAAGACGCCGTAAACTACACCTTGATTTAAATCTGTTGCCCTTAAGCCCCAAATTCTACAAGCAAAGTGTATGTTATGGCTGTCATGGACTTTGCTTAAGTGGTACATTGAACCGGGCTGTTTAGGATAGGGCAAAGTATCCTTGCGCCCGTTGTGTTCAATCGTGATGTACCCTTCTTCTATGTCGATGTTGGGTGTACCGTATTCACCCATCGTTCCCAACTTCACCAGATGACAGTCTGGGAAATCTTCCCGCATAGCGTACAGCAAATTCAAAGTGCCGACTACGTTATTCACTTGTGTGACAACCGCGTGTTCGCGGTCAATCATGGAAAACGGAGCCGATCGCTGTTCGCCAAAATGTGCAATTGCTTGAGGCTGAAATTTGTGCAGCGCTTTATGGAGAAATTCATAATTGGTGATATCCCCAACGAATAAGTCGATGGATTTACCAGTTAAATCATGCCAGCGCTGAATTCGGTGTTGAATTGGTGCGATCGGCGTTAAAGTTTCCACACCCAATTCATTATCCCAGTGCCGCCGCACCAAACTATCTAAAATTCCAACTTCATAACCTCGATTGGAAAGGTAAAGTGCGGTTGCCCAACCACAATAGCCGTCACCACCAATAACCAGGACTTTCATCTTCAACCAGTTTTTTACTCGCTGATAGCTAAATCTACCAGGTTTGTGTCCCCTCTCGCACAGAATCATGGGGGAGTGGGGAGTGGGAGAGTGGGAGAGGGGGGGATAGGGAGAAAGAAGAATTATTCTCCTTGTCTCCTTGCCTCCTTGCCTCCTTGCCTTCTTGCCTCCTTGCCTCCTTGTCCCCCTTGTCCCCCTTGTCTCCTTGTCTCCCCACTCCCCCACTCCTCTCCAGAAATGCGGTATTCCTGGGCGATATAGTAAAACACGCGATAATAATTGCTAAATTCGGACGCTGGCGATCGCCCTTGCCAATAATATTTCACTTGACCCTTTGTTAGTGTCAGTGTCATCAAACTTTCTTGGCTACCAACTTCTACCTCCAGCACCCCAGATACTCCTTGGTTCGTCTTAAAGTTGGGATTTATCGTTTTTTTAGCGTTTTTATCTGTAATTATTGCGTCTGATAGCCCATTACCAGCCCAACCGCGAATTTCTACTCTCGTATTTTGCGGTGAAACAAAGGCTATGCCATCATTATTTTCTGGCGGTGGTAAAGAAGTCCAGGTGCTGGGATATAAAAACTCAAAGCCATAACGGGAATTAGTATAAGTTTTCCATGTGACACCGGAGTTGATGAAATTGGGCGCATTACAGCCGCATAAGATTAACGATAAGGCGATGGCTTTGCCAACGCCGGGGGCGATCGCATAAGTTTTTCGTTTTCTATAGATTTCAGTAGCGGTAGACATTGTTACACCTTTTACCTGGTTCGCTGATGAACGTAAACAAGAAAGAGCCTCAGCCGGAAAATCAACTCATGAGAGACTTTTGAACGATATATGACTTAACAGAACAGTAGCAATATCTGTGCTTTCTATTTAATTTGTGTAACAAAACAGCTAGATTTTTTTCACCAATCTACACATAGGTAATGAAAATCTATGTTCCTATATCAAATCAGGTTTATCCCCAAAGTAAAGAAATGTAACGAAATTGGCGTCAAAACGTTTTGCCATCTTGACAAGCTAGAACCAAGCCTATATCGTGAAATACATACCCGGGTAAGACCAACAAGAGTTATATGCAAACGAAGCAAAAGGTTACTTTATATTTGTCGCCAGAACTACACAGGAAACTGAAAATTCGTTCAGCAGTAGATTCTGAACCAATGTCAGAACTTGCAGAACGTGCCCTCGTTTTCTACCTGGCAAATTCAGAATTAGTTGATGAAGTAGAAGCTTCTTCTTATGGACGATCTCATAGAGTTTATTCTTGTCCAAGTTGTGAGAGTTCATTAGTCTTGCGCGATGGAGAATTGGTAGCCCTAGGCAATCAAGCAGCAGTAACTCAAGAGCATTTACCCGTCAACGAAATGGATCAGGATGAAGCTTATCCCAAAGGTGAGGAAGAATTAGTTCCTTGCTAGACCGGAATTATAAATGTAATATTCATAATTCGTCGGTTGCCATTATCAACGATGTCATTACTGTCTTTATAAGGTCTCACGTAGGTCGATAGTATGAAAGAAGAGCTAAATATCCTCATTCAAGCTCAATACCCTTTAATCTACCTTGTGACCTCCGAGGAAGAGCGGGCAGAGCAATCAATTTCCACAATCGCCCAAATGTTAAAGCCTCAGCGGCGAGTTTATGTGTGGACAGTGACTCACGGCATCGTGGAGTATGGGCAACCCCGGAATGTAACTCAGCATAACACCGTTTCTCCGGAAGCGGCGATTGAGTGGATAATCCGGCAAAAAGAACCAGGTATATTTATTCTTAAAGATTTACATCCGTTTATTGATGCGCCTGCAACAACAAGATCGTTAAGAGATGCGATCGCCCAATTCAAAGGAATGCAGAAAAACATCATTTTGATGTCGCCAATGCAGCAAGTTCCTATAGAACTGGAAAAAGAAGTTGTTGTTCTTGACTTTAAGTTACCAGATATGGGAGAGTTAAATAAAGTATTAACTCACCATCTAGACCAAAATCGCGGACGGCGACTGACAACAGAAGCGCGAGAAAAGCTTCTCAGAGCAGCTTTAGGTTTAACTAAAGATGAAGCCGAAAAAGTCTACCGAAAGGCACAGGTAACTATCGGGCGTTTGACCGAAGATGAAGTAGATATAGTTTTATCTGAGAAAAAGCAACTAATTAGACGCAATGGTATATTAGAATACATAGAAGAAGATTCTACCATTGACTCTGTAGGCGGCTTAGAAGAGTTGAAAAGGTGGCTTAAGCAACGCTCTGATGCTTTCACAGAGAAAGCTAGAGAGTATGGTTTGCCTCAACCGAAAGGAATGTTAATTTTGGGAGTTCCCGGTTGTGGTAAGTCGTTAATAGCCAAAACAACTTCTAGGCTGTGGGGTTTACCCCTGTTGCGCTTGGATATGGGGCGAGTTTACGACGGCTCAATGGTGGGTCGAAGTGAAGCAAACCTGCGTAACGCCTTGAAGACAGCAGAATCGATTTCTCCAGCAATTCTATTTATCGATGAATTAGATAAATCCTTCGCTGGTAGTGGTGGTTCTGGTGATTCCGATGGCGGCACTTCCAACCGAATCTTCGGTTCTTTCCTCACCTGGATGCAAGAGAAAAAATCTCCAGTGTTTGTGATGGCAACTGCAAACAGAGTAGAACGCTTACCTGGGGAATTTTTAAGGAAAGGACGCTTTGATGAAATTTTCTTTGTCGATCTGCCGACACCTGAAGAACGGCAAGATATATACAAGATTCACCTAACGAAACGCCGGGAAGACATAACTCGATTCGACTTGGAACAACTAGCCAAGATGTCTGATGGCTTTTCGGGAGCAGAAATTGAACAAGCGATCGTTGCGGCAATGTACGAAGCTTTTGCCCAAGAACGCGAGTTCACCCAGTTAGATATTATTGCTGCACTCAAGGCAACACTGCCGCTGTCTCGAACGATGCAAGAACAAGTCACAGCCCTTAGGGACTGGGCTAGACAGCGTGCAAGACCCGCAGCATCCTCTGTCGCTGAATATCAGCGAATGGAGTTCTAAAAGCTTTCCCCTGTTAACACGGGGGCAAAGGCTAGCTCAAAGCTAGCAGTTAAGAAAAAAGCCGCGTCATATATATGCGCGGCTGTGTCTAAAACTAACCGTTGTCGTTTTTCCCAATCTTCTCTCTGGAGGAAACCCAAATGTCTCATTTTAGCACTCTCCGTACCAAAATCACCGACGCTGAAATCCTCAAAGCTTCCTTACGTGACCTAGGTATCAGCACAAAGACAGAAGCTGATGTTCGTGGTTACAACGGTCAACGTGTTCGTTCTGACATCGTTGCTGTGTTGGAAGGCGAATATGATTGAGGTTGGTCTCGCAACAGCGATGGTTCCTTTGACCTAATTGCTGACCTGTGGGGCGTTGCTAAGAAGCACAATCAGACCGAGTTGATCAACTCGATCAACCAAAAGTATGCCGTTAACAAAACATTGGCTGAAGTGAAACAACGCGGTCTGCAAAATGCCAACGTTAAGTTGGTATTGCAATAAGTATTTCTCTGCGCGTTCCCTTCTTCTGCACGGGTTAACTAGCGGTTAACCCGCTTTTTTATCGGGGCTGAGTTTATTCTCAGTCCCGATTTTAATATTTTATGATTTAATTAAGCAAAGTATTGGACATAAAATATAAATTGCCTTGTTATGCTGCTGATTGCATTAACCATTCAATAACTTCTTGCGCGTTTCTATCAGGCGGAAAAACTGGGTAAAAGACTTTGACTATTTTTCCGTCATCTGCAATCAAAGTGAGTCGCTTAATAAGCCGTTTGCCCTCTACCTCAAAGGTTGGTAATCGGAATGAGGTTGTAAACGCAAAATCTGCGTCGCTCAAAAGCTCAAAGGGTAAGTGAAGACGTTCAACCGCTTCTTGCTGGTATGAGGAATCTTGTGTACTGATTCCGTAGACCTGAACCCCAAGGGCTTGCAGTTCGGCATGATGATCGCGGAAAGCGCAAGATTGAAAAGTACAGCCGAGTGCGCCCGGTATCTGTTCCCAACCATCAGGTATTGGTATACCAGGTTGTGCTGTCATTGGGTAACAATAAAACACAACCCTTCCCTTGATCTTTGACAACTCCAATTGATTGCTACGACTGGAGGTGAGAGTGACTTGAGGTAATTTCTCTCCCAGTAGATGAGCGCAAGCACCGTCATCCTGTGGAACAGGTAAATCTTTTGGTAATTTAGGAAAACCTTGCATCTACAACTCCTTCCCTAGAGATCACTGTCTACCAGTGTAACTAAGTTGGGTAGCGAACATATATGGGGAAGCTGAAGGACGAAAAAACCAATGAAGCGATCGCCAAAATTATTGAAATCCTACAAAAGCCATCATCACCTCCACCTTCATCATCAAAACGCCGACGAACGAGGTAAACGTCCATAAGCATAAAGCGATCGCCTATTATTAGATCCCAACACGATATTGCTTTAGCCTTCAAGATATGGGAAATAAGTCTGCGTTGCTAGCCGATCGCTATAAACACTCTTTAGAATAATTTATTTTGCATAAATTAACCTAATGT
>JBPCQW010000261.1:0-29650 GCA_050997715.1 Hassallia sp.
TTTGAAGTGTTTTGACTGATACGCCAATCTTGGCTGCGAATTCGTGAGGCTTAAACATAAAACACCTATAGAGTTGTCTATAAGTGTATAGGTTTGTCTATTTAATTGTCAACTAGGATATCCTCTCGCATCATCAAGTTTGTCAAACAGCAAGTCGCTTTGCAAGAAAAAATAGCTGATGTTGATGGCTTAATAGCGAAAATGCCTCATTACCAGCAGGTGCGATTTAAGGCAGAACTAAAAATGGCAACAGAACGCGCCAAAGTTGAATTAAGTATTGCCAATGTCGCTCGAATTGACCCTGCAACTCCCTTGATAGACGAGTTGGGGCTTGCGATTCCCATTGAGGTGGAAATCAGCCGCGAACAGCTTGAGAAAATGATTGTGGAGATGGTAGAGGATTCTATCCAAATTTGCCATCAAGCGCTGCAATACTCGGAATATACCCCTGATATGGTCGATGTGGTGCTGCTGGTGGGTGGTTCTTCGCAAATTCCCTTTGTGCAACGCAAAGTCAAAGAAGCCTTTGGAGCCGATAAAGTTGTAGTGCATCCGCGCCCAATGTACGCAGTGGCAGAAGGTGCGGCTATCGTCGCTGCTGGACTAACGGAGAAAGTGACAACAGTTTCCCGCGATTATTTTATTGAGTTAGTGGATGGCAAGTATCAAGTCATCAACCGGGGTGATATTTTGCCATTAACTACTTCTTATACCTTTAGGACTGTAGCAGAAGGGCAACGCCTAATTCATTTTAAGTTTTTCAGCCCCGATGAAGTCAGGGACGAGGATGAAAGTATTGGGGAAATGTGGTTGGGTTTGGACGAAAAGTATCCAGCCGGAACAGAAATTCTGGTGAATTTGGAACTCGACGAAAAAAACAGTGAACTGCGGATGACGGCGACTTTGAAAAATGACCCTTCGGTGCGGGTGAGTTGTACTTTTTCGCGGGGTCGGTCGGATGAGAAAATTTACCAGGAATTAGAAGAAGCGATCGCCCAACTAAACAATCAAAATCTTACATCTGTGGGTGTAGAAGAAGCGCTGCGTTTGGCACTTCCTGTTGTACAGTTAACCAACGAAATCTTCGATGTTAGGACAGGGGAAGAACGCATCGATTTACGCTCCCGCGCTAAAACTAATCTGCAAAACTTCCAGATTTCTATGTCTCAAGAACGCCTCGAAGCGGAAAGTATTGTCAGTGAATGCGATCGCGTTCTTAAACTCTGCGCTTTTTTGATTCCTCAACCGCAGCAGCAACGATTGCAGAAACTTACTCAAGAATTGCAAGATGCAATTAACAAAAATAACCTTTCGGTGATGGAGTCGAAAAGCGAAGATGCAAGACGCGAACTCGACAACCTACCTGATGAGGTAATACTGATTCAAGCGTCTTTATCAGCTATTCGCCAAGCTAATGCGGTTGCACCCACACAAGCAAATGCAATGTCTGACAAACTTTTCCGGATGCTGGGTGCGTTAGAAAGTTCAGATGCACGCGAAGCTGATCGCCTCTGGAATGAATTACAACCGGAAGTGAAGCGCTGGTTAAATCAAGAATTGCCCAGCAATACTATTGTCACAGGGCTGAAGCGATGAATATCCAGCTTAATTGTCCTGTATGTGGCTACACGGAGGTTGAAGGCAATATTTGTCCTAACTGTGATACTGAGCTTTACCTGCTCCGAATGCTTCAAGAACTGCCGCAGGTGGAAAAACCCCGCCCTGCCAAAGTTGCTGCATGGCAATTAATAACTGCTGTGATAATTCTCCTGATTGGCATTGGATTGGGAACAGTGGGTTGTTTTCTATTTATTCAACCACAGATATTAACTGCTACTCTTAGCGTTCCCAGCCCAGTTATAATTATTACCCCCAGCCCAACACCGACCGTAGCCGTAAAACCGACTACATACATCGTCAAATCTGGAGATAGCCTCAGCGCGATCGCCGAAAAATTTTGTGGTCAAGGAACCTCTTGGCAAGTGATGGTTAAAGTTAACCCCCAACTCAAAGGGCAAGAAGATGATATAGACGTGGGGCAAATTTTGAACTTACCAACCTGCAAGGGGGGCGTTTGATGACTTTCCTTGACAGCTTGAACGCCTTAAGTAAAACTTTATTGGGTGTGGGTATTGTCGATGCGTGGAAGCAAGCGCCACAAACTAAAACAGCAAAAGAGAAAGCAGAAGGACTTGCCCAAAATAAGCATCTGCGGGAAGCCGTCATAACCGCCCAAAAAGCTCTTGCTGCTTGGTCTGGCGAGCCTGGTTTTTGGGAGCGTTTGATTCAGCAATTGTTCTTGGGTAATATTTTAGACCAACTGAAAGAGCAATTAAAGCAATGGCGCAGACAAGTAGCAGAAGTAGAAAAGCTAGCGGCTAACGCCAAAGCGCTGATAAAGCAAGATACTGGCAATCCTCTGGAAACTCAAGTTTTGGAGAAAGCGATCGCCATTTACGAACAAATAAGCAAAATTATTTGTGACGAGCGGATATCAGAGACACTAAATCAGTGCAAACACGAACTAGAACGGCGATCGCAGTTTCAGAAATTAGTTAGAGATGGTGAGTTTCAGGCAGAAAATCGGTTTTACCAAAAAGCGATCGCTGCTTATCGTCAAGCCGAACAACTTTATCGTACTGAGGGAATTATTGGGGCAATTGTCAGTTGTGAAGCTCACGTCAAACAAGAAAAAATTTACTATTCTGCCTTTGAAAAAGCGCAGCTAGCTGAAAAAGAGGGAAGATTAAGAAGTGCGATCGCGCTTTTGCAATCTGCCCTTGCTAACTTTCAGCGCTCAGACGGACTCGATTTACTACAAAAACTAGAAAATATACTCAACGGCAGAGAAAAATTCCGAGCAGGACTTCAGGCTGAAAAAGCGGGTAAACTCAAAGAAGCTGAAACCTTGTATCAAGCTGCCAAAGTTTTATTGCCATCGACAGAGTGCTACATTCGTTTAGCAATTGTAGCGATTAAAACCGAGAACTGGGCAACAGCGCTATCTCACTTAGAAGGAATCAGTGGACAAGCCGCTTACTTGCGAGGATTTGCCCTAGCTAAACAAGGAAATTTACAGGCAGCCCATAAAGAGTGGCATCCTTTAGCTGGTACTACAATGCAAGCTCAAAAGGAGATTATCAAAAGCCTTTCTTTTCGGCAACGCTTGCTAGCCTTACAAAATATTGAGCAGTTAGTTAACGACGAAAATTTAGAGCAAGCGAAAACAGCAAGTACGGCATTTATCAAAAAATTTGGTTCTGACTCGTTAGTAGAAGTTAATCTAAATGAACATATCCAGCCAGGCATAGAAGCAGCGATTTGGCAAGGTAATGACTGGGGAATTATTGCCGATAAATCGGAAAAAATATGGATTGACGAACCTAATCTTACTACTTTACATAATTGGGTAGTAGCGACTTACTACCATAGCCAAAGCTACGTTGTAGAGACGCGATTAATCGCGTCTCTACATGATTTGATTATTGGTTTGTCAACAGCATTGGTAAATTTAACTGATGCTCCATCTCTTAAAGATTTACCTTGGCTAGGAAACCAAGCAGTTGACTTAGAATCGGTATCTTTAGAATTAAAACGAAAGTTGGAAGAAGCAATTGATAATTTTAAAGATAAAAATTTAAAAGAGTATTTGAACTTACGCGATCGCTATCGTTTAGAAATGGTAGCGTTGCGATTGATGAGCAATCCACCTAAGTGGGGGATGAAATTGAAAGATGTGTTTGTCACACCTGGCTGTTACAATCGCTACTATCAAAATTGGCAAAATATTTTAGTAGATAATATAGATAATCAAAACATCCTGCGATCGCTCTATACACCTTGGGGTCTAACGGTTGCTGCTTGTCAAGAAGGAGATACCCAACGCGCAATGCAGCTTAAACCAACTTCCAAACCGACTACGGTTGCTGAAACATTTGCCCAAAAATTCATCGCTTACCATGAAGGTTGCTATCATATACAGCAGCAAAAATGGCGAGAGGCAATTATTGCTTTTAACCATGCAAAGACAGAAATTAAAGCTTCTCTTGATTGGCAACAAGAAGTAGATAGACTTTGTGGATTGCAACGTCAAGTTATATCAGAATTTCAAGAAAATTTGGAATTTGCTCAATTATGGTACGACCTTTTAGGAAGTAAAATGGCTAGAAGCTATCTAGCTGAGTATAAGACAGAACAACTGCGAAATAAACTCGCTAACGAACAAATTTCTCTAGAAAAAGCGCTGCAAGAACTTGAAGGAATCAAAAAAATTGATGAATTTAATCCTATTGTGAAGGATTTAATTGAAAACGTCGAAATAGCCCAAGAACTTAAAGAAATTCAGAGGCTATTCAGGAACAGTCAGTTTGAAGCAATGGTAAAGCGAGCTAGGGGAACACGTCACGAACGGGTTCGATTTATCGTAACTGAATTTATCATAGAAATATTAGTTACTGGCGTAAGTAATGGAAATTTGAACAACCCAGAAATGATTCTTCAATTAGGACGATGGGCTTATGAAATCAGCCCTAATGAGCCTGCTTTTCAAGAAGTTTACCGGAGTTTAAGACTGCGTTAGTAAAGTTGGTTAAAAATATTTATGGAAAAAAATCCCTACGACATTTTGGGTGTATCCAAAGCAGCATCAAAAGTAGAAATCACCAAAGCTGTAGCATTAGCAATGAAACGCAAGCAACATCCCGTGGATTGCAAAGGCTCAAAAAAGCCTGATGAAGCCTGAAGAACGCATTATAGCTGACTATTTGCACCCAATCTTACCCAGCATCAAGCGCTTCAAATATAATGATTTCTCGGCTTTGGATGAGGCAGAACCAAGATTAATTTTATTATCAGAATTTGATGGCTTAGAGAAAGCGATCGCCATTGCTGCCCAAGAAGAACGCTTAGAGCGAGAATCTTTACCCATCCCCTTATCAGAATTACTAGCTGATGGCATTGCAGCTTGTCAAGAGAAACGTTATCCCAAAGCCATTAAATACCTAGAAGACTACTCCCAAGGCTGTCATGAGCGTGACAGCAAAGATTATATTCAAGCTCAAGTGTGGCTAATTAGAGCTTATCAAATGGGTGGACAGTTACAACGAGCGATCGCATTGTGTCAACTTCTAACTACCCATGTCCATCCCCAAGTGCAAACTTGGGCAAACAAAACCTTACCATTCTTATCTAAAGAGGTTTCCCGTGTCTAAAACATCCCCAAACCTGATTCTGACTCAAGAGAAGCGCAACGAGGTTATAGAAAAACTAGGAACTCTGGAAAAGGAAAAAGTTTCACTTCAGCAGTCTTTACGCGAACAGCAAACCCAGTCTACAGCAACAATTGAGGATTTATTCCTAGAATTGTTAGAAGTTGGGGATGGACTCGAAGGCTTATTGAATTACCTGGAAAACAACCCCGACCTTACCCCCGAATTTATTCAAAGATTACCCAGATATATAGGAGCAGTTCATCGTAAGTTTCTCAACGTACTAAAAAAGCGCCAAGTCTTTCCCATAGAACTTGAGGGAAGGCAGCCAGATTTCAATTTGTGTCGCGTCGTTGATCGGGAAATACGAACTGACTTAGAAGAACAAACAATTACTAAAATTGTGCTTACGGGGTTTCGTTGCGGTGAAAAAATCCTACGCCCTGCTGAGGTAATTACGTCTCGAACAGAGTGAATGGTGCAATTTATGTCAAATCCCTGAATCTCCTTTGCAAAAGCAGATAAACCACTATAAACTTGCAATTTGCTGTATCAAGATTTTCCCGAACACCGTAAGAAAGGTAATAAATCTTCTAAAATAGTCTCGTGATAATGTTCTTGAGGATAATGCCCGACGTTATTAAGTTTTATTAATTCGGCATTAGTTACAGAATCGACAAAATTTTGTGCCGTATCCACCGAAAGCCAAGGGTCAATCATTCCCCATTGAATTAGAATTGGTTTTTGCCATTCTTTAAAGCCAGATTCGATTTCTGACATTGCCGGTTGAAGTTGTAAATTGCGGATAGTTGATAAAAGTCCTCTTCCAGAAGAGGAACTTTTCAAATATGGCTTTCGATAAACATCTAAATCTTTCTCTTCGATGACGTAACGACAACCACCTTCTAAAGTTCTATCAACTAATAAAGGGTCTTGAGTCATCATTTCCCCGGCTAAAGGTAAACCGAGTTGTTGAATTTTCCAAGGTAATTTGGCAGCGCTGGTAATTGGGGTATTGATTATAGCTATGTTGGCAATTTGTTCTGGATGTCGCAAAGCGTATTGTAAGCCTACAGAACCTAAAAATCCTTGGACAACTAAAGAAAAACGTTGTAATTCTAACGCTTTAATAAATCCTGATAAAGCTGTAATAAATGCATCTGGGGTGTAAGCAAAGTCTCTTTTTTCTGGTTTGGATGAAAAACCATAACCAATCCAATCGGGTGCGATCGCTCTTGTACCTTGTTTGGCTAAAGCTGGTAAAATGTTGCGCCAGCTGTAACTTTGTGAGGGTAAGCCGTGTAGCAATAATACAGGCAATAAGTCTGTTTGACCAATTGGTTCAGCTTCACGATAAAACCATTCGAGGGAATTTACAGTTATTTTATGTTCTTGTATTGACATGAGAAAAAGTCTCACGCAGAGGCGCAGAGACGCAAAGTTTTATAAGATTAGGAATCGTTGGAAATAATCATCTCACGAATTGCCTCTGCTGTTGCGGGTGCTAATAAAACGCCGTTGCGATAGTGTCCGGTGGCGAGGAGAATATTATTAAAGCCTGGTAGTTTGCCTATGATTGGTGCGGGTCGTTTTTCGGGACGGGGACGCAATCCCGACCAGGTGCGGTTAATTGTGGCTTGTGCTAATTCTGGACAAAAGGCGATCGCTTGAGTTAAAACTTTTTTCAATAGTTCTTCATCAGGCGGTATTTCATGGGTATCATTGGGAAACTCTACCGTCGCACCTATCCAATAATCGCCGTTACCTACAGGGACTATGTGAACATCATTACCTGTAATCACTGGTTGAAAGTCGCGATCGCCTAGAGGATGTTTTAAGCTTATTTGCAAAGCTTGTCCCAATACAGGACGAATATCAATCATTTGGTTTAATTGTGCTGTCAAAAGTGATGAACCCAATCCAGCAGCGATTACAAACCAATCAGCAGTAATTTTACCTTCTGTTGTCTCAAGTTCATTGCATGAATTCGCGGAAGTTGAAGTTCCGTTGACAGTAACGCCAAATTTAAAAGTAACACCGTTGCGTTGAGATGCATCAACTAAAGCTAAAGTTAAGGCTGTTGGGTCAAGTTGGCGGTCTTGGGGAGAATAAACAGCGTAACTTATTTTATCGTTATTCACCTGGGGACAGACTGACTTTAATTTAGCCACATCCCAAACTTCCAAATTCCAGTTTTGAGAGTAGCGAATTTCCGCGAGCTTTTGCCAATCTGCTTTCTTTTCTTCTTCTAAACAAAGACTGAGAATTCCTTCACGATTAAAAGGGATTTTGCGATTTGTGATAGCTTCTAGTTCGGGAATTAGAGTTTCATAACGTTGAATGCTAGAAGAGCGCATTCGCCAAGCATTACCCTTAATTTTGTGGCTAATCGCACCCATCAAAACGCCTAATGCTGCCCCTGTAGATGCTTGGGCGGGTGGTTGTTTGTCGATGACAGTGATAATGATGTCTTGAACTTGACTGAGTTCATAGGCGATCGTCGCCCCAACAATACCACAACCGATAATGACTACATGACTCATTGTTTTTTAGGGAATGGGGGGGAGCGGAGTCAGGACTCAGGAGTCAGGAGTCCGGAGGAGCGGAGTCAATAATTAAAATTCCCCCTTGTCCTCCTTGTCCTCCTTGTCCTCCTGTCTCCTGTCTCCTGTCTCCCCCTTAAGCCTAACTCTCTTGTGGCTTGCTGCTTTCCGGTAACAATTGTAAGAAATTGTCAATGTCAGCAAAAGCAGCTTTGTTGTTGATTAAAGCTAGTTGAGAGTTGCGATCGGCTGCGGCTTGATCTATTTTGACCAGGTGGTTAAATAAATCTCGCGTTATCTTACGTGCTTCGGGCTGGTCTTTGGGTAGCAGGTTGGAAGTAATGTAAGTCATGTTCTGCTTTAAGGATGTCATCGGACCGTGGATAAAATTCCCCACATAGATCCAGTCATTTCTTTGGATCAGCTTTTGCAGTTCTTGTGAGCGATCGCGTACGGAAAGAATATCAGGAACATATTCCTGAATTTTCTCTAACTGAGCCGTAGTATAGGTTGGAGGTGCTGTAGCCACAGTCGGACTGCCACAACTAATCAGAAATGTTGCCAAAATTACCAGAATCAATGACAATATCGAGCGTTGACGCGCCATATACTCAATTTTTTGGTGTGTCTATTAACAGTGTCATTTTACTAGGGACTGGGGACTGGGGACTAAGAACTGGGGACAAACAGATCCGTGTGAATCTTTTCCCTAATTCCTAATCCCTAATCCCTAATCCCTAGTCTCCTAATCCCAACATCGCAAAATACTTGCCAAGATGGATTTATACTATGCGTGAATTTTCAGTTTTGAATTTAAATTGCTAACAATGCCTTTCCTTCCTAAACTGCGTCCATACATTCTTATAGGCTTCTTCCTGAGCCTTTTTCTCAGTGTAGATTTGTTTTCAGACAATTTTACCAACGCGGCAACGCCAACTACAGTTGCCCCTGTGTCTGGTTCAGCACTGACCCAAGGGGTGACAAAAACAGTATTAGATAACGGTTTAACCGTGTTAACCAAGGAAATCCATACGGCACCGGTGGTCAGCGTGCAAGTTTGGTATAAAGTTGGTTCACGCAATGAGGGGACGGGGGAAAGTGGTATCTCCCACCAGCTAGAACATTTAATGTTTAAAGGCACTTCCACCCGTCCAGTACAATTTGGACGACTGTTTAGTGCTTTAGGTAGTCAATTTAACGCTTTCACCAGCTATGACGAAACTGCTTATTTTGGTACAGTGCAGCGAGACAAACTCGAAGCACTGCTGACCTTAGAAGCCGATCGCATGGAAGGTGCTTTAATTGGATCTGACCAACTGACGAGCGAAAAGCGCGTGGTAATTTCTGAATTACAGGGATACGAAAATTCGCCTAGCTATCGTCTCGGTCGAGCGGTGTTGCGGGCTGCTTTCCCAAATCGCACTTATGGTTTACCTGTGGGAGGCACAAAAGCCGATGTGGAGAAATTCACACTCTTGCAGGTGCGGAATTATTATCAAACCTTCTACAGTCCAGATAATGCCACATTGGTAGTTACAGGCGATTTCACCACCGCACCAACGTTGAAAGTTGTTAAAGACACTTTCGGCAAGGTTCCCAAACGAGCCAAGACGGTTCCGTCAAAAGGTACCGTTACTGCACCTTCTAATACTCCGGCGAAAAAAGAGCCAATCGTCCTCAAACAACCGGGGAGCGCTGCACTGCTGCAAGTTGTCTATCCTTTACCAGATGTCAAGCATCCTGATGTGGCGGCGATTGATTTGATGGATGGTATTCTTACTGGTGGTCGTAGTTCGCGACTTTACCAAGATTTGGTAGAATCCGGACTCGCTAGTTCAGTAAGTGCGAGTGCAGCAGAATTAATTGAACCAGGTTGGTATGAAATTAATGCTACAGCCGCACCCGGTCAAGAATTATCGCGCATTTTTTCGGTGTTGCAACAATCACTGACGAAACTGCAACAGCAGCCAGTCACCAACGAAGAATTGAATCGAGCAAAGACGCAATTACAAGCTTCTTTTATCCTGAATAATCAGGATATCACCAGTCAGGCAAACCAACTGGGGTATAATCAAACCGTCGCTGGAGATTATCGTTTTATTGAGGGGTATCTGGCAGCGATCGCCAAAGTTACACCAGCTGATGTCCAAAAAGCAGCGAAAACTTACCTCAATCCGGCTAAACAAACCATCGGCTTTTTTGAACCTACCCAAGCAGATGGTAAACCAGGAACTTCTAATGCTGGTTCTGGTCGCACCGCAGAGAACTTCAGCCCAGGTAAGCCGGTAGACCCCGCAGAACTGGCAAAATATCTACCTCCTGCCACTTCAGCCACCGCTAATAGTAAACAATCGCTACCAGAACAATTTACCCTAGCGAATGGAATGCGGGTTCTTTTGTTAAGCGATCGCAGTTTTCCCTCAATAAACCTCACCGGACAAATTAATGCTGGTGCTGCATTTGATAACAATCAAAAAGCTGGACTAGCGAATTTGACTGCTGGTAACTTGATGAATGGCACGAAAACCAAAAATGCCCTCACGCTCGCGAAATCGTTAGAAGATAAAGGAGCTAGTTTAGCTTTTAGTGCTAGCCGTGAAGGTGTTGCTATTGGTGGTCAAGGTTTATCAGCGAATCTGCCGATACTGATACAAACTATGGCAGATGTAGTCCAAAATGCTACTTTCCCTCCTGAGCAATTAGAACTAAGCCGGCGACGGTCATTAACGGGGTTGAAAGCACAGCTAGATGACCCCCGTGGACTGGGACGAAGAGTTTTTCAACAAGCAATTTACCCCGAAAATCATCCATTCCACAGCTTTCCGACAGAAGAAAGTTTGAAGGCTATTACTCGTGATGATTTGGTTCGCTTTTATCAAGAACACTATCGACCAGATACAACAACGCTCGCTTTGGTGGGTGACTTCGATTCCGCGAAGGTAAAAGCTTCACTAAATCAAGCTTTCGGTAAATGGCAAGCAAAAGGTAAAGCACCGATTTTGAATCTTGCGTCAGTACCGTTGCCGCAAAGTCAGACACGTTTGAACAAAGTAATTCCCGGAAAGGCAGAGGCAGTTACTTATATAGGCTACAACGGCATCTCGCGCAAAGACCCTCGTTTTTATGCTGTTTCGGTACTGAATCAAATTTTAGGTGGTGATACCTTATCTAGTCGCTTGGGTACGGAAGTACGCGATCGCCAAGGTTTAACTTACGGTATTTACAGTGCTTTTGCGGCTGGAATCAATCCAGGTCCATTCTTAATTCAGATGCAGACCTCTCCGGGAGACGCGAATAAAGCGATCGCAAGCGCTGTTGCTTTACTCAAACAAGTGCGAGAACAAGGAATCACGGAAGCTGAATTAAACTCAGCAAAACGCTCAATTACCAACAGCTATCCTGTAGATTTAGCCAATCCCAGTGATGTAGCTACCATGATTTTAGACAATTCAGTTTACGGGCTTTCATCTACAGAAATTCGAGAATTTCCTAACCGCATTCAAGCTGTAACGATGACTCAAGTGCAGCAAGCAATCAAAGACCTAATTAATCCTGACAAACTAGTGATTGTCACAGCAGGACCCAATGGGTAATAGCCTTTTTTAAGAGGGGCAAAGGGGAAAGGGGCAAGAAAGAAGAAATATTTCTCCCCCACTCCCCTACGCACCATCGTCACAAGATTGTCACTGAACCTTTATATTGCCTGATTAAGCTGGTATTAACGAAAACATTAATTTCGTCCTCACACTATACCGTTGCTCTCTTGTTAAGTAAATAATAAGAGAGTTTTTTTTGTGTCCAAAGTTACCAGATTATTGGTATAAAAAGAAGAGTGTGATATTTTTGGCTATTAATCACCATAAATATCGCCTCATTTTTCACTTTTGCCTTATTTTCCAAATAATACTTCTCGGATTCCGTAATCCGTGTCGAATTGTTTGAACTTATTCTGTAACCAACAAATATTTCAAGAGAACTACAGAGGATGTCTACTGCAATTAAATGTCCTACCAATCGACCAACCTTGCGATTGGGTGCAACTAGTCCATTTGTCAAAGAAATGCAAAAAGCATTAAACCAACGGCTTGCAGAGCTGGATACTTTATCAGATTATCCTCTACAGGTTATTGTCACAAGTCACTTTGAAGAACAAACCCAAGATGCTGTTAAATATTTTCAGTGTCTTGCCTTCCTCAAACCTGATGGGATTGTCGGAAAAAATACCTGGGCATATCTCTGTGAAGGAGTTAATAGTCTACCAGAGTTAAGTCAAGGAAGTAGCGGTTACCTGGTGGAAGCAGCTCAACAGGCGCTGAAAAATGGTAAATATTATTCTGGTGAAGTCGATGGCATCTTCGGTACGAAAACAACTGAAGCCGTACAAGCTTTTCAGGCATCACGCTATCAGCAACCCAATGGTATCATTGGATATCGCACATGGAATGCTTTAAGTAGATTTGATGCCCATATCTCTCACTGTATTATTGATACTTTTGATTAATAAATAGATATTAAAAGTAAAATATTCTTTTACGTAGTGAAGGCTTCAGACCTCACTACGTAAGGTAAGCTATTTCTCGATAAAAACTAAATCTTCAGGTTTAACAGTTAATTTGATATTTTGACCATCGACTTTCACCACAAAATCAAATCCTGTAACATGACTATCTGGGAGGATTATCACTTTCTCTTTCTTAGATTCCAGAAAGTTGATAAATCCGTCTAGAGCTACACTCCCATCATTAATAGCGAGATAATCAAGCACCCGACGAAACAGTTTTGGTAAAATAACAACTTTATCGGTGATAGTTTCTAAATCTTCCAACACAAAAGCTTTATTAGTTTTGTCTGATGCCCATAAACCTTTTTTATCAGTACGAGCTTTTTCGGTGACAGCAATTAATTGCTTGCGAATATCAGGATATAATTTGGAGTAAAAGGTAGGGTAAACTAACCCTTTAGCTAAGAGATGAGAATTTGCGCTCTTTTTCAGTAAAGATTTTTCAAAGTGGATGCTGCTGCCATCTTCTTGTTCCGAATTGCCTTTAAAAGCAAAAGCTACAGCTCTGCCATATTTGTCTGCAAAACGGGTGAGGATGAAGCCAGGTACTTCTTCGGGTTCTGCGGCAGTAATTACTTGATTGGAACCACGGGTAACGTTTTGAAATCCTAAAAATTTTAACAGTTCGCCGGCAGCAGCATCAGCAAATTCCGCAGGCTGGTGCTGTATACCTATACTACCCATTTTCGGGCGATAATGTGTTTCCAGAGCATCAATGCTATCCAAACGCAACTGGGCACCTCCTGAGCGGTTGGTGCTGACTGGTGTCTCCAATGTTTTCCACAATTCGGGGTTGTACGGATAAAAGCGGATAGAATCCCCATCAGGAGCAGTTTTTACGATTCTGAAGTTGCCCTGGATAAGCGTCATTGTCATTTGTTGGGTTCCTTTGATGAAAATGAACTACAACTGCTAGTTTTACAGTAATTTGGGATACTGGTGTAGGAAGCGCAGAGAGCGCTAACTAGGAATTTCTCAAAAATTACATTTCCACTCCTCGGCAAATGAGGGTTGAAAAAGCGATCGCTCAAAATAATTGCTCGCCTATCTCATTCTTTCGTTAAACTTATGTTAAGCAAACGTCGAGTTTGCTCCTCACAGAACACTTCTGCTCTCTTGTCGGGTAACTTGCAAGAGGGCTTTTTTTATGTAAAGGGGACAAGGGGACAGGAGGACAGGGGGACAAGGGGGACAGGGGGAGAAATATTTCTTCTTTCTTATTCCTTTCCCCTTTCCCCTCTTGTTTTCCCCATTACCACCTAAAAAGAGTTACCCTTATCTGGGCTAAAATTGCATCTACCAAAAAATGAAGAAACGCAAAGCTTTACTATTTACGGTGCTGTTTGCGGCAATGCTGGCAATTAGCATGGTTACGAGTTACAGCAATCGTCTACAAGCTTCGTCTGTGGGGAAAGACACCCTGACGTTGATTACCTCACCTGATTATCCCCCTTACGAGTATTACGACACTCAGGGAGGGGAACGGAAAATCGTTGGCTTTGATGTTGATATTGCGAATGCGATCGCTCTTTCACTCGGATTTAAACTCAAGGTGATGGAGTCGGATTTCAACGGCTTAATTCCCGCACTGCAAGCAAATCGGGCTGATTTTGTCATGGCAGGGATGACTCCGACCCCAGAACGCAAAAAAAATGTCGATTTCTCGATTAGCTATTACCAAGCCAAAGATACGATTGTTGCACCGAAAGGTAGCAACCTGAAGCAACCGCAAGACCTTGCCGGTAAAACAGTCGGTGTGCAATTGGGGACAATTCAGGAAACAAACGCGAAGAAAATTGCCGAAAAAGTTACAGGTGTCAAGCTAAAGCAACTCAACAAAGTGCCGGAAGCAATTCAGGAAATTAAATCGCGGCGAATTGATGCGGCTATTGTTGAGGATACCGTCGCGAAGGGATTCGCGCAAGCTAATCCAGATTTAGAATTTAATGCGATTCCTTCAGAGGAGGGAAGTGGATCGGCGATCGCTTTCCCGAAAAACTCTCCTTTAGTTGAACCTTTCAACAAAGTTCTTCAGCAAATGAAGGATAAAGGGGAAGTAAAACAATTAGCAACCAAGTGGTTTTCACAAAACACTGCCACAAATGCAGCCGCATCCTCATCAGCACCCACAGCGAAAACCGGACTAAATCTCGACTTCAGCAGAATCCTTCCCGACATTCCCTTTATTCTTCAGGGAATACCAATAACTCTTTTGTTCACTTTGTTGTCAGTTTTTTTCGGTTTAATTTGGGCGACAATATTATCTTTATTCAAAATTACAGGCATCAAGCCGCTAACTTTGTTTGCTAATGCCTACACTTCTGTATTTAGAGGCACTCCGCTGCTTTTACAATTGGCTTTAGTTTACTACGCAACGCCTCAACTTACAGGTTATGATATCTCTGCATTGGAAGCGGGTGTGCTAACTTTTACACTAAATTCTGGCGCGTATATGTCAGAAACTATCCGGGGAGGAATTCAAGCAGTAGATAAAGGACAAAGTGAAGCGGCAATGTCGATGGGTGTTTCTTACTGGTTGATGATGTGGGATGTAATTTTACCCCAAGCTTTAAAGAACATTTTACCAGCTTTGGTAAATGAAACTATCGGACTCTTAAAAGATTCGGCGTTAGTGTCAACAATTGGTGTGGTGGAAATTTTACGCAGCGCTCAAATTATCGGCGCAAATAAATATATCTACTTTGAGCCGTTGTTATTTGCAGGTTTGATTTACTATGTTTTAGTCATGGGTTTGACTTTTGGTGCTTCCGCTTTAGAAACAAGATTAAGACGAAGTGAGTAAGGTTGTTGGTTGTTAGTGGTTAATTCTTTGATTCATTAGTCACCATCCCCCTAGTCCCTAGTCCCCAGTCCCCAGTCCCTAATAATATGAATCAAGCCGTAATTCGCACAGAGTTTTTGTATAAGTCTTTTGGTCAACTCGATGTTCTCAAAGATATTTCGACGCAGATTTATCAGGGTGAAGTGGTTGCTATTCTTGGTCCTTCGGGTTCAGGGAAGTCTACATTTCTACGATGTATGAATTTGTTAGAACGTCCGACTAAAGGACGAGTTTACTTTAATGAGCAAGAAATTACTCAGCCGAAAACAAACATTCTCAAAGTTCGCTCTTCTTTGGTGATGGTGTTTCAACACTTTAATTTGTTTCCTCACATGACGGTGCTGCAAAATGTTACTTATGCACCCATTAAGGTGAAAAAAGTTGATAAGCAACAAGCAAAACAAAAGGGGTTAGAGTTACTTGGTAAAGTAGGTTTGGTAGAAAAAGCGGATGTTTACCCATCTAAATTATCTGGTGGACAGAAACAACGTGTAGCGATCGCTCGTGCATTAGCGATGGAACCGCAAATGATTTTGTTTGATGAACCAACCTCAGCTTTAGATCCAGAAATGGTCAAAGATGTGTTAGAGGTGATGAAAGGTTTGGCACAATCGGGAATGACAATGGCGATTGTGACGCATGAAATGGGATTCGCTAAAGAAGTTGCCAGTCGAATTATGTTTCTCGATCAAGGAAGTTTGGCAGAAGATACTACACCCAGCAAGTTTTTCCAAAATCCTCAGTGCGATCGCGCAAAGCAATTTCTCGAAAAAATGCTGTAATCTTTTTTGTAGTGAGGACTTCAGTCCTCATCATATTATCAGATAAGCACTCTCCCTGCTTCCTACAACTTTTATCTTTTACTACCAACATCGTCTAGTAACCGCGCAATTAATGCTGTCCAGCCAGTTTGATGACTAGCTCCCAAACCGTGCCCAGAATCGCCACAGAAGTACTCGTGATAGGGAATTAAGTCGCGCCAATGAGGATCGTTAGCAAAGTATTGATTATCACCGTGCCAAGGGCAGCGTCCTTGTTCGTCAGGAAGAAATATCTGCGTTAATCGCTTTTGCAGTTCGTCCGCTACTTGGGAGAGGTTCATCATCTGTCCGGAATTTGTGGGACATTCAACTTTTAAAGAATCGCCGTAGAAGTGATAATAACGTTCTAAAGCTTCGATGAGCAGATAATTTAAGGGAAACCAAATTGGTCCACGCCAATTTGAATTTCCGCCGAAAAAGTTGCTGTTAGATTCTCCCGGAAGATACTTGACACAATACTCTTGATGGTCAAATTTTAAGATATAAGGATGATCTAAATGATAGCGAGATAAAGAGCGAATGCCATATTTTGAGAGAAATTCGGTTTCATCTAACAAGTAACGCAGCACTCTTTCTAAACGTTCTTGGGAAGGAATCGCTAACAACATGCGTCCATGATCCCGCGCTTTTTTCATGCAGGAAATGTGCTGAGTTACGTCTTTGCGATTTTTGAGAAACCACTGCATTCGTTTAGAAAATCCTGGTAGACGCTCGATTAAGTGAAAATCAATAGTTTCTACGGCAAAAAATAATACAAGTCCCACCAGCGATCGCACTTTCAAAGGTATAGATTTACCATCCACCTCAAGCTGATCGTAATAAAATCCGTCTTCTTCGTCCCACAATCCAGTCCCACCGAGTCGATTCATTGCATCGGATATAGCGATGAAATGCTCAAAGAACTTACTAGCAATATCTTCATAAGCGGGGTCTTCATTAGCTAGTTCTAACGCCATCGCTAGCATGGTTAAGCAGTAAAATGCCATCCAAGCGGTGCCGTCTGCTTGTTGAAGATTTCCCCCAGTGGGAAGCGGTTTAGAACGATCAAAAACTCCGATATTATCCATCCCCAAAAAGCCGCCGGCAAAGATATTTTTTCCCTCAATATCTTTGCGGTTCACCCACCAAGTAAAGTTAACCAACAATTTTTGAAAGACACGCACCAAAAAAGTGCGATCGCGGAGCGACTCCTTTGCAGTATCGCGTTTTCCTTTACATGCAGTAATCTTATAAACACGCCAACAAGCCCAAGGCAATACTGGCGGATTTGTATCCGAAAAGTCAAATTCGTAAGCTGGTATTTGTCCGTTGGGATGCATATACCACTCCCGCAGAAACAAAATTAGCTGCTGTTTGGCAAAGTCTGGATCGATTTTGGCAAAAGCCACAACGTGAAAGCCTAAATCCCAACTAGCGTACCAAGGATACTCCCATTTGTCGGGCATGGAAATAATATCACGGTTGTAAAGTTCAGTCCAATCGACATTACGTCCGTTTTTCTCTCTTTCTGGTTGTGGTTGCCTAGGATCGCCTTCTAACCACTGCTTGACACCGTAATGATAAAATTGTTTTGACCAGAGCAACCCTGCATAAGCTTGTCTGACTACTCGATTTTCGTGTTGGGAAAGGTTGGGAGAAACACGTTTTTTGTAAAATTCTTCTGTTTCGTCGATGCGCTGTTGAAATATTCGCTCAAAATCTTGGTCAAATGGCTGTTGTGGTGCTTCGTCTTCTGCAAATAGCCGCAGCCTGATTGTAACTTCGTGTCCAGGTGATATTTCTAACCGATAGTGTGCAGCGGCTTTGGTTCCCACCATTTCCGGATTGACAGCATCTTTGACACCGCTGACAATATATTCATGAAAAGCATCTTTGACGTAAGCGCTCTTATTTTCGTCTACACCAAACAGCTTGACTGCGTTTGTCTCGTTGTCGGTAAACAGAAATTTTGGCGGTTCGCTACCTAAAAACGGTTCAACTGCAAGATGAAATTTGCCGAGTGTTTCCTGAGAAAGCAGAAGTTCCCCATCTTTTTTTAACTCAATGCGGGGTTTTGACCAATAACTCTCACCTGTGCGACCCCAAGACCAAGTATTTTTAAACCAGATTGTCGGTAACAAATCGAGTGTAGCGGCTTTTGATGCGCGATTGGCAACGGTGATTTTAATTAAGATATCGTTGGGACTGGCTTTAGCGTATTCCGCAAAAACGTCAAAGTAGCGATTTTCAGCAAAAATGCCTGTATCAATAAGTTCAAATTCTGATTCTTCTTCGCTGCGATCGCGATTTTCTGCAATTAAGCGCGTGTAAGGAAACTCGTTTTGAGGATACTTATAATTAGCTTTTAAATAAGAATGAGTGGGTGTTGAGTCCAGATAAAAATAATATTCTTTAACATCTTCTCCGTGATTTCCCTCACTATTGGTTAAGCCGAAAATGCGTTCTTTGAGAATTGGGTCGCATCCGTTCCACAAAGCCAGGGCAAAACAAAGACGACCTTCGCGATCGCATATTCCCAAAAGTCCATCTTCCCCCCAACGATAAGCGCGACTGCGTGCATGTTCGTGGGGTAAGTAATCCCAGCTAGAACCATCCGGTGAATAGTCCTCGCGCACAGTTCCCCACTGTCTTTCTGCTAAATATGGTCCCCAGCGCTTCCAGTTTTTTTCTCTTTGTGCATCTTCCCTAAGGCGGACTTCTTCAGCATCAAGGTTGTTGTCGTGGTTCATGGATTAAGTGCTGAATGGTTACTTTTGTTTCTCAAGTTTGCTTCATCGTTGAGCCTTTTTGTATCTTGCGCGAGTATTAAAATCTCGTGGTTGGAGTTCTAAACACGAAGTTTCATGCTCTGAACGAAGTACACACCGATTATCTCAAAGCCAAGTATAAAGCCTGTTTTACTTGACAATTCTGGCGTAGCTGTATTCTGAATTCTGCTGTATAACGCAAAATCCCCCGTTTTTTAAGCGGGGGATTAGCTTAACAATAGATTCAGCTTAGGGAGAAATGAGAACTGGATTTTAAATAAGATCCAAAATCCGTCTTTAAAAGTTTGCTCAACGCGCTTAACCCAAAGCACGCAACTTTTTGCAAAATCGATTTAGCGTCCAACACCTACATATTGAAACCCAGCGCGTACCATTGTTTCAGGGTCAAGGAAGTTACGACCGTCAATCATTACCGGGTGGGACATCAACTTTGCCATTTTTGCGTAGTCGAGATTGCTGAACTGTTCCCATTCAGTCACGAGTACCAAAGCATCACAACCGTCAGCAAGCCGTTCGGCGTCGGTTTCAACCAACACACCAGAAAGACCATGACGCATTCCGGTTTGAGAAATAATCGGATCGTATGCTTTGACTTTGGCTCCGAGTCGGTTCAACTGCTCAATCAAGTTGAGTGCGGGAGCGTCACGCAAATCGTCGGTATCGGGTTTAAAGGTTAAACCGAGTAATCCGACAGTTTTACCTTTGAGGATTTTCAGGGCTTGTTGGAGTTTTTCTACAGCAATCAAGCGCTGACGTTCGTTGACACTGACGGCAGCTTTCAGCAGTTGAGCTTCATAGCCGTAGTCATCAGCAGTATGAACCAGGGCAGAGACATCTTTGGGGAAGCAGGAACCACCCCAGCCGATACCAGCTTGCAAGAATTTATTACCAATCCGAGAATCTAAACCAATACCTTTTGCTACTTGGGTAATATCAGCACCCACGCGATCGCAAATATTCGCAACTTCGTTAATAAAACTAATTTTGGTTGCCAAAAAAGCATTAGCAGCATATTTAATCATTTCTGCCGAGCTTAAATCTGTTGCCAATACAGCCACTTGAGGTAAAGATTTATCCTCAGCAAAGTTGCGCTCGACAATTGGGGCATACAATTCTTTCATCATGGCGATCGCTCTTTGAGAGTTACCACCCAAGACAATGCGATCGGGGTTGAAAGTGTCATACACTGCCGAACCTTCGCGCAAAAACTCTGGATTGCTGAGTACATCAAACTGAGATGTAGATTCAGGCAATTTCTCTTCACTTGCAGCTCCACCTGCGGGAACTAGTGTTTTTTGGCGTTCAGCGATACCATCCATAACAAGCATCCGCACCCAGTCACCTGAGCCAATGGGCACTGTAGATTTGTTGACGATGACCTTATAACCACCGTTAAGATTTGCGCCAATACTACGGGCTACAGCCTCAACATAACGGGTATCACTTTCACCAGTGGGTAAAGGTGGTGTTCCCACAGCAATAAACAAAATTTCCCCGTGAGAAACGCCTGCACTGATGTCGCTGGTGAACTCAATATTACCCGATTGAATGGCAGACTGCATAATTTCCGAGAGTCCAGGCTCGAAAATTGGCGACTGCCCAGACTTCATTAACTTGACTTTTTCTTCGTTGTTGTCTACGCAAATTACATTATGCCCAATATGAGCCAAGCAAGCGCCTGTCACCAAACCAACGTAGCCAGTACCAATTACACAAACACGCATTTTGTTAATTCCTTACTTTTTCGGGGTTAGTCGTCAAGGAGAAGTTTTCCGCAACTTTGCCTTTTGTCCTTTGTGTCAAGCAAATGACTCTTGACAAATCGCACGCTGACTATTTATTACCTTTGATGCGATCGCGGAAATCTTCTACAGTCAGTTTTAACCCTTCTTCCAGAGGAACGGTAGGTTCCCAATTTAACAAAGTTTTTGCTTTAGTAATATCGGGACGGCGGCGACGCGGATCATCAGAAGGCAGAGACTCAAATTTTATCTGTGCATCCGGATTTATCATGGTTTGCACGGCTTGGGCTAATTCTAAAATGGTATATTCACCAGGATTGCCTATATTTACTGGACCTACGTAGTCACTCTTCATCAACCGTAAAAATCCTTCGATCAAGTCGGAAACGTAGCAGAAACTGCGGGTTTGGGAACCATCCCCGTATATTGTCAAAGGTTCGCCCCGCAAAGCCTGAACGATAAAGTTACTTACTACCCGACCATCATTTTCTAACATCCGAGGACCATAGGTGTTGAAAATACGGACAACCCTAATATCAACTTTATTTTGTCTGTAGTAGTCAAATGCCAAAGTTTCGGCAATTCGTTTGCCTTCGTCGTAACATGAACGCAGTCCGATGGGATTGACGCTACCTCTATACTCTTCAGTTTGCGGATGAACTTCTGGATCTCCGTACACTTCGCTAGTTGAAGCTAAGAAAAATCGTGCTTTGACACGTTTAGCCAACCCCAACATATTCATCGTCCCCATGACGTTGGTTTTGACTGTTTTGACTGGATTGTACTGATAATGTACTGGGGAGGCAGGACAAGCCAGATGATAAATTTGATCCACTTCTAACCGAATTGGTTCGGTGATGTCGTGGCGGATGAGTTCAAAGTATGGATGATTCATCCATTTAAGGATGTTTTGTTTATTACCTGTGTAGAAGTTATCCAAACAGATAACTTCATGCCCTTGAGCCATTAGTCTGTCGATCAGATGGGAACCAAGAAACCCAGCACCGCCTGTCACCAAAATTCTCATAATTTACCAGTTACTTACATATTTTTGCAAAGTGCAATTGTGCCTGTTTTTAGAGTACCCAGCCTGATAACAAAAATAGATCACTTCCAGGGGTAACTAAAAAAGTATTTTTATCGGCGATTTACTTCTACATGCAATCAAGCAGTTGATTACTTCACAATTCACTTAGCAAAATAACAAACATTGATAGCCTAATCTGGGCTTTTAGGCTATACTTTACAAAATCTTTAAAAATATAAAGTTTTGAAACAGAAAATGGGTCGGGGATAAGAGGGATAAAGGGAAAGGGGGAAAGGGTAAGAAATATAGAGTCATTTGAATAAATTTGAATAAATCCGTATTTTATTTCCGTCCTTTCCCCTTTACCCCTCCTTAAATTACCGCGTTACCAATTACCGTTGTAGTATTGGGAACTGCTGTAGGCAAAACTGTTGTGGGATTGCGTTCTGGTTCGCCAAGCATGACGATAGAGCAGGTGAGTTGCCTCGCTAACTGGGTGGTAACATCGCTAATGGCTAATCCACCAGGACTTGTACGATTCCGTATAAAAGGTAACACTACTAAATCATATAATCGTGCTGCCTGCAAAACTGCTTGGGCAACGTTTTCATGAGCAATGATTTGAACCTCTGGGGGATTGGGCAAAGCTAATTTAGATACTAATAAGCTAAGTTGCGATCGCCTAGAAGCGATTTTACTGGAACTAGTGCGGCGATCGCATACATTCAACACGGTAACTTGCGCTTGATTTGCTTCTGCTAACACGATCGCAAATTGAACGGGGTGCAATGATGGTGTAATCAGGTTTTCTACGGGCACTAAAATTCGCTGAATTTTTCTCGGTGATTCTACTAAACGTGTCACCGCTACGGGACAATGAGATGCCCAGAGAACGCTGTCAATCACATTACCAAATAAACGCGCTCTCAGCCCAGTCCGTTTGCCCCAACCCATAACAATTAAACTAGCTTTTTGTTCGCGAGCAGCTCTGCTGATACCTTGAGCAAAAGCATCATCAATTCGCAGTAATGGTTCTGCTTCTACGCTCAATACTTGACTTTGAGCGGTCGCTTTGGAAAGTAAGCGTTCACTACGTTGCAGAGAAATTTCTAACTGTGGTGCATCCATGTGAGCCGCAGCACTAGCGATCGCTAATGGTATAATCCTGCCATTTTCCTTACGTGCTAATAATGCCGCCATTTCAATCAAATATTGCTGAGTTTGCGGATTGTAAACAGGTACCACTATAGTAAAATTACTGTGTTTTTTTTCTCGATTTGGAGACGGCGGTGTTATGGTTGTGTGTTCCTCAACAGATGATGAAGCCAAACCAGCACCAAGACGACTGGTAATCAACGGTCCTACGGTTGATGTCACCAGCATTAAGCTAACAACACTATTTAATACCCATATCGGTAACAACTGTGCCTGGTATCCCACTAATGTTGCCGCTAATGTCGCACCCACTTGGGGTAGACTCAACGACCACATCATTAACATTTCTTGCCAGTTATAGCGGTAAATTAGTTTTGCTAAAAAAGCGGCGAGAAATTTGCTCAACAATAAACCAATTACAATAGATAGGGTTAGCTTCAGCGTGCTAAAGTTTCTGACAGCTGGCAAATTAATTAATGAGCCAAGGTGAACAAAGAAAATAGGAATGAACAGCACGCTACCAACGAACATAACCTTTTCTTTGACTGGTCCAGAAGCGAGGGCACTATTGACCGCCAAACCTGCTAAAAAGGCTCCAACGATTTTTTCTACTCCGATTAATTGGGCACCGACAGCGGCAATAAACACACAAAGCAATACAAATAAAAATTGGTTTCCCTCATTGTCTCCAGACCGCCGGAAAAATTCTTTACCCGCCCAATTGAAGCCGACCAATACAACTATTAAATAAATAATTAAATAATTAAATAAAGTTATTAATCCCCAATAACTGAATTGTCTAGTATGAACGGCTATACACAGAGATAACACCACCAGTGCGCTGATGTTAGTAAAAATTGTCGCTCCAATAGTGACGCTGACGGCTTGATTCTTGACTATTCCCAGGCGATTGATAAGCGGATATGCTAACAAAGTGTACGAACCTAACAAAGAGCCAATTAATATCGAAGCATTGCCGCTAAAGCCAAAAATGTGCCCGATTAATGTTCCGAAGGCTAGGGGGATAAAAAAGGTAAAGCTACCAAATCCAAAAGAACGACTTTTTTGACGGCAAAATTGTTCTAAGTCAACTTCTAACCCTGCTATAAACATCAAGTAGACTAACCCGATATCTGATAGCAAATTGATAGTTGGCGAATCAGGCTGGAATACGTTCCAACCTGATGGACCAAGTACTACCCCCGAAAAAACCAAACCTACTAATCCGGGTAGTCTTAGCCGCTCAAACAGAATTGGTACGACTAAGATAACCACTAATAAAATGGCAAAAGAAACAATTGGTTCCTTGCCGAGAACTTGGTTTGTCGGTTCTAATGCAAGAACTTGGGAGATGAGTTCCATAGGTAGGACTTGTTCTTTGCGATGGTGAAGCGACAATTGCCCCAAGGCAATTGTTCGCTGTGAAAATAAATCAATCATCCACCCTGGAGAAAATGAAATGGCTTCATAAAACTTTACTTACCAATGTCGGGTAAAAGGGGAATGGGTTTGCGGGTAAATGTTGAAGAAAAAACTTTTCCCCACATGGTATAAAGAAGAATCCGCATTAAATATGGACACATGTATTGGAAGATTTTACCAGACACTCATGCGCTCATTAATCAGCATCCTTACGCTCTCCCGTGCCCTCCGCATTAAATATGGGGTTCCCTTTCCCCTTTCCCCCTCTTTCTCATAGAAGTTGAAGCGATCGCCTATGCCAACTACCTATGGGTGGATTTGGCTGAGGATAAATCGCAAGCGATCGTAATCGTCTTTGAGCAGCACACTTAAGGTTCTACCGGCTTTAATTAACCATTGTCGATCAGCTTTGCGTAACTGGTACACTTCTCGAATCGCAGCTGCGGTTAATGAGTCTACCGGCGCACCGTTTACAAAAAGCAATGTCCGCAAAAAATCTAGCTCTTCAGTGAATTTAACGATCGCTTCTGGTTCGCATCGATAAACAGCTTGATGAATTTGTGGCGGACGTGGTGGTAGATACTGATACACCCGATTGTTAGAACTTACGCTGTTAGACGGCTGTTCAAATCCGACGATCGCCGCCCGAAATTCTGTTTTCAGCATGGCGAATATCTGGGGTTGTTCCTCTCGCAAATCTTGCAAAGACAACCCTAAAGCTCTTGCTCTGTGTACAGAATCTATGGGCGATGTTGTTGCATAATACACCAACCCATAAACTTGATTGCCGGATTCTTCATCCACAGAACAAACCCAGCTACCAAATGGTGGCATGGGTGGAAAGCTCAAATCTTCAGGTTCGAGACACTGTGCCAAAAATTCGGTCGTTGTAGTTTCGATCACTTCCGCAATGTGGTTGGGGTGGCGATCGCCTGTGACAAACTGTGGTAAAGGAAGGCGCATAGGAGTGCTGAGTTTTGAGTTTTGAGTTCTGAGTTTTGAGTTCTGAGTTCTCTTAACTCCTCACTCCTAACTCCTAACTAACGTGCGTTTATTTGGCTTTTTTCCGTCCGGCAGTGGTTTCTACAAGATCCAATTCGCTCAGACGAAAGGTGATTAACTTATCCCAGTTACCACCTTCAAACAATACAGCTACCTTGCCATCACTCACTCGTTGCACGAGTCCCTCAAAGCGATAATAAGTATCTGCGGGATTCTTGACACGAACAGTTGCTCCTGGCAGGATCATGATTTTAACCTCGCTTGTTTCCTTTTTATAGCTTAATACTTGTTAATTGCTGGTGGATGCTTGTTGGTGGATAGTTGTGAAAAAGTACCACTAACCATGATCCTCATAACTAATATTTCTGCTTCTGTTGACGAAAATTTGCTACTGATTCTACTAGCCCCAAGGCGATGAAGTTGCTCAACATGGCAGAACGACCGTAACTCATCCAAGGTAGGGGAATCCCCGCCACTGGTGCTAAACCAACCGTCATGCCGACGTTAACAATCACCTGAAAGACAATCATCGACAAAACGCCAATAGCCAACAACGAACCAAAATTATCTTTGGCAGTTTGAGCAATATGTAATAATCGCAGACAAATAAAGCATAAGACAGCCAGCAATAGCAAACAACCAATCAAACCTAATTCTTCGCCCACAGCAGAGAATATAAAGTCTGTATGCTGTTCGGGAACGAAATTAAGTTGAGTCATCGGACCCTTATTTAAACCCCATCCAGAAATTCCCCCAGCACCAATGGCAATCCGAGATTGAATCAGGTGATATCCTGTTCCGAGGGGGTCGCCATCAGGATTAAGAAATGAGGTGATCCGACCTTTTTGATAATCTTTTAATACATGGTTCCAGACAAAGACACCTATTTCGCCGCCTAGCATGTTCAGAACCCATGCACTGATGCCGCTGATACCAAATCGACGCCAGGGGAGAGTCAAAAAGCCTAGTACACCCATAGCGACTGACCAAATTAACCCTAAAGGTCCCAAAGATAGTTGGTCAAACAAAACTATCGGTGCTGAAAGGGGCCAAGCTGTACTAAACAGAATCGCGGCGACGATGGGAGAAATCATCAGTATTAACCAGCCTGGGTTAGCATTTGCCCAGTACAACATTCCTAAAACGATCGCTCCAAATACCAGTGATGTCGCTAAGTCTGGTTGTATAAATACTAACGACCAAGGAATAGCAGTAATTGCCAAAGCGCGGAAAACATTATCTATTTCAGAAGCGCTGCGCTTGTGTAATAAAGCCGCTAGGGTGATAATTAATCCTATTTTGGCAAATTCCGAGGGTTGTATGGGAATCCCTGCGATACTAACCCACCGTTGTGCTCCTTTGGCGCTCTGACCAGCTACGGTGACGGCGATCAAGCTGATATTGGTTATTGTATAAGTTATCCAGTGCCACTGAATCAGATTTTCGTAGCGGATGCGGGCAAGGATCAGGGCTATTACGGTACCAATACCACCCATTAGCCAGTGCCACCACCAGTCAGTGAGTCCTTGGTTCAATTCGGTACTTTTGATCATGATGCCACCAAATAGAGTGACGGCGATTGGTAAGCTAAACAGCAGCCAGTCTGTTTGCTGCCAGGGTTTGACCCATTGCTGCCAGAGAACTTTTGGCGCGGACTTTTTGGAGAGCGACCTTTTTAACAACATTGTGTGATTTTAGACTTTAGGTTTTAGATTTTAAATTTAGTTAGCACTTGAAATCTGTATTCCCCGGTTGCGGATGGGGAACCAGATAAAAATTAAAATTCTATGTTAGGGCAGCAACTGATACTTTGCCAGCGATGGTGAGGGCGATCGCATACAATGCTTTTGCACTAGCTGAATCTGGTTCACCGACAACTATCGGCACACCGCTATCACCCCCGACTCTTGTACAAATCTCTAAGGGCACGCACCCCAGCAACGGCACACCCAACTCCGCAGCAGTTTTTTCACCACCACCCGAACCAAAGATGTCATACTGCTTATCCGGCATATCTGGGGGTATAAAATAACTCATATTTTCCACTATGCCCAAAATTGGCACGTTCATCTGCTGAAACATCCGCAAGCCTTTACGAGAATCTAATAAAGCTACGTTTTGCGGTGTGGTAACAATTACTGCCCCCGCCATTGGCACAGATTGTGTCAAAGTTAACTGAGCATCTCCCGTACCTGGTGGCATATCCACAATCAAATAATCGAGTTCTCCCCATTGCACTTGATAGAGAAATTGGCGAATTACTCCATTTAGCATTGGTCCGCGCCAAATCACCGGCTGATCTCGGTCAATTAAAAAGCCCATTGAAACTAACTTGACGCCATGATTAAAAGCAGGTTCCAGGATTTCGCCTTTTTCCCCAGGACGGACAGTAATTTGGGCATCACTTAGCCCTAACATAGTGGGATCGTTGGGACCGTAAATATCGGCATCGAGTAAGCCGACTTTTGCCCCGGTTTGCGCTAATGCTACCGCCACATTCACAGCTACCGTACTTTTCCCGACACCGCCTTTACCGCTAGAAATGGCGATAATATTTTTCACACCACTAATGCCAGTGCGATCGGGTAAGCTTTTTTGCTGGGGGGTTTCTGCTGTGACTTCTACAGCTATATCTGTAACACCTGGCAGTTTTTTTACGGCTCTTTTGCAATCATCAACGATAAATTCACGTAGAGGACAGGCGGGTGTTGTTAATACTAAAGTGAAGCTTACTTTGCCGCCGTCAATTTTGACGTTGCGAATCATGTTGAGTTCTACCAGACTTTTGCGAAGTTCAGGGTCTTCCACCGGTCGCAACACTTCTAAAACCGATTGAGAATCAAGGACATCATACATCGTGTTTTCACCCTTGCCGCTGTAATAAATATGAAGCAAATAGTTTTTATGATCTACTTGCATCTTAACTTTATGAAGGTATTGTTAGTTGTTGGGTGTTAGTGGGCATTAGGCAATTTGAGGAGGGGGAAAGGGTAAAGAAGAAATATTTCTCTTCCAGCCTCCCTGCTCCCCCTTGTCCCTGAAGAAAATTCCTACTAACTCCCTGCTGGCAATCCTGCCTTTTCTACAGCATCAACTAAAGCGCGGGCTACGCGATCGGCATAGGGACGGGAAAACGACCAAATTAGAGGTGATAACCAACCGCGTAGGGTAACAGAATAAGACAAACAAGTGCCACAAACTGTGGACTCTAGTTGATAAGTCACTCGTTCTTCTATACCGGGAATGGCTAGCACGCGTACAGTTAACAATTCTCTGGGATTGACGCGCTCGACAAAAATACGGATAGGAATCGGCGACAAGCATGTTACTGCTTGATAAATCAATCCGGGTTTAGGTACTAATCCGTAGGGAACGTTGGTACTCTTCAGCATTGGATGCCAGGAAACATCTGCTAAATCCACTACCTTTTGCCATAGTTCGTCTGGTGAGGCAGAACTAATTTCTCGATACGTTCGCACCAGAGAAGCACAAACCCGACGCCGTTTGCGGTGGATAAATTTGGACAACCAAGCTTGCATTTTTATAGTCCTCTTCCTGGCTACACATCTGGTTACTCTGGAATAGTCGGCAACTGCGGTCAGTTGCACTTATCAAACTTCCCTTGAGAATTGACGCACGCGATCGCGCTTTTACCATTTTGCACAACAGGGTGATGGTGACTGCGGATTAGAGCATCGGGCATTAGTAATAATTAATTCTTTTTCCAGTCCTAATCCCTAGTCCCTAATCCCTAGTCCCCAGTCCCCCTTATATGTTTATTTTTTTGTACGTCCTATGCCCCTACACCCAATCTCAAAGTAATATCTTTTAATTACAACTTGGTATCACACTTAAATGTTCACATAAATTAAGCATAAAAAACTTAGTCAATATACAAGCCTATACGCATTTGAGGGACAATATCTTTAGTTATGCCCACGTTTGGTGAGTGAATGCTTGACTCTAACGCTATACAAGCTTGGGCGATTTAAGTAAGTTTTTTTGGCGCGTATTGCCTGCAAATGTTTAAGTTGAGAGATTTGTTGAACGGAATTGAAATTGTAATTTAGGTTGCTGAATTTATTATGTTGACCAACTCGCTTCATCGCCAAACCGAATCATGTAAGTCTTTACCCCCAGCTGACGCTAAAGCTAGGGTGAGTCAGTTTATGAAACAGTTGCAGGACAAAATTGCTCAAACCCTGGAAGACGTAGATGGTGTGGGTAAGTTCCAACAAGATAGTTGGGAGCGTCCTGAAGGGGGTGGAGGGCGATCGCGTGTGATGCGTGAGGGTGCAATATTTGAACAAGCTGGTGTTGGTTTTTCTGAAGTTTGGGGAGATGACCTACCACCGTCTATTTTAAGCCAACGCCCAGACGCAGAAGGACACCGCTGGTATGCTACGGGTACTTCAATGGTATTACATCCTCGTAACCCTTATGTACCGACGGTTCACCTAAACTATCGCTACTTTGAAGCAGGTCCGGTGTGGTGGTTTGGTGGTGGTGCAGATTTAACTCCTTATTACCCGTTCGCTGAAGATGCAGCACATTTTCATA
>JBPCQW010000286.1:0-18150 GCA_050997715.1 Hassallia sp.
ATATAACACTAAGTTAGATAAACTTGCGATTGGATTACGCAATCGTTTCGCACAAGATAGTAAAGGATTTTTTGGCCCAGAATTAGCTGGTAAAATCCGCGAAATCGTAGAATCTCAACCAGATACAGTCTTCATTTCTCCCATAGTTTACGATAACAGCATTTGGTTAATTTGGGCTTCTAAAGGTGGTGTTCGCAAAGCTTGGGAAATCAAGAATGTTAGTGAGGAAGAATTGCGACAAGCTGTACAAGACTTTCGCAATTCCTTAGCAAGATCCATCACATCCGTTAATCAGGTGCAAGAAAAAGGTAAAAAATTGTACGATTGGTTAATTAAACCTTTAGAAGGGGAATTGCGTAAAAATAAAATTCAAAACTTAGTTTTTGCACTCGATAGACAAGTGCGCTATGTGCCGATGAGTGCTTTATATGATGGAGAAAAATATCTCGTTGAACGTTACAACGTCTCTGTTGTACCTTCAGCAGCGTTAGTTGATATGAAAGAAAAGCTGCCTCCCGGTACTCAAAATGTCTCTATTTTAGGATTAGGACTTACTAATAAAGTTCCTGGTTTCGATCCTTTACCAAATGTCCAAACAGAGTTAGATGGAATAGTCCGCAAATCAACAACAGATAGCAAAGGTATTTTTTCCGGTAAAGAGTTTTTCAACCAAGCATTTGACTTTGACACGTTGCGAAATAATTTACGCGGTAATCAAATTCTCCACATCGCTACTCATGGAGAATTTGTCTCTGGTAGTGCTGATGCTTCTTATATTGTATTGGGAACTGGGAAAAAGCTACCCATACCGGAAATTACTAATTTGCGAGATTTATATTATGTGCATTTAGTAGTGCTGTCTGCTTGTCAAACCGCAGTTGGTGAGAAGGGACAAGATGGTGTGGAAATTAACAGCATTAGTTCTAAGTTTTTATCACAGGGAACTAAAGCTGTAATTGCTTCGTTGTGGTTAGTGAATGATGAAAGCACTAGTTTATTGATGCAGAATTTTTACGGGAATCTGGCTAAAAGTACTACGCAAAAACATATTACAAAAGCTGAAGCTTTGCATCAAGCGCAATTGAGTTTACTATATAATGGTAAGAATCTGCAAGCAAATGATTTTTCGCATCCATATTATTGGGCGCCGTTTATCTTGATTGGGAATGGATTGTAGTAATATCATTTCTCTGTAACGATGCAACCGTTCTAGAGACGTTCCACTCCTTAAGTCTCTACATTATGGGTAATTTGTCGGACATGATATTACAGCTTAATATGTCTCTACGCGATCGCAAATTCGGTGAATGCTCGTTTACTAGGGTGATGGAAGCCTAAAATAATATCACTTTTGGGGATACCTGCTGCTAAGAGGTCATCTACGATCACCAAGTCGGTGCTATCTTCTTCAACCCAGATTTTATCGTTTTGTATCTGAAGGTATAAGACGATGTGTTGGACTCGTTTTTTGCCATCCCAACCGCAACGGAGCCAAAGATATTGATCGCGTTTTTCGTCTAGTATAAGGCGATCGCTGATTGTAGTTTCTGTGGTGTTAGTATGAGAATTAATCGTTTCATAATATCTCTTAAGGTTTTCTTGGATAGTATTGCGATAATGGGTTAGTGTATCCATTGCTCGATTTTCTCCTGTTGGGTGTCTACGATAATTAATTTCAGGTTATTTTCACGGCTGATGACTTGAATTGACAGACGTTGAAAGAAGTTTAAGTAAACAATTTCGTCGATTGCAAGGTACAGATGATATTCCGGCTCGGTAAGTTTGATGAGGTTGCGATAGACAATGTACTGTCCAAGAGCATTGTGAAAGTCGTACATCTGAGATTTACCAACGAAGCTTTTAATCTCTACGACAACTTTTTGCCCTTGACGTTCTGCGGCAATCGGCTTTTCGGCAGCTAAATCAGCATAGAGTTCAGCGTCTTCATATCTAATGATGTAAGGGTCAGCGATTATCAGCCACCCGTCTTTAATTAAAGCGTTTTTTACAGCATCGTGGTAGATGTCTTTAGCTGGCATGGGATTATTATGTAGAGACGACGGCTTCGCTTTGATAGCGAATACCGGCTTGTTGAAAACGTCGCATCGCTTCACCTAAGCGATCGCAATCAGCAATCAAACTTATCCGCACATATCCTTCACCAGCAATCCCAAAAGCGTTACCCGGTGTCACCACCACACCAGTTTGCTGCAAGACATTCATGGCAAAATCTGTGGAACCGATACCTTCAGGACACGGAACCCACAAATACATCGTTGCTTTGGTTTTAGGAATATCCCAACCCAAGTGCCCTAACTCTTGAATCAAAAAGTCGCGTCTGGTACGATAGCGTTGCTGGACTTCATGCAAGTATACATCAGGCAGTTGTAAAGCGGTTTCTGCTGCGGTTTGCAAAGCGGCAAAAATGCCATAATCAAGATTGGTTTTCAAAGTTCGTAAACCTTGAATTATATGGCGATTTCCTACCACAAACCCGACGCGCCAACCTGCCATATTATAGGTTTTAGAAAGAGTGTGAAACTCTACACCGATTTCTTTCGCACCGGGAATTTCTAACAAACTTGTGGGTTGATAGCCATCAAAAGCCAACTCAGCATAACATAAATCGTGTACGAGAATAATTTCGTGTTTGCGGGCAAAAGCGACAATTTCTTCAAAAAATTCGCGGGGGGCAGTGGCAGCGGTAGGATTGCTGGGATAATTGAAATAAAGCATTTTCGCGCTTTGAGCAACTTCATCGGGAATTGCTGCTAAATCAATCAACCAGTCATTTTCCGGTTTGAGAATTAAGCTGTGGACTTTTCCCCCAGCGATCGCAGGACCGCGAAAATGTGCGGGATAAGCGGGAGAAGGAACCAAAACTACATCACCCGGATTTATAAAGGCGATCGCTAAATGTGTCAATCCCTCTTTAGAACCAAGTAGCGGCAAAGCCTCGCTATCAGGGTCAAGAGTCACACCATAGCGACGATGATACCAATTAGTGATCGCACGTCGGAAGCTAGCAGTGCCTTCAAACGGTGGATAACCGTGATTGGCGGGATTTTGCAAAGCAGCGATCGCCGCTTCTACAACTGGCTGCGGGGTTGCCCCATCGGGATTTCCCATCCCCAAATCAATCAAATCTAATCCTTGTTCCCGCGCTTTCGCTTTCAGTTCATCTAACCGTGCAAATACGTAAGGTGGTAGTTTTTGTATACGATCTGCCGGGACAATCCAATCCAAACTCATTCCTGAACCTCGTCAATTCCCCTTGTTGATACCCGCAAAGCTGTACTATCTATTGGTGCTGTGGTGGAAACCATCGCCGCCATCAACTGTTCTGATGCCACTTTAAATGGTAGTCGATGGATGTCAGAATTAGGCAATAAAGCAATTTCTGCCGCTGTTTGCAACTCACCTAAAGTGATGTTGCCCAATCCTAAATCACTTAACTTTTGCGGCAATCCAATCTCAGTATAAAACTTTAATAATTGTTGCCTTGCCGCTGCGGCTAGCTGATTTCCCTGTACCATTTCTTCTAAACGTAGTTGCACCAAGATACCGTAGGCGACTTTCTCGCCGTGAATGCTGTCGTGTTTGCAAATGTGGGTTAAACCATTATGCACTGCATGTGCCGCAACTGTGCGACATTGTGCGCCACCAATTCCGCCAATTACCCCAGCAAGTAAAACGGTAGCATCTACAACCTCTCGCCAAATGTCGCTTCCTGGGGTTTGCAGTGCTAAGGCTGACTTTTGAAAGAGGATATCGCGCAAAACTCGCGCTTGTTGGACTGCGGAAATAATTAAAGTTTTTTCTGAGTGTCCGCTGCTAACAGAGGCTTCGTACCATTTAGCGATCGCATCCCCAATTCCCGCTACCAAAGTACGTTGGGGGGCAGTTTCAATTAAATCATAATCGAGTATCAATAAATCGGGACACTGAGAAAGCGCCACATCATATAAAAACGCACCCGTTTCAGAGTATACATTTGAGAGGGCTGTCCAAGCAGCACAAGTAGCGCCTGAGGTCGGAATTGTTACCACAGGTAACTGTAATTGATACGCGACTAACTTTGCTGTATCGAGTGCTTTGCCACCACCAACACCGATAATCACATCAGCTTGATGTTTTTTAGCCTTTTGCTTTAACGATTCCAGACTAGCTTCACAGCAATCTGCACCGTAAGAGGCTATATCAACCTGTAATTGCTGTAAAATCGGTTGCAGGTGAGTTTCGGTAATCGCGAGAGTGCGATCGCCTGCTAAAATCAGCGGACGAGTTCCCAAACGAGCGATCATTTCACCAGCAGAAGTCAACGCACCCGCACCACGGATGACTTTTGCTGGTGCGATCGTCAGAGTAAATAATGAATTAGAAGTTTGAGTAGACAAGGTAGGATGGAAAATTGATTAGGCATATATTCTAGTTTGCCAAAAAAACTTTGATATTATTTAACTTATATTTTGCATCCTCAGGCTTCTAGCCTGGGGCTATACGAACAAAGCCTACCTGCGTAGGCTAAGACTTTTATTTTTGCTTAGTCCGCGCCGATGGACTTTGTACGTATAGCCACACCCTTCTAGGGTGTTGATTGGCGGGGGCTATACTTAAATTTGCCTTTAGTCCGCGCCGGCGGACTTTGTACGCATAGCCACACCCTTCTAGGGTGTTGGTTGACGTTTGATTTTGCTAAAAACAGTGACTTTTGATGCGATCGGCAAGCCGCACAGCTAAAGCGACAATCGTCAGGGTCGGATTAGCAAAGCCACCTGTAGGGAAAACCGAACTCCCGGCTAAAAATAAATTCGAGACACCGTGAACTTGACAATTTGCATCGACAACACCCTGTTTAGGATCGTCATGCATCCGCGTTGTACCCATATGATGATGCGTGCTAATAGATAGAACTTGGGGAAGTTCTCCATCCGATGCAATTTGAAATTCACCCAATCCAGCGCGAGCAAACTCATCTGCTAAAATTGCTTGCGAAGTCTTTATACTATTAATATCAGTTTCAGTCCAACGCCAATTTAACTGCGCTTTTGCACAACCAAGCTGATCAAGTTTCCTACTAAGCATCACCCGGTTATCAGGGTGCGGAGCTTGTTCAGTTTGACTCACCACTTCAAACATTGTAAACTTTTTATCTTTATTTTTTTGGTACGACCATCCACCCTCACTTAAATTAGAAAACATAGATTGCTTTTGAAAGTGACGCTTATACCATTGAAGAAAAAGACTATCAAAGTCTTTAATTACATTCATTAAATGTTTAGGAACATCTTCAGGTATTTCCCCGCGTCGAGTTGCGGCAAGTAACATTTTTAAAGAAGCTTTTCCCGCTGTTCTAAATTCGTTATGTGTCGGAAACATTGATATTGTAAATTTGTTATGTCTGGGAAAAAGTAACGCACTCATATTCAGCAATTTTTCCCGACGCATAACTTCTTGAGCTAAGGTAATTTTTCCCATGACTGGGACATTATTTACCAAGCGTAAATCGTATAAAGCTGTTGAATTGAAGATTTTGGGATTATTAGGGACAATGATACCAGAACGAATTAAAGGATGATCCATAAAGAATCTGCCCACTAAATCGTTTTGATTGCCTAAGCCATTTTTTTGTGTCTGATTTGATAGTAGTAATAACCGGGCATTTTCAATACCACCAGTAGCTAATATAAAGACTTTTGCTGCAACCCAAAATATATTTCCTTGTAAAGAAGCGATTTTTACACTAGTTACAGTTTTAGCGGTTTCGTCAGTTTCAATTTCTACTATATTTGCATTTAAATAAGTAGTGATATTAGCTGATCGATTGATTTTATCACGATATTCATTAAGAAAAATATCGCGAGTTCCAAACTGAAACATGCTAGTAGTTACATTATCGCTTTTAAAAGGTAGCCGAGGAGATTTATTATCTTCCCAAGCTTCCGCTTCATAAGTAAAATTTCCGAGTTTGCAAACTGCTTGAGCGCGTTCGTAAAAAGGATTAAGATGAGATTTATTAAAACACCATCCACTATATGGCAACCAATCGCGTTTTTCAAAGTCGATTTCGTCTAAAGGCATATGTCTCAAACCAATTTGCTTGTTATATATTTCAATACCCCAAGCATTAGCGAGTCCACCATATTGACGGCGCCGCATCTCATGTAGTTCGGGAAAATTATTAGCAATAGTCTCACCTTCACAGAGAGACTGTGTTTCTTGATTAAATTCCAAGTTACCACTTTCTAATAGACAAACTCGAAAATCTTGCTCAATAAATTCTCGCGCTAAAGTAATTCCGGCAGGACCAGCACCGATAATACAAACTTCAGTTTGAATGACTTCATCTGTAGGCAAATTACGGCTATCAATTAGCATTAACTTAATATTCCTAGTTTTTTCAGTGTTATCTAGTTATCTTTGGAAAAGATTCAAAATGATTTCTACTGATTTTTTCAGCATTAAATACCGCAAAGCTAAGAACAATGTGGTAGTTGAATTGATGCAAAATTACACAAGTATCTCTACAAACAAGAAACATACTTGTTAAGTTAAAAAATGTAGTTATATGAGTGCAATACACCTAGGCTGTTTACAAACCAGAGGAGAAAGCCTTGGCATTATCTATTACACACACATTTAGTAACTCAAGATAAACTCCTTTTGTCGAATAATTCAGCTTATCTATATAAATAGGAACAAAACAGGATAAAATATTTAAAGATATACTAAAGCTTTATATTTGGTCAGATTCCGGACTTCTTGAAGAAGTCCGGAATCTTGCAATCACCCGGACGTGTCTATTAAGCGGTTGGTTTTGGCAGTTGCGCGAATTTTTCTGGGTAAATTTCAATTGCCATTTCTGAGTCTTCACGAGAAGTAAGCGATCGCTTGACCTCACCCAAGTATAACGGCACAGAAACCCCAGGTTTTGGGTGGATAATAGTACGCGATCGAATTATTAGTTGGTTATCTCCCCGTGAACTTGAGCGACCGTAAGAATATAAATTGCTGGCTGCTTGACGTAGAGTAGCTTCTAATTGTGAAGGGGTAATAGTCGGTGGTATAGCAATCACCGCTTGCGTAGACCCATTGTCATAAACTAGAGAATACTTCAGCGCACCCGGAATCACCGTACGACTCAAAGGTCCCAACGAGAGTGCAAATAAACCAGCCGTCATCACCAGCATAAAGCCAGTCGCACCCACCAGCCGAAAGCGGATGCCCCATTTTAAAATAAAACCCAGGACTGCGATCGCAGCGAAAACCAAGGTAGCAATTACTGACCATTGAGTGTACTGAAGAAAATCAGCGGTTGTGAACATAACAGTTGGCTATTTAGGTGTCTTTTTTTGGTTACTTGTACACCTATTTTACCGGGTTGCATTACTTGAAATGAACTGCACCTGAGCTTTTAACCAAAAAAATCAATAACTAGACATAATTTTGGTTATATACAAAATTAGCTAAGAGCTTTATTATGATAAATATTTTTAGCAAATAATTTATATCTTCTCGCTTCAGAGAATAATAGAAATTTTCCCAAACTCCTTCTTAAGTGTTATCTGAAAAATTCTATTTTTCGGCTAGCATTGCCCACCCTGCTAATGCCAGGATTACAGTATAAGTTAAAAAATTTCTTATGGCACAAACAGAAATTAACGATATATCAACAGACAGTTCCTTAGTTGATCCTGAAAAAGACCTGCTGGGACATGCCAACTTTGCCAAGTATCTGGCAGACAGCATTTGCAAAATGACCTTTCCGGAAGGATTCGTTATTGCAGTCTAGGGTTCTTGGAGTTCCGGCAAATCCACACTATTAAACTTCTTAGTTCACTATCTCAAGCAAAAGCCAGATGAAGAGCAACCAATCATCGTTCCTTTTAATCCCTGGTTATTTTCTGGACACCAAGACATTACAAGGAGCTTTTTTGAACAATTACAAAACGTTTTAAGCAAAAAAGGAGCTGTGCCGAAAGGCTTGAAAGAGAGAATAGCTGATTTTGCTAAAATTATTTCGGAAATTCCTTTGCCTTATGCTCAAACTGGCAAGGCAGTAGCAACATTATTCGACGATAACGAAAAGGAAGCTTCGGAATTAAAAGAAGAAGTCGAAGATACACTGGGACAGCAGCAGCGAATAGTTGTAACGATTGATGATATTGATCGGCTTCCTGCTAAAGATATCAGGCAGTTACTTCGCATTTTCAAAGCAATACCGAATTTTAAGAACGTTGTCTATGTTCTGGTCTTTGATAAAGAAGTTGTAATGAAAACAATTGCCGAAACCAAAGAAATATCCGGAGAAGCATACTTAGAAAAAATTATTCAAGTTGCTTTTGAGTTACCTATTCCAGATAAAAGCTCACTTCGTCGGCTGCTTTTTGAAAAGCTTGATGGTATATTTGCTGATACACCAATAGAACTATTAGACAAAATTCACTGGGGCAATATTTACTTTCAAGGAATAGACCATTTTATTATTAATCTCCGCGACATAGTTCATCTGACTGACACTCTAACAGTTACATATCCAGCAGTGAAAGGTGAAGTTAATCCTGTTGATTTCATTGCTATTGAGTCGCTTCGAGTCTTTTGCCCAATGGTATATAACACAATTATCCATAATCCTCATGCTTTTGCAGGTGAGGTAAACACTTCAATAGACGAACTGAAAAATCTCCATAATGCCTGGATTGCTCAACTGCCAGATGAGGATAAACAGCCGATTAAAAATCTGCTCATGCACCTTTTTTCTAAGTTAAAATTTGTTTGGGGTAATAACTACTTAGATGAAGAACAATTAAAATTGCGCGAGCAACTGCGTGTATGTAGTTTAGAAATATTTCCTATCTATTTTCGTCTGACGTTCTCTACATCAAAATTATCTAATACTCAGATAAAAGCTATCCTGGCTTTGGCTGAAGATGCGGATAAATTTAGAGAACATCTGATAAAACTTGCAAATCAAAAACGTCTAGACGGCACGACACAAGTTAGGGCATTTCTGGAAAAGCTTGAAAATTACCCTCAAGAAGAAATTCCTGTGAATTACATTCCCTCAATTGTCCAAGCTTTCTTTGATTTGAACGAAGAACTGTTGTGTGCTGAAGATGAATCTCAAAGCATTTTTGATTTGGGAAATGAAGTTATAATCAGTCGTTTTATCTCACGTTCGTTGCGTCGGCTTGAGGAACCAGTGCGGTTTCAGGTGTTAAAAAAGGCAATTACTCAAGGTAAAGCCTTAACTATAATTAGTCATGAAATAGCAACACTAAAAGAGCAACAAAGTAAGTATGGTTCAGATAAATTTAACTTAGAAGAGGAATGGCTTCTGAACGCACAACACCTTAAAGAACTGTCGGAAATTGCCGCTACAAGGCAGCAGGAAACTGATACCAACGAGAAATAAGATAAAATCGGCGATAGTCAATCTTGATTTTCTCTAATGTCGGCAATGCGTGTAGCGCTAATTTTAATCGTCTGCAAGCTTGCTGTGTTGGTTGTAGCGATAGACTACTCCACAAACAGTAGAAAACAGCAACCAAGCCAGAGTATTCAACCGGAAATCAAATAAAGTTACGTCTGCCATATTAAATAACACCCACCCAACCAAGACAAGAAGGTAACTCAAAAGTATCAATTTGTCTTTTTGGTCGATATCTTTTGACCTTCGCAACACTTGGACACCCCCAAACAAGATCCAACCTAGTAAACCACAAAATAACAAAGTACTGGGAAGCCCTGTTTCAGCAGAAAGCATCAAAAACAAGTTATGCGGATGACCCAAGCGAATCTGTGACTGTGCTTTGTAGAGAGCAGTAAAATTGCGTAAACCCCAACCAGTCCAAGGACGCTGTTCAGCCAAAGACCAAGCGAATTGCCATTGGGTTTTTCGCATTAAGGCTGTTGGTCTATGCGGATACATTTGGTCGTTTAACCGTGCCCAAAAGAAAGCAGGAACGACTTTACGAAATATAACGGCGATCGCTTCGGGAGCAAAAGCAGCTAACATGACGCTAGCGACGACACCAGAAACAAAAGCGATCAGATAAGACATACCTAAGTAAACAGCATAAGCGAAACAGGCAGCAATAGCGATCGCCCAAGCATTACGCGAATTAGTTAAAATCAACGCTACAAAGTTGGCAATTAGTACCACACTTAGGAAGAGGAAGGGGGGAGTGGGAGAGGGGGAGAGGGGGGGATGGGGAAATGGAGAGATAAACTCTTCCTGCTCCCTGCCCCCTGCCCCCTGCCCCCTAGCTCTCAACTGCTGATACCTTTCTAGCCACAACCCTAACCCCAGGATGAAAACTATTACCAGATAAGCAGCTAAGGTGTTAGCGTGCATGAAAATTGAAGCCATGCGACCTGGTGGATCTCCTTGGGGTAGGATGTTTATTTCCAAGACAATCCACAAAATTTCTAATTTAGAAGTCCAGCCGAAAAATAATTGCCCAAAGCCAATTATCACCACTGGCACCGAAGATATAACTAAATTCCAAGTTAGTTGCCGCAATTGGCTGGGTGTCTGAACTAAAGCGCTAAAGCCGACGAAAAATAAAAAGAACGGTAAGAAATTAAACAAGCCAAGGAAAGCTTCTGTTTTATTTTCGGCAAAGGCACAGCTAATGATTAACAATACACCGAGGAGGGCAAATCCCCAATTAAGGGGACGATGAATAATTGTCCGGTGTTGTCGCAACCAAGTTTTTAATGATGCCACACCTAGAGTTACGGCTCCTAAAAACGGACTCAAGGGAAAGATAAATAATCCGACTTGAGCCAAGTTCCAAGGAAATTGTAAATTAGGATTGGGATGGCGAAAAGCGGTTTTCAAGCGGGTTCCCAACATTCGGTGCGGGTGAGGCGAATTTGAGCTAAGGCAAAGATGGTGGGTATAATTCTACCGTAATTAGTGGCGATCGCTCTCCATCCTAAATCGGCAAAAAACCAACCCCACATTACTGGTCCTAACATCGAAAATACACTTCTGACTGCGGTATAACGAGCCGCACTTACAGCCATACCCCGCTGTGCCATCTGTAAGGCTACATACTTTTGAAACTGCGTTGTCGCGATTACCCCACCTTCAACTGCTGCTTGTTGGGCTATTTGATAGGTGGCAAAGTGCATCGCAAATTGACGGGCAATTTGTTTGAGCAATAGTGGTTGTATGATTGAGGTGAGTGCGATCGCGCTACCGCCTTTAAAAAGCAAGCCCAATGGATCATGCTGTAATGAAAGTGGTAGTGGTTGATTCGATTCGGATTTGGCAAGCTGCTGCTGCACTTGCACAGTCAATTTTTGCTTTTCCTTTTCGGGTAATTTTTTCCACACATGTCCTAGCAGATGTAGAAAAACTTCGGCTTCTAAATCAACCGTTGCTAGTTGATGAGAGTAGCGAATTTTTAGATACTTACATACTTGAATCAAAGCTTCTCGGTAAGTTACCAGCTTTGTGCGTCCCCTTAATACCGTCATACCATCTGCTGCCAAGAAGCGAAAACGCCCTTCGAGTGCATCTAGCCAAGCTTCGTGGTCTTGACTTTGCACTTCTATCGGTTCTGGTGTGTGAACATAATCTATGGGATTAAATTTACGACCAAAGAGAATTGCCGTTAAATCCTGCAATTCGTCTTCGGTTGCTAGCTCTAGCGCTGTCCTCAGTTCGTCCAATGTGTCTTCCTCCGTTACTGTGCAACTTTGGTCTGTACCTTATTCTACTATTAGCTTTCAGCAATCATAATTAGTTAATTTGTGCTTTGTCATTAATGACGAATAACCAATAATGATTGTTCAGTACCTGTTATGTCAAACTAATAAAAATATAAGTTGAACTGGGGATGCTTGGATTAGAAACCCTTGGACTGGGAAAAGAGTGAAGATTTGGATGAAGATTCATACCCCAAGCAAATCTCGCTGATAATTTTTTCCCTAGTCCGGGAGCGCCGATTGAATACACAGAAAATTAGACATCAAAGTGAAAAAGATGTAGAGACGCGATGCCAGATGTGTCAATCGTGACTTTTTCCAGGCACTGGCTCAAATTTCCCGTCTCTACAAGGGTTTTAGGTAATGCATAGTTCATTTGCGGAGATATCTTCTGATTCAGCAACGCCAGTCGCCTACTTATCAAGTAATTTTTTTAAATTTGCATATATTTACTATACGTAAATTTACTCCTTTTTCTATGACTGTTAATTCAAATGTCAAGCATCGACTCATATATTTATCAAACATTTATAAAATAAATACTTAGTGAAAAAATACTTTACCCAATCAACATATTAGAGGCTAATGCTCAATAAATAACTAATTGTCTGGGTATTAGCTATTACTTTTTTTTCTTAATCTTATGATATAAATGATACAATTGCTCCAAAATTAAAAGTATTAAAATACTCTCTAAATAATTTAAATAAAAAATAGAATAATGACTAAGTCCTATATAGCTATTAGTAACCGATTTGACTTAGAAAATATAAGCAGAGATGCTCAAGCAGATAAAGGTCCCGGTCATGTGATGTGGGATATTAGTCAGCTTTTAAAAGCAACAATTTATCAACCAGGGACAGAACCTTTGTTACTTTTAGATAGGATACGTGCGTGTATTTCCAGCCGTCCAGAACATTGGGCTTTAGCACGTAAATTGTCCTCCATACTGAAAGAGGATGATGTGATATTTTGTAATGGTGAAGATATAGGTTTTGCGATCGCATCGTTGTGTGGTGATCGCTTACACCCACCCAAAATCGTTGTTTTTATCCGCAACATCAACCGACAGCGAGGTCGTCTATCATTAAAGTTATTTCAGTTAGCAGACCGTGTTGATTTATTTATGACCGATAATCCCGCACAAGCTAACTTTCTGCGCGATTATTTAGGTATAGCAATGAACCGTGTACACTTATTTTTGGAACAACCTACAGATATATCCTTTTTTACACCCGGACTTGCCTCACCAAATAAAAAGCGTCCAATCATTGCTAGTGGGGGTTTAGAGAAACGAGACTATGGAACTCTAGCTGAAGCAACGCGATCGCTAAATGTTGATATAAATATTTGCGCTTTCTCACCCAACGCAACCACATTATCGCGGACTTTCCCCAAAGTAATGCCCGTTAATATGTCGTATCGTTATTACAATTGGTGCGAGTTACGACAACTTTACCGCGATGCCGATGTAGTTGCCATCACCCTTTTCCCAAATAACTACCAAGCCGGTTTATCTACGATGTTTGAAGCTATGGCTTGTCGGCGACCTGTAATCATTACCCAAATACCGGGAATTATTAGCGATATAATCAATTATGGCTTTGTTATCGGTGTTGATCCTGGTGACTCAATTGGATTAAAAGCAGCAATCCTCAACCTGATAAATAACCCTAAAAAAGCTGAAACTATAGCTCAAAAAGGTTACGAGCTTGTACGCAATCAATACAATCACAATACATATATTAAAGGATTGGTTGCAGCACTCACCTCCAGATATGATTAGTTAGCAATTAAGACCTACTATGCAATATTGGCATAGTAAACAACCCCCACGCCAAACCGGTAATCAACCCAAACGGTGTAACCAGATAATTGTTAAAACTCCACCAACCCAAAACCTGCGCCGCTAATTCCCACGGATAAGCCATCATTAACACACAAGAAATCGCCACACCACTCCAGCCATACTGACTCAACCAGTAAAAACCCTTACCACCACTCACCCCATACAGCAACCGAGTAATCAACAAACCCGTGACCGTACCATAACAGCGCATACACACAGCCATAATAAACGGCGGTGCCAAATCTAACCCCATATTTGGTTGCGGACACACATGATTTCCCATGAAATAAATGATGTCCGCAATCAAACCTAACATTGGCAACCTAGACGCAGCAAGAAAGGGAGCCGCTAGCGGTCCCACAACCATCCCCACCAGCAGAAAGTCAGCAATAAAACTGACCCAACGAACTTGTAACCCTCTCTTAAAAGCTACCCCTTCCATCCCCTTCTTACCTTTGCGCCTCTGCGCCTTTGCGTGAGATTTATCCTACCACAGCTCGATAAGGACTAGTCAACTTATCCAACTGCTGCACCAACAAACTCAAAAACAACCCGACATCCGTCACCACACCAACCGATTCAATCGAACCTCTGTCACTTAACTTCGTCACCACAGCCGGATTAATATCCACACAAACCATCTTCACCCCAGCCGGAGTCATATTCCCCACGCCAATAGAGTGCAGCATTGATGATAACATTAAAATCATATCTGCACCTTTGAGCAGTTTGGCATATTCCTCCTGAGCCTGAATCAAATCCATCTGCGTATCCGGTAAAGGACCATCATCGCGAATCGAACCTGCGAGGCTGAAAGGTATCCCAGCGCGGACACACTCATACATTACACCACCCTTAAACACTCCAGCTGACACAGCCGCAGCAATGCTACCGTGACGGCGCACAGTATTAATTACCTTCAAATGATGGCGATGTCCGCCGCGTACAGCGACACCCCGCTTCATATCCACACCGAGAGAAGTCCCCATCATATTTTGCTCCATATCGTGGACTGCGATCGCATTTCCACCCAATAGAGCTTGTACATATCCTTCTCTAACCAATCGCGCCAAATGTTCGCCGCCGCCAGTGTGAATCACCACAGGTCCTGCTGTGACAACTACTTTACCACCCGTATCGCGAATTTTACGTAACTCCCACGCCACCTGCTCCACGACTATTTCCACGCGACGCTCGCTGGAAACACCCGCCGACATAAAGCTGAATTCTTGAGCGTTGCGTTGTTCTCGCGATTCTGGTTTGCGGATGGTGCGGATACCTTGCACATCGACTACTACATATTCGCCTATTTCTAAATCGCGTAAAAGTTTACACTGTGCCAGCCAACCATTTGCAGTTTGGATAACAGCGATCGCACCATCCATCCGTTGCGAAAGCACCTTCACCCATTGACCGTTAATCCGCACTTCGGTAGGATAAATCGTACTCACATAAAAATCATCTGGTGCAACTCCTGCTTGCAACACAGGCTCAAGTTTGGCGTCGCGCTCATCTTGGGGCAAATCGACCGCACCCAAATCAATCAGGTGAGATATAATTTCCTCCATCACCTCGTGCGAAGGTGCTGATACCTTCACCTCAGCCGCTGAAGTACTTTGTCGCTGTTCTCCCAAGTTGAAATTTAGCACTTGGAAACTACCACCGCTATCGATAATCATATCTAGAGCGCGGTTAATCAAACCAGAATCAAGCAAGTGTCCTTCAATGCGAATAATGCGACTTTCTACCGAAACATTCGCGTGAACTTCATCGCGTACTGGTTCTGTTACCCGCAGCGTCAGACATTTAGCCGCACCACCAGCTTTAAGAAATTCTGTTAAGGGTGTTTCCATGACTTGGAAACCGGCATCGTTAAGACGTGTTTTTAAGGCTTCAGAAGCCTTGTTCATAATCACGATATGGTCTACATTCACCGTATTACAGGCGAAGTTTACCGCGTCGGCTTCTTCAATTGCAATCCGCTTTTCTGGTGTAACGCGCATTTCAATCATGCGGTTAGAGTAAGAGTCAAAAGCCCCTGGATAATACAGCAAATAACCATTCGCAAGGGGACAAAAGCAAGTATCCAGGTGATAAAAGCGCTCATCTATCAAGCGTAAAGAGACTACCTCAATATCCAGCCACTTCGCTAAATAGGGGTGAGAATCTAATTCTGAACGAAAACCGTATCCCGCCCATAGCCAGCGTCCTTCTCGGTCTAGAAGTGCGTCTCCCGCACCTTCAAAGGGCAAATCTTTGGGTAGTTCATTGACTGTATAGCCATTTTCCTCAAACCATTGTTTAAAGTAAGGCTCTTCTCCCTGACGCTCTTTGTGTAAAAAGCGACTGAGAACCACGTTCTTACCCAACACCAAGCCGGCGTTAGCGGTAAACACCATATCCGGTACACCTTTTTGAGGTGTAACTAAGTCTACAATCGCGTGTTCTTTAAGGAGAAGGTGAAGTTTTTGCCACTGTTCCACAGCGCGATCGCGCGATGACTTGTGAATATTCCCTTCCATCCAGGGGTTAATCACATAGTCCACATCATAGTGGTCAGGGGCGCACATTAAAAAACGAATCCGGGAATCCATAGGAAATATCACAAGCGTTATGAATGCTACAAGCTTAGTACAGACTTTTGTCGATCCAATTCTGTCAAATTTACTACTAAACTTCTTTCTTCTAGTAGTTGAAGGCAATATTAAGGCTGAATTATTATTCTATAGTTCTAAGGGTTTCAAAGCCAGGATTCAACCGATAATGCTCTGGCTTGTTGAATCGGTTGAAAGTCGCGATAAAGGCAGAGACAATGGTAAGATTGTGTTGCAAGCGCGATTCTTCAGCAAGAGAGCGATCGTTCTCATCGAATCCTAGTTCGGTAATTTTAGTTTTTCTTTGCTTGGTTTTTTCTTTGGGACCAAATTGTTTCATCAAAGTGGCTTTGAGTTGACCGTAAATGGTAGCTATATCCTCTGTAACTCGATAGATGCGAATATCTTCTTTGAAACTCTGCCAAACGCACGAGATTGATTTCTCTTTGTGCAGGATTCTCCATCATATATTTAAGTTCTCCTTGCACAATTTGTGCAATCCGCTCGCTGTAGGCATCGCACAGAAGTGAGCGAGCATCCTTGGTGGATGATCGCACTCTATCGGCTCAATAAGCGATCGCACTCTCCAACTTCGTCGTAGCCATCGCACAAAAGTGAGCGAGCATCGCATCCCAGACGGGCTCGCGCATCCCCATCGCTTTATAATTTCGATGCGGCTTGCCTAACAACTTGTTCATCCAAACCTAACGCTTGAGCTATCTGTTCAATACTCAAACCTAACGCCAATAACTGAGGTATGGTTTCGAGCTTACCTTCTTCCTTTCCTTCAAGCTTGCCTTCTTCCTTTCCTTCAGTAAAAACTTCTTGATAAAATTTAGTTTGCTTTAACTCACTTAATCCAAACATTTTTCCCATCTCCTCCCGGCTCAAGCGCGGCAATTTGTAGATTAATATCGTCTCTATTAATTGTATAATTTCCCTCTGTTGGGCGGCATTGATGATTTGTTGTCGGGCGGTGTTTACTATCTCTACAGCTTTTGTGATCGCTGTTGATTCTGGTTCGATGATTAATTTAACTGTCTCAATCCCGATAGATGATGCCTCAATCGCTGTTAATTCGTCAAGATAGATACGAGTCACTCGTGGTAAGTTGAGTAATTCTGTATATCTCTCTGTATCTCCAGTATCAACGCTGCGGTTAGGAAAGAGAACAACACCACGCCAAGTGTTAGTTAATTCGGTTTTATCCAGATAGTTAAATATTTCTGCGAATAACCGCGAGTAAAATTTTTTATCTGGTTGAAATTGCACCTCAGCAAAATAAATGGGTAGTTCTGAAGTATTGGGCAAAAATACACCATCAATTCTGAAAGCGAGTTGTTTGACTTCTACTGAGGAAAATTGGTAAGCCTCAGCAAGTGATGGTGGTTGGTTAATCAGTTCAAAGAAAGTGCTGGGGAAGCTTTGGAAGATGCGATAAAAGATACCGTCGGTTTTCAAAGTAGTTGGTGCGTGCAGTTGATGAGTATATTTTTTAGTTTGGCTCACTGACAAATCAGCGCTTCTATCCGTAGACAGCCATCATTAGCAACTCACAGAAGCGATCGCTTCTGTTTCCTTCCCTTCTCTACGAGAGGCTGCGCCAACGAAACGCTACTATAAGGAAACGCTTTGCTTTGCTTGCTTGTATTGTAGGGGTACGAGACGCTTTGCTTTGCTTGCTTAACGCTATTTTGTCACTTTCGTCATAGAAAAATCTAAAATCCGAAGTTCAGATCCCCGACTTCGCATAAGTTGTCGGGAATCTATTTTCGGCAAAACTTAACTTAATAATCACTCATTCACTAACCATTTTCCGATGACTTTACTTAATCCTGTAGGCTGTTCTTGAAATCCCAATTTCTTGTAAAAATCAACAGAGTCATCGGTAAATAAGTAAATGTGTTGTCCTGGCAATTCTTCTGTAATAATCTCCATCATTTTTCGCGCAATACCCTGATGACGGTATTCTGAATAAGGCCAAAC
>JBPCQW010000296.1:0-4440 GCA_050997715.1 Hassallia sp.
AAGGCTTTTCTTTCAATAATCGCGACACTCAACCCCTGGTATTTATTAATAATACCCTCGCGACATGCCATCACCCGTGCTATCATACTTTCTCGGCGATCGCGCCCAAGTACCCCCATCCCTGTAACCTGAATGACGGTCAGGTTCTCATAACTAGGGACAACTTGCTCGATTTGGAGGATATTCTCTACGCCGACACCTAGCTTAAGGGCAAGGTAGCGAACATCCATCGTGCCATCTAAGTAAATATTAAACTTAGCAGCACGGGCTACTTCCTGGTGGCGGTTGTCAGCTACGTATATCGATAATATTCCTTTATCGAAATGTAATGCACCTTTTTGAAAGAACGCCCATACCTCAAGCATGGGTACCAACCAGTTGAGGGAGATTGATTCAAGGGTGCGTTTGGCTTCTCTGTAGCTTTCTTGACGGAGTAGTTGGTTTGCTGTACGTAATTGTGAGCGCTCTTTCTTACTCATCGATATGGTATCAATTCCGTCAGTACCATCAGCCAAGAAAGATAAATCGGGTTTGAGGCTACGATCCAACTCCTCGATTGTATCGGCAATGTATAAGGGTAGTTCCCCTAGCAATTGACGTATCGCCGTGTCGTTATAACCGTAGCGATCTGATTCGGGAACTCCATGAAAAAATCCAATATTTACGAATTCCCCTTGTTCAAAACCCTTTACCGCTTTTAGTTTTTCCCACAGCCACCGCAACTTCTCAAATATTGGGTGCAACTTAACAAACAATTCTGGGTTGCTAATCGCCAACTCTCCCACGGTTTGATTAAAATCGCTTATAGTTACTTCGATTTTCTTTTTCGTAGTAAATAACCCAGATGCCTCGTCCCAGTACATCCCCACATCGCCGTATTCATAATCATCCACCAACGGTAAACTTTGGGGATGTGCCCGGATTTCGCTGTGTTTTAGTACCTCCATCCGCTTATTGCGGTAGCCGAACCCCGAACCTGTTGAAGTTTGACAAGCAAATCGCAGGTGGCAGCCAGCACAAATTGGGTTTTCTTTTGCTTCAATATTGTTAATATTTTTATTACTCAAGGCGCGGAATATGGGGGTGCGGTGGCAGTTACCCACGACTTTAGCCGTACCTTCAGGCTCGTTTCCAGTTGGGTGGACGGTGAAAGCTCGACCCATCGGGGTGATTCGGTTTTTGTCTATTACTAACCCATTATGGCGTGGGGGTAAATCGACAAAGTGCTTTTCTACTGTCAGTGTGGTGGGATTGCGATGGTCGGCGGCGTTATAAAATAATTGTCGAACATCAAACTCATTCGCTCTCATGCTCCCGGCGGTGTGAGACTTGCCCACACCAGGGACGGATTTGTCGAATATATGACACCACCCTTTAGCAACAGCTTCCTTCCAAATAGTCACCCGTTCGTCACCCATATATATGATACGAGGACAGCCGAGTTTAATATATTCAGCAGGGGTAGGAAGTTGATCGGGAGTAAAGATAATTGTAGCGGTGGGCGCAGAACGTTCGCGTAACCGTTGTACTCTACGATTAAATCCATTCCCCCGACGGAATAATTTTTTAACTTTTCTTAATTGGTATTTGACATCATCCCAGAACCTGCTGGGATTGCGCGATAAAGATTCAAACTGCGCCCAGGTGAGTATCTCGTATTCACCTGTATATTCATCTGGGTCAGCACAGGATTTATCAAGCTGTCCCCACCACGCCACCCGTAAAGTATAACCCCAACGAGTAGCCAACTCATAAGTGCGGCGGTACTGGCGCATCACATTTTTATTTGCGATCGCACCCGCATCCGCCCACAAAAGGACATTTTTACAACTGCCCAACGATCGCGTTGCAGCAGTCAGATACCTCTTAAAAGTTTCAGGACTACCTGTAAAGTTACCCCCCGCCGCACCAATAATTATTTGCGATCGCAATTGGGCGATAATCCAGGGCTTGAGAATACCCTCGGCAATTCCAATATATTGAGCCGGGGGATGCACATCCTTAGTGGGGGTACAAAAAGTAAGGGGCAATTCACCATTTTGAAGATGGACAGTAGCACCCTGAGGGCGTTTACGAGTGCGCGAAGTTGCCCATAGGTATTTGGGAACATCTTCAAGTGAATTGTCATCAACCCGCAACTGCCAACCAATAATTTGTGCTTCAGGATTCCACACCGGGCAAAGATAACCAGTTTGGGGAGTAATAAGACTTCGCCCCCCAAGGGCAACTCCCGCCAATCGATAGGAAACCTCAAGATCGAGTTTTTGCCATTGCTCAACTGATTTAAACTTCCCTTTCTCTATTAACTCATCATTTAATCCCCGGCGCTGCAAGTCGTCTCGGTGACGGGAAGATAGCCGTAGTTGCCCAAGAATATCTCGAATTTGGGTATCGCGATCGCCTTCAGTAAGACTTGCCGCATGGCGAGCTTTTTCAATACGCAACCGTTCAATACGCAGGTAAGCTGTGCGTTCTGCCCACTCACGCTTCAATTCTTCATTTATTTCTCCAGTGTCGCGCCGTATTATTCCCCATAACCCATCGCTAGTAAGTTTGAGAAACTGCCAACCGGGGGGGGCTGAATATGCATCCGTCGCAGTCATGCACAATACGGTGTCGGGACTATCCGGTAAGTGGCGGCACTTACCTTTTATATCACCACACACTGGGCAAGGATTATGGCGGCGGGTAGGAATAGGCTTACTCATCCCGCACCTCCTTTCCTGCTAGTAAGAGCAAAAGTCAAAATTATCCACACGAGTTATCACCTTGGAAAAAGTACGCTCCTCGTGCTGCTAAGAAAAAAGAAATGCTAACCTATTAATTAAGAATTATTTAGTCTAGGGATTTGTTGTTCGTAGGTCAGCACCCTTGGTCCTATGCTGCACACAAATCCCCAGTCTTTTCCTTATTAACCATCATTTCAAATTCAAGCTTGCGCTTAGAAACCATCTCCTCATACCTACCAGTCTCAAAATCAGCCAAAATTCTTTCCTCCTCCAAAGTAAAATTCGTAATATCTAACATTGCAGTGAACATCATCTGGAGTGGATAAACGTGAGAAAACTTCTCCAGTAATTGATAAACCCGCTCTCGCTCTCGCACTGATGGCTCATCCTGCAATGTGGCATTTATATTTGCTGGTTTCATACCTAAAGTCTCCAAAGCGTAAGTTTTACTATTGCGAAAAGCAAAGACGACAAATTCGTCGGTGATTTTAATCACACGAGCTTCTTTAAAAAAATCAGTCCGGGGTTCTTTTTTGAACTGGTAAACCTGACCAACTTCAAACTTACGCCAAGGGTTGCGAAAACCAGTCCCCACAAAAGCTAAACCATCCTTAATACTATTTACCTCTCCACTCTCAATCGCATCTAATACTTTGTTCCTACGATCATCGGAGAGAAACCTATAAGCTGCATCAATACTCCGGTTAAACTCTCCTTCCAATGCAACAGCCGCCTGAAATTTTTCTTCTGATCGTAATTGAAAAATTAAATCAAATATCTTCTTGCCCTTGTGATAACTGCCAACGCTTATCTTTAGCTTGTTTGAAACCTCTTGAATCACTCGCTTGCCCTTTGCTAATTGATAGTTACTATCATTTATCGAATGATTCAAATTTGAATCATTCGATTGATTCAAACGGCGAGCGCTTTCCCTTTGTCTTTCTTTCGCTTGGGGACGAAGTACGCTCTCCCAGTACTCTCCCTCGTGAAATTTCTGGTAATGAGTCTTCCCACCTTCCCGGTGGAGATTAAAGTCAAGCACTAGTTTCAAATCTTCTTCAAATGAAGCAGACTCAACAAATTCCACCTTCACTCTTGTAATTTCAAGCTTGCGGGCTATCTGCAACCGACACTTACCCGCCAAAACAAGATTTACACCAGTGCGTGCAGATACCTTCAAAGATTCAAGAATTCCTTTTTCAGAAATACTTTTTTCCAAAGGAGGACGATTCTCGTTTTCACCGTAAATTTCTATTAACTTTGGGTGAACAACCAATTCACCTGGGGGAAGATGAACAATCAGACTATCATCGCAATGGCGCATATTTGTACCCAGATATATTTCACTCGTCATCATCAAACACAACGAAGAATCGACTATTGCTGGCTTAGAAGCGTTTTAATAGCAATGAAATAAAATGTAGGCGATCGCCGTTCACGCAAGCGTCTCGCAGAGAAGGCGGGTCTTTGACCATCGCTCAAAACGTTTACTCAGAAAGTATTTCAAAGTTTGTATTATTTTGCTCACTTTCAAAGTGAGCAAAATAATACAACATTTTTATGTAAAATAAGTTACTGATTGTTTGGACAATACTGACTAAGTTCTTGTTTGGGGAAACTATGATAAGCGCATACATTTTCTGGAGGTGCAACTGAACACCAATACTTAGAGTATTAGTGGTGTAGCTTTGCTGCAACTTATACTTAGTTC
>JBPCQW010000300.1:0-8059 GCA_050997715.1 Hassallia sp.
GTGTATCCCTCAATTTAAATTCCCGGTTAGAAATCAGCTGGATTGTTTCAATTGATGACGTATATTTACGCTCGTAGGCTTAACGTTTTCATCATCGGTTAAGTCCATATCAGCGTGTAAATATGTATTCGTTATCTCTTCGACAGTTATTAAGCTTAGTGCTAAAACTGTTCAATTTTTGCTGCGAAGAAAATTCCTAAGTTACTGAATTAAGAGGAAAATTGAAGTGAGTAAACATTTTTTAACAACAAAAGATAGTCAATTTAGTTCAGAAAAACATTTATTAAATAACTCTGCTCAAGACTCTGGATTAAAAAGATTTGCACAATCTCTCAATAAGCTTAGTACGTTGCGAGTCAAACCTTCTTTATGGCAAAACTTTGCTAATCTTTCTATTGCTCGCAAACAGTTGATTGTATTGATTGCTTCGCAACTAATAGCAATTTTGGGGCTGGGTATTGTCAGTAGATTATTAACTACAAGTAATCTTCAAGCTTTGTCACTGGAACAAGCTAAGTCAGAAGTTGCAGTTACAGATATGGCTTACAATATTAAAGTTGATCAAATGGGCTTTGGTTTTCGAGGGCAATCAGATAACACTGCAATTATTAAAGCCGCAAAGCTGAATGCTTCCGATCAATCCTTAACTCCAAACTTGAAGGCAGAAGTCAAGCAAATTCTGACAAATGAAATCAAAGCAAGAAGAATAGAATATGCTACGCTTGTTGGCAAAGATTTCAAGATTATAGTCAATGCCAATGCTGACCGTCAAGGGGAAATTTTTAATCCCGACAATTTAGTTAGTGAAGTTTTCAGCTATCCCAAACAGGTTAAAGCTAGTCGCATTGTCAAATGGTCGGAATTGAGTCGAGAAGCACCACCTTTACCAAGTGGATTTAGAAATAAAGATGCACTAATTCGTTACACAGTTACCCCGGTGAAAGATCCGGAAACAAATGTAGTAATTGGTGCTTTAGTTTCTGGGGATATAGTCAATGGGAAAAACTCAATTTTGAGAAGTACATTGACAACTACTGGTAGTGGCTATAGCGCAGTTTATTTTCGCCAACCAACAGGAGAATTTACCTTAGCAACATCTCTGGCTCAGGGAGAATCAGAGAAACTATCAAATTTAGACTTACCTAAAACAGGTAAATCGTTACTAGAAACAGCATTAAATTCCGGAGGTGAAGCAGTCACAGCGCGGATGAAAATTAACAATCAAACTTACACTGTAGCGACGAAGGCTGTACCCTACAAAATTATCCAAGCAGATGATGAGCCGATTGCTATTTTTAGTAAGCAGCCTGTGGCGATTTTAGTGCGGGTAACTCCAGAAACAGCGTTGAATAAATTGCTTGCAGATAGTTTTTGGGTGCAGTTATTCACGATTATTTTAGCATTAGCGATTATCTTGATTTGGACTTTGATTCAGAGACGGACAATTATTAAACCGATTCAGCAGCTACAGCGAACAGCCTTCAGATATGCAGCAGGCGATCGCGCTGCTCGTGCAGAAATTTTTTCAGCTGATGAAGTTGGACAATTGGCTCTCAGTTTCAACCAATTAGCAGACAAGATTACTAAACAAGTCCGTCAACAAGAAGATGAAGTAAAAGTAGCAAAACTAGTTAATGAAATTATTGGGCGTTGCCGTGGATCTTTGAATACTCAGTACATTTTGAATGCTGCTGTGACGAGTTTACAAGCAGCTCTCGAAGCAGATAGAGTTATTGTCTACAAATTTGATGAAAATTGGCAAGGCAAGGTAATTGCTGAATCGGTAAATCCTGAGTTTCCAGTCGCTTTGTCAGCAGAAATCGCCGATCCTTGTTTTGCCAAGAGTTATGTAGAAAAATACCAGAAAGGACGCGTACAAGCTACAACAAACATTTATGCAACTGATTTGAGTGATTGTTACATAGCTCAGTTGGAACAATTTGAAGTCAAAGCAAATTTAGTTGCACCGATTTTGATTAACAATAAACTTTATGGTTTGCTTATCGCTCATCAATGTTCTCGTCCCCGTCAATGGCAAGAATTAGAAATTAGTTTGTTGAAGCAAGTGACAATTCCCATTGGCTATGCTCTAGAGCAAGCATCACTAATTGAAAAAATTACAAATGCCAGTTCTCATGCTCAAGTTGTTTCTGATGACCAACGTCAACAACAACAATTACTACAACAGGAAATTCACAAATTGCTCAAAGATATCGACAAAGCGTCTCAAGGTGATTTGACAGTTAAGGCAGAAGTGATATCTGGAAAAGTAGGCATTATCGCTGAAGGTTTTAACACCATAATCGATAATCTTAGAGCGATTGTGGTGAAAGTAGAATCATCTACCTCTCAGGTAAATATAGCTGTTAATGAAAACGAAGATGCAATTCGACAACTATCTGAACAAGCGCTGACACAAGCTGTTAAAATCAACTTGACTTTAGATAACGTTCATCAAATGACAGGTTCTCTGCAATCAATGTCAGAAAACGCTCAAAAAGCTGCACAAGTTGCTCATACAGTCTCTTTTAATGCTCAAGAAAGCGGAACGGCAATAGATTTGACGATGCGAAACATCTTTAATTTGCGTTCCACAATTGATGATATGGCAAAAAAAATCAAGCGCTTAGGAGAATCTTCGCTACAAATTAGCCATATGGTTTCTTTGATTGATGAAATAGGAACGCGAGCCAACATATTAGCATTCAATGCTGAATTAGAAGCTGTCAGAACGAATGAAGACAATAACAGCTTTTTGGTATTTGCTACAGAGTTAGGAGAACTAGCTATACGATGTACAGGTGCTACCCAAGAAATTGAGCAAATAGCGAAAAACACGCAACGGGATACACAAGAAGTTGTCAAGGTGATGGAGTTGGAAACTTCGGAACTGGTGAAAGGAACGCACCTTGTAGAAGATGTGAAAAAATCCCTTAATCAAATTTTGAATGTATCCCAGCAACTTGATAAATTAGTGGAATCTATTTATCAGGCAACAGGATCTCAGGTGGAAACATCGCAAGCAGTCACAAAACTTCTAGAAGAAATTTCTCAAGTATCAGAAATTACTAGTAGTTCCCAGAAAATTTCTCAATCTTTGGAAAAAACTGTAGATATTACTCAGGAATTGCAAACAACCGTAAGTAAGTTCAAAATCAGTTAGTCAAAATTAACTTACGTTTGTAGCGATCGCCTAATCTCATAAAATTTACCTGAAGTGATTCAAACGCGATTAATTCCTAATTTACAATTTGCCTTATTACCTTTTTGGAACTACTCGCATTATGATCGAGTCCAAGTTCATTGCTAATTGTTAATTAATCGCAGTTTTCTTTATGAATTTAGTCTGGCAAAGATTCACTTTATCTTACTTGCCGCTCAAACAATATCTCACCACTAGCTACCTGCACCGTTTTCTAGTCGGGTTGTTGAGTTCCTGGCGGCAAGGCAGTGTGCTGATACAATGGGGAGACACAATTGCGGCTGCCTTACTCAGCCTGGTGTATGCTCTTGCACCTTTTGTATCGAGTACACTCATCGGCTTATTGCTGGCAGCTTGTGTGGGATTTTGGCTGTTGTTGACTTTATCAGATGAAGCCGCACCCCTAAATCAGCCCACTGTTACTCCCATTCACCTGTTGGTACTGCTTTACTGGGCTGTTGCTGCTGTCGCTACGGCATTATCACCAGTGAAAAAGGTGGCGGTTAACGATTTGACAACGTTAACGCTCTATTTGTTGCTGTTTGCCCTTTGTGCTAGGGTGTTGAGGTCGCCTCGCATCCGCTCTTGGATGATTGTTCTTTACTTGCACGTATCCCTGATTGTCAGTATTTACGGAATGCGGCAATGGTTTTTCGGCGCTCCTCCGCTGGCAACTTGGGTCGATCAAGAATCTGCTTTTTCTAAGACTACAAGGGTCTATAGTTATTTGGGCAATCCTAACTTACTTGCCGGATACCTTTTACCCGCTGTGGTTTTCAGCTTAGTTGCCGTGTTTGTCTGGCAAGGTTGGATTAAGAAAGCTTTAGCACTAACGATGTTTGTTGTCAATACTGCTTGCCTAATTTTTACTTTTAGTCGTGGTGGCTGGATTGGGCTAGTTGTGGCATTTTTAACTGTGATGGCATTGTTGGTTTATTGGTGGAGTATAGAATTGCCTCCTTTTTGGCGAACTTGGTCGCTACCGATTATTTTGGGAGGTTTGATTGGGGTATTGCTGCTAGCGGTGATATTTGTCGAGCCAGTACGCTTGCGGGTTGTGAGTATTTTTGCCGATCGCAAAGACAGCAGTAATAATTTTCGCCGGAATGTTTGGGATGCTGTTTTTGAGATGATTCGCGATCGCCCAATTATCGGTATTGGTCCTGGTCACGGCTCTTTTAATAAAATTTACCCGCTTTACCAACACCCTCGTTACACTGCTTTGAGTGCCTATTCGATTTTCTTAGAGGTGACTGTAGAAACTGGCTTTGTTGGTTTAGCCGCTTTCATCTGGTTGCTAATAGTAACTTTTAATACAGCCTTTTTACAAATGCAACGCTTGCGAAAATTGAGAAGTGCCGATGGCTTTTGGTTAATTGGAGCGATCGCCACAATGGCAGGTATGCTCGCTCATGGCACAGTAGATACTGTATTTTATCGTCCTGAAGTCAATAGCGTTTGGTGGTTAGTAGTTGGTTTGATTGCTAGCTATTACACATACACACCTCAAGACCAAAGTCAAGAAGCAAGTTCGCCTTTATCTGCACCCTAGAACGATGCAACATATGATAAAGACGTTCCGACGCAACGTCTTTATCATATGTGTCCCAATATAGGACAGGTATAACAAACTGAAAAAAGAAGAAAGAGGCTATAAATCCCTTCTTTCTTCTTTTTCATGATTCCCCTATTTGTATCCAAAATAAGCAACTGAAGCAACGAATATGTAATTATTCTCTGTAAGTCGAAGTACCTACAGTGTTTGGATCGCGATAGCGAGTTGCGTCTTCGCTGCGCTTTTTACCAGCCAAACCTGCTAGACCTAATAAACCTGTTAATCCTAACCAACCCCAATCAAAATCATTTTTTTCATAGGTTGTTGTTGTGGTTGGGGCAGTTGTTGTCGTTGTATCTGGGGTGGTGTTGGTGGTTCCACCATTAACTTGAGCTTGTGCAGGTAAAGTTAAAGGCAACATTGTCATACCCAACGCAAAAACGCCAGCGCCGATAACTTTGGTTAAATTACTTTTCATAGTTAAAACTCATCGTTGCATTCCTTGTTACCCATTACTTTATCAAGTCACAAGATTTGCTCAATCCATCTATAGCTATAAACTCAAGTTTCTCTAAACTCACGCTGAGGATAGACAAATGTTGGTTACTTAAACCTGTTTCTCTCTCTGATGTAGTACTTCTGTCTGTCACCCTCCTGCTTAATAATTCTTCATTGCCCGTTGAATATCGCGTTGATCTTGTCGTCGTTTCAAGTCTTCTCGCTTATCGGGGAGCTTTTTACCTTTGCCTAGAGCGATACTTACTTTCACAAAACCTCTTTTCAAATACATTTTCAAAGGTACTATAGTCAAACCTTGCTGTTCCACCTTGCCAATTAGCTTGCGGATTTCTTGACGATGTAGCAGCAGCTTGCGCGTGCGGCGCGGTTCATGGTTAAAATATTGTCCACTAGCATTGTAAGGGGAGATATGCACATTCAGCAGCCATGCTTCGCCATCGCGAATCAAAGCATAGCCATCTTGGAGATTAACCTTTCCTGCACGGATTGACTTAACCTCGGTGCCTGTCAACTGAACTCCAGCCTCGTACGTTTCTAGGATTTCGTACAAATAACGGGCTTGCCGATTATCACTTACAACTTTGTAACTGTCGCTTTTCTCGCTCATTGAGTATTTTGCTTGCGTCAAATTTGCCTAAAAATTTGTGTTTAGTTGTTGCTAAACTTTAGTGGGGGATATAAAACCACTATAAATGCTTTACTAGATATCAGTGTTATCTTATTAATTTAACGCACGAGGTCATTTATTTAGTAGGTATTAATTTATAGTCAGAAGAAGGGCGATCGCCTTCAAGTATGAGTGAGCGATGACAAAGACTGAAAACTATCTGCCCGCGTTACACACCTAAAGTTGAAAATAAGTTAAACTTTATTAAGCTCTTGTAATAATTTAAGATTTTATTTATAAATCAGCCCAAAGGCAGGTATTAGCTGTTAATTCTGTCATCCTATGAAACATAATAGTACTATTGTTGCTTAAGTCTACTGATATTGCTTATTAAAGCAAATTGTTTATTTCAAAAAATGCTGGGGGTCTACTGTCCATGCCCTTGACGATCCTTGTAGTGGATGACGACCTGGGCACTCGTTTGTCTATCAGCGATTATCTTGAACTGTCTGGCTACATAGTAATTACAGCTGATGACGGTCAAGAGGCTCTGGAGATTGTGGAAGAGTACCATCCTGATTTGATTGTCACCGATATTGTCATGCCACGAATGAATGGCTATGAATTGGTGCGTCAGGTGCGTCAAAAACCAGCGTTTCGTTTGTTACCGGTTATTTTGTTAACGGCAAGAATTAAGACTCAGGAGAGAATCTTAGGCTATCAGTCAGGGTGCGATTTATATTTGCCTAAGCCTTTTGAGTTAGAAGAGTTAGCCGCAGCGATTCGGAATCTCTTAGAGCGATCGCAAATCATGAAATCAGAGTATGGCTTTTCTCATCAAGAAAATCTAGGTAATTCTGGATTTAAAGTTGCTGACTCTCATAATTATGTTAATCATTTTGAGAAGTCCCAAACACTCTCATCTTTGAGTTCTAGAGAACAGGAAGTCCTCGAACTGTTAACGCATGGTCATTCTAATGCTCAAATGGGTAATCAGTTACATCTGAGTCCTCGGACAGTAGAAAAGTACGTTAGTAGCTTACTAAGGAAAACCGAAACCAGCAACCGCGCCGAATTAGTGCGTTTTGCGATTACGCACGGTTTAGTTAAATAACAGCTAATCACACTGTTGATTACTAGCTGGTGACGTGTTTTAAAAGACCTTCACAAGCATCTACGAGTAAATCAATCACCTGATTAAATCCCTCTGAACCCCCATAGTAAGGGTCTGGAACTTCTTTGATGGTATATTTAGAGCAAAAATCACACATCAAGTGTACTTTGTGGCGATATAGCCCAGTTGGATCGAGAGAGAGAATATTTTCATAATTCTCTCGATCCATAGCCAAAATCAAATCAAAATCTTGAAAATCTGACTTTTGAAACTGTCGGGCTGAACCACGTAGTTTAATTCCCAACTTTTGAGCCGCAGCAATACTCATGCGTCTGTCAGGTGCGCTACCAATGTGGTAACTAGATGTGCCGGCAGAATCACAGAGAATGCTTTCGCTCAAACCTGCCTGCTCGATTAAATGATACATGATATTTTCTGCGGATGGCGAACGGCAAATGTTCCCCAGGCAGACAAAAAGCAGCTTATAAGGCATAAAAATCCGTTTTGCGCGTCAGTGGGAGCGTTGGAGCGGTAGAGACGTTCCAGTGGAACGTCTCTACAAAAGTTAGTTGTTAGTTGTTGGTCGCAAAAAAATATTACTAACCACTATCCCCTAACCACTATCCCCTAACTATTGACACATTACTGAAATCCGGGAAGCTCTAGCCCACTGGTCAAATCTTCCATGCGATCGCGCATTGTTGCAGTGGACTTGTTGTAAGCATCTTTCATTGCTGCTGTCACAAGGTCTGAAAGTACATCCGCACCTTCTTCTAGAGCGCTTGGGGAAATTTCGACGCGCTTTGGTTCTTGGTTTCCGCTGACAATCACCTTGACCAGACCACCACCGGACTCTCCCAAAATTTCCATTTGCTCCAATTCTTCTTGGAGTTTTTTCGCGCCTTCTTGAACTTGCTGCGCTTTCTTAAAAGCTTCGGCGAGTTCCTTCATTTTTCCCAAGCCGAAGCCAAATCCCTGTCCTTTTTCTGCCATAACTGATTGTCCGCGTGTGCGTTGAATAACAAATCAAATTCAATTATAGATGCGAGGAAGCAGTTGCCT
>JBPCQW010000422.1:0-8914 GCA_050997715.1 Hassallia sp.
ATTTGAATGCTGCGATTAATCTATCACGTTTGGCTAAAGCGTGAAAGCTTACTGAGGGATAGCCGCTCCCATGCTCCCATTGAAGTAAGAAATAAATGTCTAGACTTGTCTAGTTTTTATATAGCAGCAACAATTGCCTAGGTTGCAGAGAGTGTGATGAGAGGGGGGGAGTGGGGGAGTGGGGGAGAATTATTATTAATGCCCAATGCCCAATGCCCGATGCCCAATGCCCAAGCGAATATTTAAAGTTTGAAAAGGAGATACAATTATGAATTCTGATGCAAACAATAATATCGAAGTAATCGTTGAAGTCAGCCCCCAAACCAATGAAATGGTAGAAAGAGAAATGGCTGGGGAAACCGATGATTTGAAACACGAAACTAAAGAGTTAATAGAAGCGTTGAAAAGACGCGCTCAAGCTGAAGCAGAATCAGCCGGTACTCTCACCCGCGAGACATATTTAAATGCCATACGTAGAGCGCGAGAAGCGGTAGAAGGTGAAAGAGTAATTGAGCGCGATCGCATTGAACGCTCTTGGGCGACAATTCAAGAAGAAGCAGATAAAAACTGGCAGACGCTGTGGAAAGAAGTATCACAATTAGGCGATCGCTTTGAAGATGCTGCCAAAGCCGCCTGGGATGCCTTCAACGCCCCTCGTCCGTAAACAGGAGTGGGGGAGTGGGAGAGTGGGAGATGGGGAGATGGGGGGAATTGTAGAGACGCGATTAATCGCGTCTTAATGCGTTAACAAATGCGATCGCGTCTCCGTTTCCTCACCCCAACCCTAGAAAACCGGAAATCAGCGGCAACAATTTACCAGACGCCTCAACCAATGTTGCCGCACTGGGTAAACCAGAAATTGTCCCTTTTAAAATCTTCATAGCCGTTTTCGCTGCTTTTTGCATCGCTCCTTCTTTGGGATTTTTCCCCGCTTCTGCTAAAGCCTTCACTTGTTCTAAAGCCTCAGCTTTATCTTCTTCGTCTAGATTCTTATCCGCTTCAATTGCTGTTTGCAATTGCGTCAATAATTCCTTAATTCCCGGTTTATCTGGTTCATCAGATTTTGGTAACTCGTTGATGGTGTTTGTCACCGTACCGCTAATGTCACCTAAACTAAAAGCTTGTCCGGTTGCATTAAAATCTCTGCCGACATTAATATTGCGGCTGGCATCATTGCTGTTAGGCATGTGTTTATTCTCTACTTTATTGTCAACTTGAACATTTATCGGTTTATTCGCTAAGGACATAATCATCTCTGGAATCTTTGCACTTTGTTGGCGATGGAAGGCTATATCTTCTTCTTTTGCTTGTAATAGTGCTTTATATTTTTCTTCTACAGCTTGCAGTGCTAATTGATAATTGTTTGTAAAATCACTATGAATCTTTTCTTTATCAGCATCAACAGGCACATCTAACTTAACAACGACAACCCCATCGCCTTTATTTTCAATACTCTGGATAGCTAATTCTGTGTCTTCATTTTCCGCTTGCACTGTTTTGAAAGCGTTAACAAAAGCTTTCCAGTCTATGCCGTTGCGGAAAATTAAATCAACTGTATTTAAAACCTCTTCAAATAGCTTAGTAAATTCTCCTGGTTGAAAGTCGCCACTACTGGGACGGCGTTCGCGGTCATCGGTTTCAGGCTTGGGATATTCTAGAAGATAGACAAAGCGACAATCGACATTATTTAACTTTGTTGTGCTTTCAATATTCCATGCTTCCACACAAGCACCTGTCATTTGGGCGCTGGTAAAATCAGTGTTAACAGCTTGAGTGAGAGTTAGGTTTGCCCCTTCTAAACAAGCTCCTTGAAAAGTGGCTTGACTAATATAAGCGTCTTTAAGACTAGCTTCTTTCAAATCTGCACCTATCAGGTTAGCGCCTTTCAGGTTAGCACCAGCATAAGATTTTCCTCGACCATTGCTAGTGACGAGTAATTTTAGAACAGCTAATTTAGTTAATATGGTGTCGCCGACTCTGGCAAAGTCAAGTTTTTTTGCTTCATAAAAACGAGTGCGTGTCAGGTTTGCTTTTCTGAAATCTGTGTTTTTGAGGGTTGCACCCGTAAAGTCAGCGGTTGTTAAATCGGCATTGCGAAAGCTGGTTCCACCTGTAGCAGCAAAGGCAAGAGCGAATGAGCGAACCCAAGCATCTTTTTCATCTCCTGCTAAACTACGCCAGCCAATGTAAGCACTAAATAGTGTGAAGGCTACGGCTACGGCTACGGATACGGCTACGGCTCCGGCTACGGCTCCGGCTCTGCCGGCTACGGCTACGGCTACGGCTACGGATACGGCTCCGGCTCCGGCTACGGCTACGGCTACGGCGAAGGCGAAGGCTAAGGCGAAGGCTCCTAAACCAGCTGTTAAACCTTTGCGGATAGTGATAATCACAAAGAGTACCACCATAACCAGGCAGACTATCCCACTAACGAAGTTTTCAGTGTTTTTGGGGTCGAAAATATATGATATAGCTACACCAATTACGATTGAGAAAAGCCCTGATACTACCGACAGCAGCAACGTGACTATGAGCAACCCAATTACCCAACGTTTCTGTAGTCCAGCCTTAGCACCTGTGAAGTTAGCATCTTTAAGAATAGCGTTGGTAAAATCTGCCCCTCTAATATCTGCCTTGCTAAAGTTTGCCCCTGTCAGCTTTTGACCTTTAAAAGAGCGACCTCGGAGATTTTGACCGGAGTAGTCTGGCGGCATAACTGCGTCAGCAAGAGGTTGTTGAGATTGTATACAATTTTGTTGGGCAATATTCCGGCTTTTGGCAAAATAAAGAAAATAAGTAGGTAGACAAAAATATTTACAGTCATTGCGAACGTAATGAAATGAAGTGTTCGCGGAGCGTCTCGAAGAGAAGCAATCTTAATGTCTTGCGATTGCGTCATTCCGCTTCTCTGCGAGACGCTACCGCGAACGCTTCATTCGCAATGACGTTTGTAGCGGTTTCTCAAGTTACGGGAACGGTTTCTCAAGTTACGGGAACGGTTCCCCAAGTTACGGGAACGGTTAAGGCAAGAGACGCGATAAATCGCCGTCTCTACAAAGGACTGATTATTGTAAAGACGGCGATTTATCGCGTCTTTCTAATCTATGATTTTCGTCAAAAAACCTTATCCCAACCCGATTGGGAGCGGTTTGCCTTGCAACATTAGACACTAACACTCAATTTGTGTCTACGCACTATTAAACACTCATGACAGGAAGTGGCAAAGCTTGCCATAATTATTGTAGAGAAACCAAAATACCTAAGCCAATGAGCAGCATAAATATTTCTCTACCTGATTCCATGCGTGCGTATGTAGATCAATTCGTGAAAAATAAGATTCCCGACTTCTCTAAGAAGTCGGGAATCTGAGCCTTTCAATTTTTAATCAGATAGGATTGTTATATGAACAATCAATATGAACAAGATTTTAATCTTTGGCGAGAAAGCATTATTGAGCAGATTAAAGAACATCGGTTTCATGATATAGATTGGGAGCATTTGCTTTTAGAATTAGAAGACATGGGAAAAGCAGAGAAACGGTCATTTATGAGTAACTTAACGATACTGATTGCTCATTTACTAAAGTTAACCGTTCAATCTGATGCTCCTGAGATGATGAAACAAAGCTGGTATAGTTCTGTGACAGAACATCGGTTTCGAGTAAAAAAGGATTTAGAAGAAAATCCTTCTTTTAAAAACTATATTACTGAAGTTATTTCTAAGGCTTATGCCGATGCTCGTAAACTGGCAATTAAAGAAAGTAAAAACGCTAAATTAGGAGTGATAAAACATAAAAAAGAAGAATATCCTCTAGATTGTCCTTTTCTTCTAGAACAGTTATTAGATGAAGATTTTTATGGAGATAGTGATTAACAGTTATCGGTTTGATCGCGGGGGTGAAACACCGCACCATACGTTTGTTATTTGTGAACACACTACTCTAAAATTAGATTACGCCACTAAACACTAATCTCAAAATGACTAGAGAATTTAACGTCATTATAGAACGCGACTCTGAGGGCTATTTTGTTACCTCTGTGCCTAGTCTTGCGGGATGTCATACCCAAGCCAAATCTCTAGACGAATTGATAGAGCGTATTAAAGAAGCTATTGAACTTTGTTTAGAGGTTGAACAAGAGAAAGCCGAAGCATTAGAGTTTGTTGGGCTTGGGAGAGTTTCTGTTAAAGTATGAGCAAACTACCGAGAATGAAATGGAAAGGAAGTAATTGCAGCTTTAAAAAAAGCAGGTTTTGAGGTTGCAAGAATCCGAGGTAGTCACCATTTTCTTATACATAGTGATGGTCGTCGAATCCTTGTCCCAGTACATTCTGCTGAAACTATTGGTTCTGGTTTGTTAGCACAGATACTCCGTGACTGCCAATTAAACCGTGAGGAATTCCGGGAACTATTGTAGAATTAGGCAAAACTCATCCTTAGGGTTTAATCGGTTCGCTTTATCTATTGACGCTACATTCTGTCATCTTTTCTGCAATTGGATACGATTGATGCTAGATAATGGGAAAGCTTTGAGAAAAACTAGCCCATCTAGCTCCAGAAATAAGTATTAAGACCTATGCGAACTCACTATTGCGGCGCACTCCGTTCCTCACACATTGGAGAAACTGTCACCATTAACGGATGGGTAGACCGTCGCCGCGATCATGGGGGTGTGATATTCTTAGATTTACGCGATCGCTCTGGCATTGTCCAAATAGTCAGCGATCCGCAACGTACCCCAGATTCTTACGAACCAGCTAACGCTCTGCGTAATGAATACGTCGTCGAAATCACAGGTAGGGTGACGCAGCGTCCCGAAGAATCTCTCAATACCCGTATCCCCACTGGCGAAGTCGAAATCTACGCTGATAAAATTGAATTGCTAAACGCAGTTCGCAAACAGTTACCTTTTCAAGTTTCCACCGCAGACAGCGAGAATGTGCGGGAAGACTTGCGGCTGAAATATCGTTATCTAGATTTGCGACGCGATCGCATGGCGAATAACTTAAAATTACGTCATCAAGTTGTGAAAACGATGCGTCGCTATCTCGAAGATGTGGAAAACTTCATCGAAGTTGAAACCCCCATCTTAACCCGTTCCACCCCCGAAGGCGCACGCGATTACATCTTACCCAGTCGCGTCAACCCTAACGAGTGGTTTGCACTGCCGCAATCACCGCAGCTTTTCAAACAGATTTTAATGGTAGCAGGATGCGATCGCTATTATCAAATTGCTCGTTGTTTCCGCGACGAAGACTTACGTGCTGACAGACAACCAGAATTCACGCAATTGGACATAGAAATGAGTTTCATGTCCCAAGAAGAAATTATCGAACTTAACGAAAAGTTAGTTTCGCATATCTTCAAAACAGTTAAAGGTATCGAATTACAGCTTCCCTTCCCCCGTCTCACCTACGCAGACGCGATGGAGCGTTACGGGTGTGATAAACCTGATACACGCTACGGTTTAGAACTAGTCAATGTCTCGGATGTGTTGAAAGACTCTGGTTTCAAAGTCTTTCGGGAAGCGGTTGCCAATGGCGGGATTGTGAAAATCCTGCCGATTCCCAACGGCAATGATACAATATCCAACGTCCGTATTAAACCCGGTGGCGACTTATTCAAAGAAGCTGCGGAAGCCGGTGCGAAAGGTTTAGCATACATCCGCGTCAGAGAAGACGGTGAAATCGACACCATCGGCGCGATTAAAGATAACTTAACACCAGAACAAAAGCAAGAAATTTTGCGCCGCACCGATGCCAAACCCGGACATTTGCTATTATTTGCGGCTGCTGATGCGACAACTGTCAATAAGACTTTAGATAGATTGCGGCAAGCGATCGCTAGAGAATTTAAATTAATCGATCCGGAAAAAATCAACTTGCTTTGGGTGGTAGATTTCCCGATGTTTGAGTGGAATGCTGATGAGAAACGCTTGGAAGCACTTCACCACCCCTTTACAGCACCGCATCCTGATGATTTATCCGACTTGAAAACCGCCCGCGCTCAAGCGTATGATTTAGTATTTAACGGTTTTGAAGTTGGTGGTGGTAGTTTGCGAATTTATCAGCGGCAAATTCAAGAAGAGGTATTTGAAGCGATCGGTTTATCTCCGGAAGAAGCACAAAGTAAATTTGGCTTTCTTTTAGAGGCATTTGAATATGGTACACCGCCGCATGGTGGTATCGCCTACGGTTTAGATCGCTTGGTGATGTTGCTCGCTCGTGAAGAATCAATTCGCGATGTAATTGCCTTCCCCAAGACGCAACAAGCGCGTTGTTTGTTAACAGATGCACCTTCTAGTGTGGATGCAAAGCAGTTGAAAGAATTGCACGTTGCATCAACTTATAAACCGAAGTCTTAGACTTCATCCGCGCTTCTTAAAAAGTTAGATACCCGACTTCTTAAAGAAGTCGGGTATCTGGACACCGCAATTGTGGAACGAGACGTTTTGCCGGATATGATATGTATGATTCAGCCACACCGACTTTGGAGAACCGGGCATTACATCAATTCTCACTATTTGCTTAATTTCCAAAGTTCAAGATTTTCTGGATAAATGTTTTTTTCAATCTTGTATTTCTGCTGATTTTCAACCTTATCTAAGAATACTTGCGGAATAGTATTATAGTAAGGATTGTATAAAAACACCTCACTAAAATTATTGCTGAAATTATCATAAATTTGCGCCACATTTGACTTATTCACCAACCGAAGCCGCACTTGAGGAGCAAGCACATGACTGAGAAACATTGGATCACCTATAGAGGAGCTTCCCTCACAAGAAACAATTAAAAGTGGTTTGGCACTTTGGTTGATAATTTTAGCCATTTGAGGAGTATAAATGTTAAGAGCCTTGAGCCACCAAGTTTCGGCTTGAGAACTAATTGCACAAGACATCACCCCGGCTGAAATCAGCAGAACCATGACAACTTGCCAAAGCTTTTGTCTTTGGTTGTTAACAGTAGATATAATTTGAGTTGCCAGCAGATATGCAACAGCAAGCTGAATAGCCAAATAGGTAGGGATAAGATATCGAGAAGCTTGCGATCGCACTCCTCCCAAAATTAAATCAGGCATTGCTAGAGATAGCGCTGTAACCCCAATCAATGTCAATATAAATAACCAAATTCGCTTGAGAGTATTACGACAAAGAAAATAAATCGAATATATTACAAAAATTAAGATGACAGGAATTAAAAATTTAACTATCGATTTCAATACAGAGTTATTATCAACATTCCTCAAATCAAAGTTAAAATCAATAAAAAAATAACTCAAATTAACAATCCAAGACTTAATCAAACTTAACCGCGATATTTTACTAGATGTCCAACCTGTTGTTTCATTAACTTTCCCTAAATTAGTAATAACAACCACTACCCAAGGTGTGAAAGATAAAAACCCTAATAAAGATGCCAGCAAATAAGCAATAACCCTCTGAGTGAATCGAAAGCGTTCAATTACAAACACATAAACACCATGAGCAATCATCACTAACACAGAAAACAAAAATGTATACAGCCCTAATGCTACAGATACTCCATACATTAACCAACTAAGCTTTGTTTCTACTCGCATTGCCCGTAGCAGTGTTGCACTAGATAGCAAAGTTGTCACACTCCACAAACTATATTCCCGCGCTTCTTGTGCGTACAAAACATGAAATGGTGACACAGCTATTAGTGCAACTGCAACCCATCCCACAAGCGATGACTCAAATAATTCCAGACATAGCCAATAAATACACGGAAATGCCAGCAAACTCATCAAAGCAGCCACACTTCTAGTGACTGCGACTGAACTACCAAACAATTGCCCCCAAAATCGCGTCAGCACGTAATATAGCGGTGGATGTTGAGCATCTTCTATTGCCAAAGATTGTATAGTATCTGTTAAAGTTTTTTCCGGAGCAAGACGCTGATATTTTTGTAAATCTTTAACACCAATTTCCTGACCATTGCAGACTTGCCCAACTGTTTCTGCCACTGTATAGCCCGAAATCCGTAATGAGGTAAAAGTCTCGTCAAACCAGTAAACTTTTCGGTCAATATTGACAAAGCGAAAAAATACACCCAATGCTAATATAACAATCAGTAAAAATCGTAACCCTTTCGGAGGAAATGCCCAAACAGGTCGCAAGTTGCTGTTCATATATTAAACCGGAGAGCCATTTTATACAAAATAATTTGACTGTATTAGTTTGTTGCCAAGTTAAAGCTTAGTATAAAGAAAAACGATAACTTTTTTATTAGCTATTTTGGCTGAAAATACAAAGGAGAATTGCTAACTTTAATTTATTTGTAAGAAATATTACTTTTTGTATATGTCTTTTGGTAGAAAATCTTTAACACTAACTATACATAGCTTTCCTCAAGCATAATTACTAACAACACAGTTTCTTCATATAGTCATTTCTGCATGAGTATAATTGAACCTGATTCACTTTTGTCAGTACCAACTGGTGCATTACAGATTCCTGAATTACCCCCAAGTAGTGTAAATGCACGTAGTGAAAACATCCTCTTGTCTTTGGTGATTCCGACCTACAAAGAACGAGACAATATCAAAAACGTTGTCAAGATATTGAGCCAACTGCTAGATGAGTCTATCCCTGGAGACTACGAACTGATTGTAGTGGACGATGATAGCCCCGATCGCACTTGGGAAGTTGCCGAGTCTCTGACGCGAGAATATCGGCAATTACGGGTGATGCGTCGTCAAAATGAGCGGGGGCTTTCAAGTGCAGTGATTCGCGGCTGGCAAGCCGCAAGGGGACGTGTTTTAGCAGTAATTGATGGGGATTTACAGCATCCGCCAGAAGTGCTGTCGCAATTGTTACGCGCCATTCAAAAAGGTGCAGACATGGCAGTAGCTAGTCGTCACGTAGACGGTGGTGGTGTAAGTAGCTGGAGT
>JBPCQW010000434.1:0-6918 GCA_050997715.1 Hassallia sp.
CATATAACTTTGGGAGGTGCAATCTTAGGAATGCACCTCGATTTACGGAAATATTCTGACAGTGCTATTTCATTCTTTATAAACCAATACAGTATTTTAGAAACCGCCAAAATGCCAATAAGGTTAAGATAAGAAATAATTGTTGTAGTTCATAGATTATTTGGCTTGGTACAATATCCGAACTTTATTTAAGTGGACGGAAAAATTGTTCAGTAATTATGTATTCCTAGACGCTAGGACTATTAACTTAGAGCCATCAACAAAGATAATAATTGGTAAATTGAATTTATTGACCCACGCTTGCTATTTCCACGACCTCCGGATGACGAATTAATTCCAAGAGTAATTTGCGTTGACTCATATGCAGATTGTTGCAAGGAAGAAAAACCATCGGGTGAAATATGGATTGCATTACTTCCGGAAGTACTAATATGTGTCATCTGGAAGAAGAGTGATAATCCCTGTGACTGTCTTCGTCGTCGTCCCCCAACAACTCCTTCCAGTTCATGTTCGGATAAATCTATGAATAATTCAGACTTTTTTGATTCCATATAATCAGACAAAATATTACTTACTGTTTTGCTAGGTTATACAATTTCATAGCAAGAAAATAAAGCAAACTTTTCTAGCAATAAACTGTTATCTTGGACGATTGTTGGTAGAAATGCAATTAATAGCATCTCTACCAACACCGCATATCTACCAGTTGACTAACTTAAAGACAACAATCAGTAGCGATGTGAATTCAGCAGAGGATTCCAGAGTTGACTTTTCCTGAGGTTTCTCTCAAGTTAATCAGAGATTAGGAAAAACTTTGGAATCCGTCTACAGGTAATTCAGTCTATACACTTAAAGGCTGAGTGATTGTAGTTCCACCACCATTTGACAGGAATTGACTTAGCTCGGCGTTATTATATGTGAAACCTGCGCCTGTAGTAGTACCATTAGCAGTTGATGAACTTGTGCCTAGGAAGGTGAGAGCAGTGGTCTTAGTGTTTAGACCTGCATCGAAGAAGGAACCGGTATTAAAAACAAAGCCACCAGATACAACTTCTTGTTGCTCTTCAGCCAATTCGATAAATAAGTTAGATTCCATGATTGTTACTCCTTAAATAAAGTTAGGAAGGTTTTATTTGGGCTAGCTAGTTGTTCGCCTTCTTTCGTCGGCTCAACTGCTTGCTTGATTACTAAGATACAAGGAAGCAACTATCTGGGTCATTTACATTTTCTGTAAACTTCATTACCAAATTTAGAAAAAATTATTTCATAATCAAACAATTTAAACTTCCGAAAAATACATCAAATTAAAGCTTTTTTGTTAACACGGTCAACTAAATGATGTCGATAAAGATATTGTAAATTATTAAGCCACAAAATAAAGTTTTTAATTTAATAACAAGTAGATGAAGATATTGTAAATTATTAAGCCACAAAATAATACTAATACCAATTCTGTATGAAGATGCACTTGATTAAGAACCGAACTGTAGTCCCCCCGATTCGCTGGGGCTTTCAAGGGTAGGTGTTTAATAAAGGTGGATAGCAAAAATACACGTAGGGTGTGTTAGGCTCCGCTAACGCACCCTACAAGGCTACAAGGCTACTACCAATTACCAACTCCTAACTCCTAACTCCTAACTCCTAACTCCTGACTCCTAACTCCTAACTCCTGACTCCTGACTCCTAACTCCTAACTCCTGACTCCTAACTCCTAACTCCTGACTACTTCCCTATATCTTCATTCCACAATTCAGGGGTGGTTTCGATAAACTCACTCATCATCGCTTCACACTCATCCAGATTCAAATCAATAACTTCGACACCGTGGGATACCATAAATTCTTTCGCACCGGGAAAGGTTCTAGATTCGCCGGCGATGACTTTTTTGATGCCAAATTGCACCACTGCCCCAGCGCACAAATAGCACGGCATTAAGGTTGAATAGAGTGTTGTACCTCTGTAGCTGCCAATTCTGCCGGCGTTGCGGAGACAATCAATTTCGGCATGGGTGACAGGATCGCTGTCTTGTACGCGCTTGTTGTGTCCTCTGCCGACGATTTTGCCATCTTTGACGAGAATGGAACCGATGGGAATTCCACCTTCTTGTTTACCTTGTTTTGCTTCGCTTATGGCAGCTTGCATAAATTCATCCATTTGTTAATTCTCCTACTTATGTCTAAACAACTTGTTTTAATGGATCACGATGGTGGTGTTGATGATTATCTAGCAACTATGCTGCTAATGACGATGGATCATATTGAACTTTTGGGTGTCGTCGTCACTCCCGCAGATTGCTACGGAGAACCCGCTGTCAGCGCTACACGCAAAATCTTAGATTTGATGGAATCTTCTCATATCCCGGTAGCTCTCAGCACTGTGCGTGGTATTAATCCTTTCCCCCGTCTCTACCGTCGTGATTCGTTTATTGTCGATCATCTGCCGATTCTCAATCAAAACGAAACAATTAGCACACCTCTGGTTGCACAACCAGGTCAAGATTTCATGATACAAGTGGTGCGTGAAGCACCTGAACCCGTAACGTTGATGGTAACGGGTCCCTTAACGACGGTTGCGATCGCGTTAGATAAAGCACCAGAAATTGAAGCGAAAATTAAAAAAATTGTCTGGATGGGTGGTGCGTTGAATGTTATTGGTAATGTAGAAAAAAGTCTGGAAGCAGGACAAGATGGTTCAGCGGAATGGAATGTTTATTGGGACCCAATTTCCGCAGCACGAGTGTGGGAAAGTCAAATTGAAATTATCATGTGTCCTTTGGATTTAACTAACAATGTACCCGTGACATCTGAGGTTGTTTATAAAATGGGACGACAACGGCATTATCCCATTTCTGATTTGGCAGGACAATGTTATGCGTTAGTTATTCCCCAAGATTATTATTTTTGGGATGTCTTAGCAACAGCTTATCTCGCTCATCCAGAATTCTATCAATTGCGGGAGTGGGAAACAGAAGTTATCACAACTGGTTTGAGTCAAGGACGAACTAAGGTTGTGTCTGGAGGTCGGAAAATTTCGGCTATGGATAAAGTTGATAAAGAGGCTTTTTACGTTTACATTTTACAACACTGGGCGCGATAAAGTAGAGACGCGATTAATCGCGTCTACAAAAGATTTTGTAGGGTGCGTTAACCTTGTGTAACGCACCTTCCTTAGTGTAGATTTTTTTTCAACGCAGAGGGTAGCGGAGGTAAGCGCAAAGTAACGCAGAGTTTTCATTTCAATTTTCGCGATCGTTCCTGTTTAAATAATTCAAACCCAAGAAAAGGGCAGCAACGGTACCTGAAACTGAAATTTCACCTTGGGTAATTTTCTCTAACACGGATTCTACAGGAATTAAGACAACTTCAATTTCTTCGGTAATATCTAAATTTTGCTCTCCAATTTTTATCACATTTTCTGCTATAAACAAATGTATTTTATTATTGTCTTTAACTGAATTATCGTATAAGGTAGCTAATTTGATAATTTTTTCGGCAGCATAACCTGTTTCTTCTTTAAGTTCTCTGATTGCTGCTGTTTCTGCACTTTCATATGTTGCATCAAAACCTCCAGCAGGCAGTTCTAATAATATTTCACCTGCTCCGTGTCTGTATTGCCGTACAAAAACAATTTCTTGATTATTCCTAACAGGTAAAATTAGGGCAATTTCTGGTCTAATAATTACAAAAAAATCATCTATTATTTTACCATTGGGCAATTCTATTTCATCTTGTCTTACTTTGCACCAAAAATTATCTAAGACCATTTTTGATTGCAATATTTTCCATTTTTTTAATTTGTGCATAAAGGGGACTAGGGACTAGGGAAGAATTTTACCCGCAATTAGTGTTGTTTTAACCAAATTAACGAAGTTGCATTAGCTTTGTTCCTAATAAAAGAAAATTATATAAATATTTGTAACAAAGTATAACAGAGACGTTAAAGAATTTAAAATTTGCATCTAAACTGTTTTTTACCTTTGCTTAAGATTAAGCATAATCATGCAAATTGAGGTAAAAACATTTACTGTTAACAAACGCTTTCCCTTGACGATCGCTCGTGGGACAACGGCACAGACGACGAATGTCTGGGTAAAAATTTCCCAAGATGGTATCGAGGGTTGGGGGGAAGCGTCACCGTTTAGTGTCGGTACTTATCCGCAATCAACAACAATAATCAAAGATGCTTTGCTGCAAGTTGCACCTATGTTACAAGCATACAATCCATTGCAGCGATCGCTAATTGAGCAAGTGTTAAATAAAGCTCAAGTTCCTTCCGCAGTCAAAGCAGCGCTGGATATGGCGATGCACGATTGGCTCGGCAAACATGTAAAATTACCACTGTGGCAACTCTGGGGACTTGACAAAAACGCCATTGTACCCACTTCGGTGACAATTGGCATAAATACACCCGAAGCAGCAAGAGCAAGGGCGCGAGACTGGTTACAATTTACTGATGTGCGTATTTTCAAAGTTAAGTTGGGTAATCCCGATGGTATTGCCGCAGATCAAAAAATGCTGATGGCAGTCCGTGAAGAAGCACCCAATTTAGAATTTTACGTTGATGCAAATGGGGGTTGGAGTTTGTCAGATGCGGTCCAAATGTGCATCTTCCTGGCTGATTTGGGTGTAAAGTATGTGGAACAACCACTTGCACGAGGGCAAGAAAAAAGTTTACCAGAATTGAAGTTGCATTCTCCCTTGCCCATCTTTGTTGATGAAAGTTGCTTTACTAGCGCTGATATTCCTCATCTGGCAGACTGTGTAGATGGTGTTAATATCAAGCTAATGAAATCAGGTGGTTTAACCGAAGCGATGCGGATGGTACATACAGCGCGTGCATTAGGGTTGCAAGTGATGTTTGGGTGTTATTCTGACAGTACGCTAGCGAATACCGCAGCAGCACAGCTTGCACCGCTAGCTGATTATTTAGACTTAGACAGTCATCTTAACTTAATCGATGACCCCTTCACGGGCGCGATCGCTCTTGACGGAAAAATTTTACCGAACGATTTACCAGGTTTGGGGGTACAACACAGTGCGTTTAGCGCTTAATCAACGAGTAGCTATTCTGCTACATAACGAAATCAAAGGAACTCATGGCAAAACAGGGCTGTCACTTTTACGCTACAGTGAAGCTCCAATTGTCGCCGTTATCGATCGCACTTGTGCAGGACAATCTTTAAGCGAATTAACGCGCATTAAGCGTGATGTCCCAATTGTCGCATCACTTGCCGCTGCATTACAATATCAACCGGAAGTTTTGGTAATTGGTATTGCCCCCAAAGGTGGTGTATTACCAGATGATTATTGGCATGATATCAAAGATGCGTTAATGTCCGGCATGTCGTTGGTAAACGGTTTGCACACACCTTTAGCAAACATGGCAGATTTAAAAGCACTGCTGAAACCAGGACAATTAATTTGGGATGTGCGAAAAGAACCACCCAATTTAAGTGTTGCTACTGGCTTGGCACGCACCCTTCCTTGCCGTCGAGTGTTGACGGTGGGAACTGATATGGCAGTCGGGAAAATGTCAACTAGTCTAGAGTTACATTGGGCTTCACGTTTGCGAAATTGGCGTTCTAAGTTTCTCCCAACCGGGCAAACTGGTTTGATGTTAGAAGGTGATGGTGTGCCATTAGATGCCGTGCGGGTAGACTTTGCTGCCGGTGCTGTGGAACAGATGGTGATGCGCTTCGGCAAAAATTACGACATTTTGCATATAGAAGGACAAGGTTCGCTATTACACCCAGGTTCTACGGCAACATTGCCCTTAATACGCGGTTCGCAACCAACGCAAATGATACTGGTACATCGTGCCGGACAAACTCATGTGATGGATAATGTACCGATTCCACCTTTATCAGAGGTGATTAAGCTGTATGAAATGGTTGCTAGTGCAGGTGGTGCTTTTGCATCTGTGCCTGTGGTGGGTGTAGCACTGAATACAGGACATTTAGATGAGTCAGCCGCAAAAGAGGCGATCGCTCAAGTAAAATCAGAAACTAACCTACCTTGCACAGATCCAATTCGCTTTGATGCAGGTTTGTTATTAGATGCAATCATGCGCGGGTAATTGTCAAACTTACAAGCAGTTATATTGACGCAAATAATACAATAATACTAAATGTCGCCACCACAAGGGGAAGCGCTTACTCACTCAAACAAAGTCAACTGGAAAGTATTAAACTGAATGTAGCCCAACAGCCAAAACTTTTCTTTTTTATGGAGCCACTACCACCTGAACTCAAGCAACCTGAATCAAAACTAGAAAGTGCTAGTACGTTGATTAAGCGCTTTAGTGCTGGGGCAGTAATGGGACTGGTGATTGCTGCAATGTATTGGGGCACAACCTATTTTTTTGGGTATCCAGTACCTTTAACGACAGGCATTACAGGCTGTGTGTTATTAGCAATTAGCTGGGGATTGATGACACTCAAATGGGGCTACAAGATATTGGAGACCTTGTTGGATAATTTGTCTTAATGGAAAGATGGTGGATAGGACTTAGGCACTTTACTTTGAGACGCTTACGCGTGTCAATGATACTACACTAAGTCTTCTTGATTGAACTGACCAGAATAGTAGCAATTTTTTCCATTTATATTCTAAAACTGCATAATTTCATGGTGCTTACAACTATTCTAAATACAGAAGGAAAGCTGATTCATACTTAACTTCTGTTGGTGCAAATCAAGCAAGGGTTTACGCATAGGATCAAATTTATGTCAATGCGTAAGTTTTATATCAGTCTGACGTATTAAACCAAGTGTATTGATTTGGGTACAGAATCGGTAAGTGAGGGTGGGATGCCAGAAGAAGACCGCAGTGCCAAAGTTGGAGGAAGTGCTGACCGCAGTGCCATTATTACTGGAGATAGCAATACTGCTACTATCACCATCACCAATTACTATTACCG
>JBPCQW010000441.1:0-11496 GCA_050997715.1 Hassallia sp.
GGCAAAGAGGTTTTTTACAAATAGAGAATATCAGGTAGTGCGATCGCTTCCTCCCAACCAACAGCAACAAGTCTTTTTCCGTTACTGGACTTGCAAAGAAGCTTATTTAAAAGCAACTGGCGCCGGACTATCTCAATTAGAGCAAGTAGAGATTTTGCTCACACCAACACAACCAGCTAGTTTACAATTTGAAGAATGGAGTTTAACAGAACTGATACCCGCTAATAATTATCTTGCTGCTGTTGCTGTTGCCGATAAAAACTTGCATTTGCAGTGTTGGCAATATTAAACTTATTACTTTTTATTCTCACCCTCTTCTTTGCGCCTCTGCGTCTCTGCGTGAGATAAAATAATATTTATGCAAGAGGTCTATTAATTTATATCTATTTTTCCCAACCATTCCCGCACAAATTCCATCCCTTCATCTAAAGAAACATTCGGTGTATAACCTAACTGATTTTTTGCTTTTTCAATCGAATAAGCATAACGTCGAGTTAAAAAATCGATAGATTCTGGCAAAATATTTACTTCTTGACCTAACATTTTTTGTTGCAAACATTGCAACCGAATTAAAAACTTAATTACAGATGCTGGAAGAGAAAAAGGTTTAGGTAAATTTGCAACTTTAGCTAAACGAGTAGCATATTCTTTCCAAGTAGTTTCTTGTCCATCAGTGATATTAAAAGCTTCTCCGTAAGCTTCTTTTTCGATAGCGAGAAAGATTGCATCAATCAAATTATCTATATATACATGATTCATAATTCCGCTTCCACCGTTAGGTAGAAAAAACTTTCTTTGATGCATTTGTGAAAGCGGACGAATTACCCAAGAGTGACTTCCGGGTCCATAGACATCTGCGGGTCGAATAATAATCACGCCAAAATCTGGCGAATTTAGTTGTAAGAGTTCTTTTTCAGCTTCGATTTTAGTTTGACAGTAAGGATTATTATCACCGTAAAAAGGTCCTGATTCTGTCACTTTGTTGGGATAGTTAAAGCCATATACCATGACACTGGAAGTGTGAATAAAGATTTTTGCACCAGCATTTTTGGCAGCATGAGCCATATTTAAGCTTCCACCAACATTTACCTCGCGAAACTCCTCTAATGCGCCTCCTTCTTTCACCAGGGCGGCTGTATGTAGTACAATATCAACGCCTTGGCAAGCTTCTTTTGCCGCAATCGGGTCGGTGATGCTACCGATAACGACTTCTGCACCGAGGTTTTGGGCTAGTTTTGCCTTCCTTGGGGAGTGTTGAAGTCCGCGAACATGCATATTGTGAGCGATCGCTAATTCGGTAGCACGCAAGCCAATAAATCCCCCAATTCCAGTTATGAGTAAAGTTTTATTTTCAAGGTTCATAAATTTATTTTGTGTTGATGTAGTAAGCGCTTCAACGCTTATTTTAAAAGCAATAAAGTGCTTACTACGATTGCAATATACGAACTTATTCAGCCAGATTCAAGAAACCGCTTTCAATCAAATAAGCGGTATAAGTCATAAATAATTTGGAGTCAATTGGGGCACAAATAACCCCACTTCCTGCTAATGCATTCACGGTATCCTCACAACTGATTTCCGGTCTTCTTGCTTTCAAATACAAATCCGGAATTGTCAATTGTTCTTCGGCTCTACGCTCAAGCAAAAAGGGTCGTAGGGTGTATAAAGGATTTTCGGCAGAAGTCACATTGTTAATTAACTTTTCTTGCCAAGCATCGTAAGAAATCACATCAACTGGATAACCAAACGAGCGCACCCAATCAACTAAAACAGTTAAAGGAACAGGTTGGGGATGTTGTAAGTGAAAAGCTTTACCTATTGATTCTTTCTGTCTTGATAGATGAACAATAGCTTTACTTACATAGTCCACAGGAGACATATCCAACATATAATCTACTTCTGGGAAGCTTCCCATTTGCAGACAACCTTTTGCCATCAAACAGATAAAATCGTGTGTATTGGAAACACCTGTTTGGCTGTGTCCAGCGATTAATGGGGGTCTGTGGATAGTAATTGGGAGTCCGCGATCGCCTGCAATTTTAACTAACTTTTCTGCAACCCATTTAGTTTGAGAATAACCAAGATGAATGCCTTCCCAATGCTCAAATTCATCGTCTTCTTTGACAACTTTACCAGCATAAGCATTAGATTCAAAAACAGCCACACTGGAAACGTAATGTACAGGTTTAACTTTGATTTGACATGCTAATTTCAAAATTTCCTGAGTTCCCAGAACATTGGCTGCTTTCAGTGCTGAATAGGGATAAACATAATTCAACAAAGCAGCACTATGATAAATAGTGTCAATATTTGTTGCCAACATTTGAAATTGTTCGGCACCAATTCCTAACAATGGCTGAGACAAATCGCCAACAACAGGAATGATTCGGGAATTAAATTTTTCATCCCAAAGTGCATATTGTTGAAGATTTTTTATTAGTTTATTTTTACCTTCTTCGACATTGGCAGCACGTACCAAGCAGTAGATAGTAGCTTGTGTTTGCTGTAGCAATTCTTCAATTAAGAAAGCTCCGAGAAAACCAGTTCCACCAGTTAGAAAAATTCGTTCTGGTTCAAGTACAAGTTCAAAAGATATTGTTACAGGACGGATGCTAGAATCAAGAACAGCTTCAGCCTTCAAATCTACAACAGGGGTTGTATTCTTGATAACCGAATTTGAATCACCGATAACTTTTGTATCTTCTGATTCTTCAGCTAAACGCTGTGAAAGTGATTCGATATTGGGATAATGCCACAGTAGAACCGGAGACGGTTGAAATCCTAGCAGATTTTCCAATCTACTGACAATCATCATTGCCTGTGCTGAACTCAAACCGTAGTTTTCCAAGTTTTCTTGGATATCTATCTCATCAATTTCGACTTTGAGTAATTCAGCAAGATTGGACACTAAAAAGGTTTGGATATCTTCAGCACTATGAGGCTGATTTGCAGTATTTGATAAGCTCATTTACACACCTAAAATTTAGAAACTTCCGGACGATATTGACTGTAAAAATCTGCTAATTGCAATCCTTGAATTTTCAGATTTTGGATGCGATATAAAAATGCGGCTCCTGTCATGATATGATGAGCTACATCAACTACTTGGCGATTTTCTGGCTCAAACAAATAAGAACCGCGCACCCAGTCATTAAAACTGCCCATCGCTGGACCGCACCAAATTTGATAATCGACTTCTCGACCTTTTTCACCAGAGCTAGACCAACGCGAAGATAAGCCTAAATACCAGCGAAAAATTAGAGCCATTTTCAACTTAGGATTATTAACTGCTTTCGCTAATTTTTCGGGATTCTTTTGCGATAAATAAGCAGCAGTTCCTTCCCATACTTCAGCTATAGTTTTGCGAAAAACTTGTTTTTCTAATTTCTCTCTTTCAGCAAGAGGAATCTCTTCAACCGAGTTATAACTTCTATATAACTCATATAATTTCTGCGCTCGCATGGGGAAGAGAGTTGCTCTTTTGAGAACTTGAAGTTTTACCCCCATTTCAAACATATCTGCTGCTGGAGCCATGATGACATCAGCCATTTCTGCTTGAGCTAACAATTTTTTAGTATGTTCGCAAGCTCCAGATTCAATACACGACTGATTAATTGAACCAGTAACTACAAAAGCAGCACCCATGATGAAAGCAGCTAACGCTGATTCTGGAGTGGCAATTCCTCCAGCTACACCAACTCTAATCGGTTTTTCGTATTGATATTTTTCTTGAATTTCATCTCTCAAGGCAATAATTGAAGGTAACAGACAAACTAGAGGACGATTGTCTGTATGACCACCAGAATCGGCTTCGGCAATAATATCATCAGCCATTGGAACTTTGGCTGCTAAATTAGCCTGTAATTCACTGATTAATCCTTGTTGAAGTAGTTCTTTGACGATTTTTGTTGGTGCTGGTTGGAGAAATTTGGTGGCAACTTCTCGGCGCGAAATCTTGGCAATGACTTTGTTTTTAATTTCGATTTCATTTGCTGCATTCAAACTTAATCCAGCAACACGGTAATAAACGATGTTAGAAGTTAAGTCTAAAAATGCCGAAGCTTCTACAGTTTTTACGCCATATTTTAGGTATAAATCTACTGCACGACGTTCAATAGCGAGGTCGTTGGGACTGTGAATTAAATTAAAAGCGTAGGGACCAGAAGGTAAAGCTTCTTGAATGCGTTTAATAGCGACTTCCAGACGTTCTGGACTTAATCCACCTGCACCAAAGGAACTCAAAATTTTTGCTTTTCCTAGTGCGATGACCATTTCTTCTGAAGCAATAGCACCAGCCATTGCACCAGTCGCATAGGCATATTTTACATTATGAGAAGATAGAAAAGTGCGATCGCCTAAGTTTTGAATAGAAATTGGGGGAACAGCCATCAGCAGTTCTACTGTTCCTGGTTTACCGCTATGCTCGTTAGGACAAGAATAACCTTCGTTAGTGACACCGATTCTGCCTTCAACTCTAACGATATAACAAGGTTTATCTATAGATAAAAGTTTTTGTTTGATACCTTGACGGTCAAAAGATACACAATCTAAGGAACATTTCCAAAGCTGATTTGGGTTGTACGATGAGGCAGAAAAAGAAAGCCCATCATTATATTTACTGGATAATGTATCTACAGTTTTCAATGTGGTTAACCCTCGAATTGTAAGTAAGAAATGGTTAATGCGGTAGAGACGTTCCGCCGGAACGTCTCTACTGTAATTTTGTTTATTGATTCAACAAATTTTCGGCGCAGGCTAACTGTAATTGAATAATTTCGCTCATTTGCTGGCTAAATTCCTGTCTAGCTTGTAGAAACGCAGTGTGGGTTTTTGTAATGCTTGAATTGTTGTTACTCAATTTTTGATACTGAGAATTATCTAAATTAGTTAGATTTAGTGTGTCATTTATCTCAGCTGCAACGGATGGATGAGAAATGGATTGAGTAATTCTCTCTTTCGTAGCGGTGGACTGATAAGATTGTGATATTTCTTTCGGCTGAAAACTGTTATCAATGATATTTTTCATGGGAACTTCCTTTTGTTTTGTTTGAAATGACGGAATATTGTTGTGTTTGCTACCAGCCGGGGAAGAATTAATCAGTTCTCTAGTTGGTTCTTGGGTGGGAACACGTTTCACCACTTTTTTCTGAGCTTGATTTTGGAAAAGTTTCCGGTTTTCTTCACTCAGGATTGTAGAAACAATTGGTTTACCACCTAAAGTGATATTTCTGATTGTTGGTAAACCTGGTCTTGTAGTTTCTTTTGCCTGAATGTAAAGTGGTGATAAGTCGAGTTCAACTCGATGGCTGACAAGTTTGGCTAATGCTTTGACAAAAGATGTATGGTCATCTACACCTCTTCGATTTAGGGATACGGTGAGATGTTCTTTACCATCGAGAATTTTGTCAATCCACCGAGAACAAACGCTACCTGCACCCGCTTCGATAAAGATTTTCGCTCCATCGGAGTAGACTTGATTAACTAATTGGAGAAAATCAAGTTGTGAGCAAAGAACTTTGGCGACACTGTGAGCGATCGCCTGACTTTCAAGTACAATCGGTTTATGCTCCAATGCTGAGTAAAAAGTAGCATCAGGAAGGTTTGTACTTGTCGTTAATGTGTTAACTTTAACTAGTTCCTCGTACTCCGATTGCATCGGTTCGCAATGTATTACGTGGTCGAAGGGAGCGCGGAAAGCATCGCAACCCAAAGTTCTAATTACTCTCTCACAAGCGGCTGTTTCACCAGCAATTACAACTTCTTCTGGTGTATTAATTTGAGTTAAGTAAACCCGATTCTCATTTTTAATACACTCTTGCACCTGAGATGCTGATGCTATCAAAACATAGTTACTCCAAAAGTTGTTATCGTTTGATACTGCTTTTGGTAATCCCCAATATTCGCGAACGGCGTTTTTTGCACCAGATAATCTCTCACCAAACAAAGGAGATGAGTTAAAGTTGTTACTTCCTTGGTAAAAATTGCTCCAAATTCCTTGAGCAACCATCATACTAGTTTCACCCAAGCTATATCCAAATACAAATTTTGGCTTGATTTGAAAATCGTCTTGGATGATTGTTGTGGTGAGTCTCGTATGCAGCATTTCTGCTTCAAATAATGCCAAAGAATCATCTAAAAGTTGTTTTTCCAGAGTTTCTAATTGTCTGGTTGTCAACTTATTCAAGCTTCTGGGAAATACCAGTTTCTCAACATCAGCAGCACGCTTGTAAAGACTTTGAACAATCTCGTCATTGTGGACTTTCGGAAATAAGCGGAATAAGTTCCGACCAAGACCAACATAAGCGTTAACTGCTGCTGGATAAACGTAGGCAATACCGCCATGTTTACCTAATGGTTTAGCTGTAAAATAACTACCAGCAGGTGTTAGCCAATCTATATCTTTTTCAAAGGCATTATTTACACCTTTGCGGGCAGATTCGATTTCTCTGGTTAATTCTTTCTTGTTACGTCCGAGAATGGAGAGAGCGTATTTTGCTTGAGGATTCTCTTTGAAGGTTGTAAAGGTATTGCTAGCAGTAGTTGACAGAGAAGTAGACTTTTCGATGCTTTGTTGAAGTGCAGTAAGATGCTCTAATAATTCTGTGCGATCGCTTGCTGTAATTGGAAACAAATAAAATGGCGTTTGTTGCAAATATGTGCTATCACGTTCCTTCTGGTTCGGTTGTTCCGACAAGATGACGTGGGCAAATGTCCCATCTATGCCCATGCTGTTAATTGCTGCTACTCTGCGCGTGCTTTCTTTACCGAGAAACCAAGGTCTAGATTCGGTAGCAACGTAAAAAGGACTACCTTGCCAAACTTGCGGCGTTTTCACTCCAGACCATTTCGGACATCCGGGAATATATCTGTGATATAGACACAGAGCGGTTTTTATCAAACTAGCGATTCCCGATGCTACAAAGGTATGACCGATGTTAGCTTTAACACTACCTATCGCACAGTCTAATCCATCCCCAGTCGGAGGATAAGCTTGCAGTAACCCAGTAATTTCCGCTTCGTCTTCTTGGGGAACCCCACTACCGTACACTTCTAGGTAGCTAATCTCTTTCGGTTCAATACCTGCAATCTGAAAAGCTTGCTTGCAGACGGAGTTGACAGTTTCTGTATCTGCGGTGACAATACCGCTATTTAATTGAGTTGCATTATAATGACCTTGCCCGAAGCTAAGAGCATCAACGACTGCATAGATGCGATCGCCTTTTTCTAGCGCGGTGTCGTGACGCTTGAGAACAACTGCTCCCGCACCTTCCCCAACCATCCAGCCGTCTGCTTTTTGGTCATAACTTAAAGTTGGGACACCTGTATTAATTTTTGCCAATTGGCTCCGCAATAATACATTTTCCACACCGCCAGCTAAGTCTACAGCGCCGACTAGGACAGTATCAACTTCTCCGGAGGTAAGTAGCATTTCTGCGACTTCCAACGCCTTGAGGGCGGAATTTTCCACCGCTGTGATGGTGAAGGATGGACCGCTAAAATTCCATAGCGAAGAAATCCGACTTGCCATGATGTTACCGATGTAGCTGAGATATTCACCAATTTCTACTTGATGGTGAAGTCCGTCTTTAACAATTGTTTCTAATTGAGTAACTTTTTCGGCAGGTAAGGAAATTTCCCCAGCGTTTAAACCATCTTTTATTTGCCAGGAGAAATCCCATCGTTGCTGTAACTGGTGAACAGAAAGTTCGGTTTCAGCAGCAATAATTACTGCGACATTTTCACCCTCTTTAATTTGTGCATCTTTCAAAGCGCGATCGGCAACTTTTAGCAGTAATAATTGTTGCGGATTTAACTTTTCTACTTCATTAGGGGGAATTTTGTAAGCTAAAGTATCGATTTCAAAATCTTTGATATAAGCTCCTACTGGTGCTTTCCCTTCTGGCAAATCGTACTTTTTAAGTAAGTTTTCTTGGTCTTCGATACCTTGCCATCTTTTCGGTGGTAAAGAAATAAAATGCTGTGTTCCGTCATAAATGCTACGTTCAAAAGCATCTAATCCATTGCACTCACCAAAAAAGGCATCCATACCAACGATAGCAATTTTCGCAGATTGTTCAGTCATTTTCTTTTTCCCCTCTTTCCAGAATTAAATGAGCGTTAGTTCCACCAAAACCAAAAGCACTTATAGCTGCACGTTTAACTGATGCTTTGCCGCGCCATTTTGTGGCATTTGTAACAATTCTTTTAGGTGCAATTACATTGTCATCAGAGCCGATAGGATCGGTAACGTTAATGGTTGCGGGAATGACATTTCCACACATGCTCAAAATGACTTTCATTAAGCTCACCGAACCGGCAGCAACCATTAGGTGTCCGACATTTGCCTTTACAGAACCGACTAAAGGTGTTGCTTGATGTTCACCAAAAAATGTTTCGATAGAGTTAAATTCGGTGGTATCTCCTAACAATGTGCCGGTAGCATGGCACTCCATGTAATCGATATCTTTGGGACTGAGTTCAGCTTCAGTGTATGCTCGCTCAAAAGCCTTAATTTGCCCTTGAGAATTCGGACTTAATAAATGCTTACCCCTACCATCATTTGAAAGTCCAATGCCGCAGATTGTCGCTAAAATGTTATCGCCATCCCTGATAGCATCACTGTGTCTTTTGAGGACAAACATACCTACACCTTCGGCGGTAATTAGTCCTCTGGATGTGTTATCTAAAGGACGGCTGATGTCATTTTCGGGATATCCTTGGATACCTGAAAAGAACATTCGTAAAAAGAGCGGGTCTGAGCAACTAATTCCCCCAGCTAGCATTAAGTCAGCTTTATGCGATCGCAAATAATGAGATGCCAGTTTAATCGCATATAAAGGTGAAGAACAAGCTGCGTCTAAGCAAAAATGAATATTCGATAAAGTTAGAGCTTGAGCGACCATCGCTGCTGGAAAGCCTGATATCATAGCGTTATAAGGAGACGCTTTGATAGATGTGGGTAAAGAAGGCAAATGAAAGTCTTTATCTTGCAAAAGTTCCTGAATTGCTGGCTGTATTGTTTGCTGATAAATAGGAGCAAACAATTGATTAGAAGCTTTTGTAGGTAAAGATAAAGTACCTAAAATTACGCCGCATTTGGAAAGTACAGCTTGATTACCCAAATAACCACTTTGCTGAATCGCTTGTTTAGCAGCATACAGCGACCATTGAAAAGTGTTATCCAAACTAGCAAGTAGTTCGGGTGGTAGATTGTATTCAGTTGGCTCAAACTTAAAGTTACGGACAAATCCTCCATTGAGGTTATAGATTGTTTCCGGTTTCCCTTTTACTGGATCGTAAAAAATAGCGGGATCTACTCCGATATCCTCAATAGTTACAGATGATATTGAATCTTTCTGTTCGTTAAGATTCTGCCAGAATTCTTCTGGGTTTTTAGCCCCAGGAAAAAGGCATGATAAGCCAATTATGGCGATTTTCTCCACTGCTGATGTCCTCGTTTGGGTTTAGCAAAAGGGGGAGATATCAATTCAAAATTCAAAATTCAAAAATTTGAATTCAGTATTTTCAATTGCTTTATACCAAGTTGCGAGTAAATATGTCATTCTGAGCGGAACATAGACCAATTTAGTAATCTTGGAAAAACCTCTCCCCTAACCTCTTCCCTACAAGGGAGGGGGTTAGCTTTTTGATTACTGGATTGATGTTCTAGCTGAGGATGACTTTTTTACGTTTATGCGACTTGGTATTAGTACTCCCCGAACTTGAAAGGATTTACGCTATTCCCCAAACTGAAAAGGATTTATCAGGATTTACGCTGTTGTCGGACTGGAAGTAATGTTACTGGTTTTGCACTTAAGAAATACTGATTAAAAAACCGCAGAGAACGCAGAGAAAGATGTGAAAAATGATAGCTTTGTAGTCGGCGTCTCCGCGCTGAAGCGCCGACTACAAAAATTACTTACGCTTGGATAATTGCATGGGCCAAATTACGGCTTTTGCTCCCATAATGCGTGAGTAAATTTCTCCTTTGCGACTGTGTAAGATGAAATTAGCTGTTACGCCGGTTTGTGTTTTTCCTTCTATTTCGCACGAAACATAAAATGGTTCGTTGCATGGTGTGACTGCAAATTGTTCGGAATGAGTTAACTGTCCGGGTAAACAAACTTCTTGATGTAAATGGCTTAACCAAATCCATAAGGATTGTGTACTCAAGTCAGTTGTGTAAGGATTGTGCCAGCGAACTGGAAATTGTCCTTGTTGTTGTTCTGTGATGTTTTTCCAAAGACATTCTACTGTAATTTTTTCGGAATTTATGTTTAAAACTCTGGTGATTTGCTGAAAGGCTGGTCCGTGAAATAATGTGGAATCTCCATTTTGATAAAATGCTTTACCAGTGGTGGTAATGATGTTATCTTCTTCCAGATTAAGTCCCTCATAAATAGGAACGGCTGGCATTTCTCGCAGAAGGGTTACAAAAGCTTTGAAATGATAGTGAGTTTTTCCTTGTGGATTTTTACTCAAGATTGTAGCTTGAAATTCGATACTTTGAGAACCAACTTTAGCAATTTCTTGCAGTTCTAGAATATGTTCACTAGCCAAGGTTTGATTGAAAGTAATTCCTTTCAATACTTTGAATTCCCGGCAATTGTTATATGTGTAACCTGGGTAAAGTTCTTCACAAGCGTTAATCATCCATGACATCGCGCAAGTTGCTGGCAAAACTTGAGAACCAGCGATTGTATGATCCACTAAAAAGGGATTAGCTTCTAGTGTCATTTTGCGACGAATTCGATAGGTTCGTAATTCGGAATCTAACTCTGCTGGAGGTGGAGTAATTGGGCTACCGATGACAACTTGTGTGGTAGCGCGATTAACAGCATTCAGTTCTTTAACTAACATTTTTGTGCCGACTTCTACAGGAATAATATCAATTCCTCGTTCAGCAAAAGCTTTTTTGAGTTCTGGTGTCACCATTCCGCTATCCCAACCACCCCAGTTAATAGCAACGACATGACAATCGGGATATTTTTGTTTAATTAAATGAGCCGATTTGTTGAGAATTTCGTTAGCGATCGCATAATCAGTTTGTCCAATATTTCCATAAAAACCAGCTACGGATGAAAACAAGACTAAATGCTCAAGTTGACTCGGATGCACGCAAGCTAAAAGATTTTCTAACCCTTTAACTTTTGCCGTATAAACCTTTTCAAAATCTTGTTCGGTTTTCTTTTCAATCAACTTATCAGCTAAGTTCCCAGCACCATGTATAATGCCTGTGATGGCTCCTGTACGCTTGACAACATCGGCGATTTTCTCGTTTAAAGCGATAGGATCTGTAACATCGACGCTGATATATTCCGCCGTGCTTCCTGTCTTTTCAATACTAGAAATTGTCTCTTTAATTTCTCGGCTGGAAATAATCTTGTTATACACCTTTTGCAAACTCATGGGTGTAGGCTTCTCTCCTTGAGAAAGAAGATTTTCCATGATGCGTTTTTTCAGTACAGGTTCTTCAAAACAACCTTGAGCAAACTC
>JBPCQW010000509.1:0-7211 GCA_050997715.1 Hassallia sp.
TGCATTGTAAATTTAGGATATAAGCCAATGCCAATAATCAAGACGATGAAACTAGCTGCAATTAATATTTCTCGTGGACTTGCATCTCTGTAGATAGCTTGGGTGGGAATAACGCAATCCGTACCAAAACAACTTGCTTCATCTTCAAGTTGATTTTCTACCCCAGCATCACCAATGTTGCATTTTAGTTCTGCACCAGTTCCGTAAAATACCTGTTTCAACATCGATAGCAGGTAAATTGGGGTAAGAATTACTCCAACTGCGGCAAGGAATACTGTCACCGTGCAAAATGTCGAACTGTAGATATCGCTGGTTGTCACCCCAACGAATACCGAAATTTCGCTAGCAAAACCGCTCATTCCGGGGAGTGCTAAGGATGCCATTGCAGCGATTGTAAACAGTGCGAATACTTTGGGCATTACCTGACCGATTCCACCCATGTCAGTCATTGTCATGGTTTGGGTGCGGTCATAGGTTACACCAGCTAAGAAGAATAATACTGAGGCAATCAAACCGTGAGAAACCATTTGCAACATTGCACCGTTAATACCAATATCGGTAAAGGATGCAATACCCAACAGCACAAAGCCCATGTGGGATACTGAAGAGTAGGCAAGACGACGTTTCATGTTTGTTTGGGCAAACGAGTTTAACGCACCGTAGATAATGTTAACTACACCTAAAATTGCCAGAATCGGTGCGAAGTAAATATGTGCGTCGGAGAGAAGTTCTAAATTTAGGCGAATTAATCCGTATCCGCCCATTTTTAGAAGTACACCTGCTAAAATCATCGATACGGGTGTGGATGCTTCACCGTGGGCATCTGGTAGCCAAGTATGCATCGGGAAAATCGCTAGTTTGACACCGAATGCAATCAACAATCCCGCATACAATAAGAGTTCTAAGGCAAGGGGATAATCTTTGAGGGCAAGTTCTGCGATATCAAAGGTTACATTACTCCCCTCGGAAAGTGCCATACCCAAAGCAGCTACGAGAATAAAAATAGAAGCTGCTGCTGTGTAAATAATGAATTTTGTGGCTGCGTAACGACGCTTTTGACCACCCCAAATATTAATTAGTAGGTAAACGGGAACTAGTTCGACTTCCCACATGATGAAAAACAGCAGCAAGTCTTGAGCGACAAAAACTCCTATCTGCGCTGAATATAGCATTAACATCAGTGCGTAGAAAAGTTTTGGTCTGCGGTCAACTTGCCAAGCTGATAAAATCGAAAGCGTTGTCACAAATCCAGCTAAAAGAACTAGAGGTGCTGACAACCCATCGACAGAAACAGCCCAGTTTAGACTTAACTGAGGCACCCAAGTATAACTTTCTGCGAGTTGGAAAGTTGCGCTGCTTGCGTCGTAATTGTTCCAAAAAGCGTAGCATATCAAGATAAAATCAGCGATCGCAACACCTAATGCATACCATCGCACCCGCTTACCGTCTTTGTCAGGTAATACTGGAATTAGTAAGGAAGCTACGGCAGGCAGCAGGATTATCGCAGTTAGCCAGGGGAATTGTTCTGCCATTGTGGTTACTGAGCAAAAATACTTATTTATTCAATGAAGTTATTTTATAACTTTTTCTAAACAATTGTTCATAATTATTTATCGCAGTTAGCTATAAGTAAAAACACTCATTATAAAGAACTGATGGGAAGCGCAAAAAATACGAAAATGTATCATATAGGACTGACGTTTGTCCATGTTGCGGGTTTGTAAAAGATAAAGACGTGAATGCTGTCGGTTAACAGACAAAGTGAAAATTTAGTCTGGGACTATGTGAAAATTATTTTTTAACCCAATGCGATCGCATAAGGCTAGAAAAGCTATCAGCTTATTCTATACATAAGCGTTAGACATCTCGAAAAATTAAATATGCTTTATCCAGAACCCCTAAATACGCGATATTTCGCGTATCTACGTCTTTTTTGGAGATGTGTTAATTCCCGGAGTAGTATTTTTCCCATGTTCAAAAATCAATAAAAAGCCTCCCCAGTCATGAGTCAGGCTTATTGATGTAAGTGATAAAATTGAGCCGACTACGAAGGAGTGCAAATATGAAGAAATAATTATCTAGAACTTGAATGTAGTTCTGACAACTCCCTCATATATAGTGTCGTTGTTGCGGTTTTGTTCTGGGTTGAATATAACAATAAATCCTGGTGTAATTGAGATGTTGCTATTAACTTGATAGCGATACAGCGCTTCCAAATGATAGGAAGTATCGCTATCTCTACGACGATCAACTATTCGATTTGTCGCTGTAGGTGTGAAAGTACTCGGACCAAAGTCATTACTTGTGACTTTTGGTGGTTGACCAAAAATAATACCAGCCAAGTTGCCTTTTTTACCCAAATCGGGGAAACCAAGAGTTACAGCCCAGTTCCAAATATCGGCTTTGTCACCTCTGTTAACATTTCTAGTTGCAGGGTTAGTACCTGAAGCTATTTCCGCAGTTGCTTGGGTATATCCAACCCAACCAGAAAGGACGAATTTCGGGTTTAAGCGATAACTAGTTTGTAAACCGTAATGATTGGCAGAGGTGGCAATATTGTTACCAAAGGGAGCAGCTGCGTTCAGACTACCTTCAGAACCAGTAACGTTTACATCACCACTTACAACACCATTAACAACACCGCTGAAGTAAGAGTGAGCGTAAGTTAAAGCAATGGTCGCATCTTTATTTGGTTGGATAGCTAATTGCGTTAAAGCTCCATAACTACCATCAAATAAACCCCTATTATTACCTGGGTCACTAGCATTGCGTGCCAAATAACCCGCAGACAAGGTAAATGTGTCGTTCAATTTGAGTATCCCACTCACCCCAGAACCTAGACCAACAGCAAGACCTGTATTGCTTGCTCGGTAGATCGGTGAAAATCGACCAAAGCGTGAGAGTGAGCCTGCTGTTGCTGCGGTAAACAGAGGGTTAACAGTGTTAAAGTTATCGAAGAATGATCCACCAATAGCATCAACGGTGACACTGAGCTGATCACCGACAGGAAAATTGTAGAATATTTTCCCTATATCTATTGTATTTTCCTGCCGGACTGTAGTGTCATAACTCAAGCGAGTCATGTTTGTGCCAGTAACTGCCGAGTTAAAAGGAATGGTGTTATTTGCTTTGAGAATAATTCGCAAGCGATCTTTGCCGAAGAAGCTCGAATCAAAGATTAAACGAACGCGATCGCTAAAAACTGCATTATCTTGCAACTTGGAACCCGATGGACCATAAGCATTAGCTCTAGCTGTATTCCTTTGTGCTGCGGTGATATTAGGATTATTAATTTCATTCAACTGGTCGGAGTTGAGCGCTCTGTCTCCACCAAACACACTCCCAACACTAAAAATTGCATCTCCAGTCAACTTGGTAGTTGCAGAAAATTGCTGACTTTCCACAACTGCTATACGTGCCTCCAAGGGGTCTACTCGTCCTCGCAGTTCTGTCAACCCATCAGCATACTCTTGTTGCAGTTTTTGCAGAGTCTCTAAATCTTCCTTTTTCACAATGTCAGCTGTACTTGTGGCAATCAGTTCTTGAACCCTGTCTAAACAAGCATTCAAACCAGCAGCAAACTCATAGCGAGTCATTGCCCGATTGCCTCTAAAGGTGCCGTTTGGATAGCCAGCAATGCAACCATAGCGTTCAACTAAAGATTGTAAAGCACCGAATGCCCAATCTGTAGGTTGCACGTCCGAAAGCTGCGAGACTGAAGTCACCTGCTCTGTTGTTGATGGATCTTGATTGCTTTGGTCATTGATTTGCCGATTCTCTGCCGATGAAATGTCCTTAACAGGTACTATTGGTGTTTCCGAAACCAGATTATTTTCTGTCTGCAACTGAGCAGTTGGAGTATCCAATTGCACTTTGGGAGTGACTTTTACCACTGAATTTGCTGATGCAGTTTGTGCGGTGACAACGCTAGCAAATAACAGTATTGGAGCTATCCACAAAGATAACGCAAGAAAACTAGACATTTCCCTCACACCTCTCTACCAACTTAATTGATACTATAAAATCATACTACCAATTAAGTCGGTGTCAAGTAGTAAATAGAAGCGCATCTCTCAATCACAAATCAATTCTTTTTACTTAAGTAGTATTTTTGCTCGTTGCTTGGTTGGCATTTCGGCAGAACGTGGTGACTGTTTGCCTAAAACACGCACAAGGAAAGCGCAAAATCTCAGTCTTGGTGCGTTTTCGACAACTGGCAGAACTCATTTTTGAAGTTTGCGCTGCTCGTCTCATGTTTGAAATCAAGCGATCCTTGTTCTTTTCTTGGGATAATATTACCAATTTATGCGGTAATTTATGATTATGTTGGTATTATTACTACCAAACGGTAATTTTAGGAAAAAATCTCATGAGCAGGTTGACGATGAACAGAAGACAGTTTTTTACCTTGATAAGTGTAGCAGTTGCCAGCTTGCTGCTAACAATTGGCTTGCCGCTGCTGAGTGACTCTACAGTAGTAGCACAGTCTAATGGCAACTTACTTGTTTCTGCTGCCGCTAGCTTAAAAGATGCGATGGAAGAAATGAAGACTGTATATCAACAAAGTAAACCAGGAGTCAACATCAACTATAATTTTGGCGCTTCTGGTGCTTTATTACAACAAATTCAGCAAGGTGCCCCGGCAGATATCTTTATCTCTGCGGGGAAAAAGCAGGTGGATGCATTAGAGCAAGCAGGGCAGTTGGTTCCTCTGACTCGTGCAGTCTTAGCAAAGAACCGTTTGGTTTTGGTTGTGCCAAAGAATGTTGTCGGTGTTACCAGTTTTTATAACCTGACACGAGATAATGTCAAAAAAATAGCCATCGGTGAACCGAGAAGCGTACCCGCAGGACAATATGGTGAGCAAGTCCTGAAGAAATTGGGTATTTTTGAGAAAGTAAAAAGCAAATTCGTCTATGCTAACAACGTGCGTCAAGTTCTAGCAGCAGTGGAAAGTGGTAATGCTGATGCGGGTCTTGTTTATAGAACTGATGCTAAAATCTCTGACAAGGTGAAAATTGTTGTCGCTGCTGATGAAAAATACCACTCACCAATTGCCTATCCGATGGCAGTGCTGAAAAGCAGTAAAAACGTTGCTGCTGCTAAAGAGTTTGTCCAGTTCTTGTCTGGTGAGCAAGCTAAGGGTGTACTCACCAAATACGGCTTTCTTTTGCCTTAAAGCTCCTTCACCCAACAAGACTGCATTTATAGAATAGACATAATAGGTGTAAAAAACAATTATAGAGACGTAGCAGTGCTACCTCTCTACAAGGGTTTCAGATAACGCATCATTAATTTCTGGAGATATCTATTACATCTTTTTTTTCATCGCCAAATTAGTAGGTAAAATAGTTGGTAGTTTTAAGAAAACAACAAAATTTGGGAATTTTCTCTTTTTTTAATTTTGAATGAGTAAATTTTGAATTGAATTATGCCCCTCGATCTAACCCCTTTGTGGATATCCCTAAAAACTTCCTTCCTTGCGACAATTATTACCTTTTTTGTCGGTATTGCCGCTGCCTACTGGATGCTGGGATACCGAGGTAAAGGCAAATCGCTGATTGAGGGAATCTTCGTTTCTCCGCTGATTTTGCCTCCAACAGTCGTTGGCTTTTTATTACTGATGTTTTTTGGCAAATATGGTCCGGCTGGGCAATTTCTGGATAAGTTTAACTTTAGCATCGTTTTTAATTGGTATGGTGCAGCGATCGCTGCCACAGTTGTCTCTTTCCCCTTGATGTATAAAACCGCACTGGGAGCTTTTGAACAAATTGACCAAAATCTCCTATTAGTAGCCAAAACCCTTGGTGCTTCCCAATGGACAATATTTTGGCGTATTATGTTACCTTTATCAATTCCGGGAGTTTTAGCGGGAACAACCCTGGCTTTTGCTCGTGCTTTAGGTGAATTTGGAGCTACTTTGATGTTAGCTGGCAATATTCCAGGACAAACGCAGACTATGCCACTAGCAATTTATTTTGCTGTGGAAGCGGGTGATAATAATGAAGCTTGGCTTTGGTCATTGGTAATTATGGGTACTTCCTTATCTGGTCTTGTTGCAGTGAATATCTGGCAAGAAGCAAGGGGGAAGAGGGGGACAAGGGGACAAGGGAGACAAGGGGGCAAGAGGCAGGGGGCAGGGGGCAGGGGGCAGGGGGAGTTTGTCTTTCCATCTCCCACATCTTCCTCCACTCCTCCACTGCTCGACTCCCCCCACTCTGGACTTTTTGTAGATATTGAGAAAAAGCTTGCTGATTTTGAGTTAAAAGTATCCTTCAGCACTGATAAACCGGAACCCTTGGGATTGTTGGGGGGTTCTGGGGCTGGGAAGAGTATGATTTTACGCTGTTTAGCGGGGGTAGAAACACCGAGTTCAGGGCGAATTGTTTTAAATGGAAGGGTGTTATTTGATGCAGAACGTAAAATTAATTTGCCTGCACGCGATCGCCGCATTGGTTTTTTAGTGCAAAATTACGCGCTTTTCCCACACATGACAGTAGCACAAAATATCGCCTTTGGTTTGCCGAAGGGACTATCTTCTACATCTGTGAAGCAGCAAGTAGAGGCTCAACTGATAGATGTACAATTGCAAGGATATAGCGATCGCTATCCACATCAACTCTCTGGTGGTCAACAACAACGAGTAGCATTAGCTAGAGCTTTAGCATCTGTTCCAGAAGCTTTACTTTTAGACGAACCCTTTTCAGCGCTAGATACTCACTTGCGGAGTCAACTCGAACAGCAAATCATTACCACGCTGGATAATTATCAAGGAGCCACTTTATTTGTTACCCACAATTTGGAAGAAGCTTACCGAATTTGTCCAAATTTGTTGGTGATGGATTCTGGACAACAAGTTCATTATGGTTCAAAGTACGAAATTTTTGAACATCCTGCTACAGTTAATGTTGCTCAATTAACTGGATGTAAGAACTTTTCTGTCGCTTGCAGCGTACAACCCCAACAAATCGAGGCTGTTGACTGGGGTTGCACGCTTCGAGTAGTTGAACCAATTCCAGACGAGTTATCTTTCATAGGCATTCGCGCCCATCATATCACCTTTGAGAGCGACTCAAAAAGTGAAAATACATTTCCTTGTTGGTTGGTAAAAACTATTGAAACACCCCACCGGATGACGTTGTTTTTGAAGCTGCATTCGTCTCCTACAGCCAATCAAGATTATCATTTACAAGCCGAAGTATTCAAAGATA
>JBPCQW010000515.1:0-3002 GCA_050997715.1 Hassallia sp.
GCGTATTGCCTGCAAATGTTTAAGTTGAGAGATTTGTTGAACGGAATTGAAATTGTAATTTAGGTTGCTGAATTTATTATGTTGACCAACTCGCTTCATCGCCAAACAGAATCTTCTAAGTCTTTACCGCCAGCTGACGCTAAAGCTAGGGTGAGTCAGTTTATGAAACAGTTGCAGGATAAAATTGCTCAAACCCTCGAAGACGTGGATGGTGTGGGTAAGTTCCAACAAGATAGTTGGGAACGTCCAGAAGGGGGTGGAGGGCGATCGCGTGTGATGCGTGAGGGTGCAATATTTGAACAAGCTGGTGTTGGTTTTTCTGAAGTTTGGGGAGATCACCTACCACCGTCTATTTTAACCCAACGCCCAGACGCAGAAGGACACCGCTGGTATGCTACGGGTACTTCAATGGTGCTACATCCTCGTAATCCATATGTACCCACCGTTCACCTAAATTATCGCTACTTTGAAGCAGGTCCGGTGTGGTGGTTTGGTGGTGGTGCAGATTTAACTCCTTATTACCCGTTCGCTGAAGATGCAGCACATTTTCATAAAACTATCAAATCCGCGTGCGATCGCCATGATTCAGAATATTATCAAGTGTTTAAGCGCTGGTGTGATGAATATTTCTATTTGAAACACCGTGGGGAAACGCGGGGTATAGGTGGTCTATTTTTTGATTACCAACATGGTCAAGGTGAGTTATATCGCGGTCCGCATCCAGATGGTGAAGCGGCTATTTACAGCAATCAGTTAGGTGCGCCAGAACCACGCACTTGGGAAGATTTATTTACTTTTGTGCAAGATTGTGGTAATTCATTTTTACCATCTTACGTGCCAATTGTGGAGCGGCGACATAATACAGAATATGGCGATCGCCAACGCAATTTTCAACTTTATCGTCGCGGTCGGTATGTAGAATTTAACTTGGTTTATGACCGAGGCACTATTTTTGGTCTGCAAACCAACGGACGCACCGAATCTATTCTCATGTCTTTACCTCCCTTGGTGCGCTGGGAATACGGCTATCAGCCAGAACCCAATTCTCCCGAAGCTGAGTTATATGAAACCTTTCTTAAACCTCAAGAATGGGCAAATTGGACACCAAAAGAGTAATCAAGTGCTGAGTAATCAAGTACTGAATTGTCAGTCCGGAGAATGAAGAATCCAGACTTTTCTCTCAAGTCAAGATGTCTTTGACAAAAATCTTGACTCAAAACTGATGATTATTTTCTACTCAGCACTTGATTACTCAGCACTGTTTTCATGAATTAAACTACTATCATAGAAAGCACTTAGCAAAAAATAGTGACAGTTTTGGCTGTTGCTTGTTAATCTCAAGCATAAGCAGCGGACGTTTTTTTCAATTGGTGAGCCAACTATTTCACTATGACCTTCTGGACTGTCTATCAGTGGCAATGTGATAAATATTACTTTAAAATAAAATTTTTGGTCTCACTTGTCCAAGCTAAATACAGCCGATGTCAATTTGACAGGAGCGCCAACGGGAGGCGAGCGTGATTCATATAGATCAAAAAAGTTATACAGCTCAAGATGGCAATACCGTTATTGTCTTGACTCCATCCGGTCGCCTAGATATTACCACAGCTTGGCAATTTCGCTTGAAGTTACAGGAATGTATCTCTAAACTTAGTCACCATGTAGTTGTCAATCTCGGTCAGGTGAATTTTATTGATAGTTCTGGTTTGACATCTTTAGTCGCGGGGATGCGTGATGCTGATAAAGTCAAAGGCAGTTTCCGCATCTGTAATGTACATCCAGAAGCAAAACTGGTGTTTGAAGTGACGATGATGGATACAGTTTTTGAAATTTTTGAAACTGAAGAGGAAGCTTTAGAAGGTGTACCTCGCAGCATCGCTAGTTAAAAGAAGTTATGAGTGAGGAGTTAGGAGTGAGGAGTTAATAAAAAAACTCATAGCTCACAACTCCCGTAGAGACGTTCCACCGGAACGTCTCTACATAACTTCTAACTGCGCTCCTGCCGATCGCTTGGTATAGCGATATGGACCCATAATCGCTCCCCAAGTCGCTTTTCCTTCCGGGTCAATTCCTTTGTCGTAGCTATAAAATTCGTCTTTAGTGGCTTCAAAACCTAAGGAAACTTGAATGGTATTGCCATTATAAGTAAAGCAGCAGCGAGCCTCAGGCGGTGCAGTAGCTGTAAATTTGTAGCTATTTGGGGCTATTTCTTGCTGCGTAACACCAAGGATGCAGCCTGGTAGTAAGTCTAATTGGTCTGGTGTGAGGGTATTTAATAAATTCGGATTTTGACCAGCACATTTTAAGGCGTCTGGAGCTTTAGGCATATAATATTGGACTTGGATAGCATCAGCGTCAGGATGATGCTGTAACCGCATAATTCGCTGACGATAAGGCTGATCTAATTTCAGAACATTGGCTTGTTCTGCAAAGAGGCAAAAACTGTCTTTTGAAAATAAACTAACAGGTCTTTGCCACATACGCAGGTGAACATACCAAGCTGGATCGGCGATCGCTTGAGCGCGATTATCAAATTCACCAGCCAAATATTCAGCTAAGGCAGTTAACTGTGGCGAGAAGCTCATAAATAGTAATGCACAATTATCAAGTATCATAATTTTTGCATAGTTTTATCCGGCTGAGGATTCCCAATTCTTGTGGTGTGTTAAAAGATAATTATCCAAAACGCAAATAAAGCAGCCAATACGTGTGTAAACCTCAACTTGGCAAAGTTGCCGTGAAGCGAGACAATAAAGATACGTCGCCCAAAAGATTTTCTTTGTGAATAACGTCCGTACAGTCTCTGATACAAAGCGAACATTCTATAACCGCCACACGCGCCCGATAAATACTATTTATCGTCGAGTGGTGGAAGAACTGATGGTGGAAATGCATCTGCTGTCAGTAAATGCCGATTTTAGCTACAATCCAATTTATGCCTTGGGCGTCGTCACTACATTCGACCGCTTCATGCAAGGCTATCTGCCAGAACAAGATAAAGA
>JBPCQW010000559.1:0-3653 GCA_050997715.1 Hassallia sp.
AATTTGCCTTTGGGAACTGTCGGTGTCCGCGCTGGAGCGTTAATGGCAGCTGTAGAATGCTTTAAATGCACGATTTTGGGCAAAGGTGGACATGGGGCAATGCCTCATCAAACGATTGATTCTATCGTGGTTGCGGCTCAAATTGTCAACGCTTTACAAACCATTGTCTCACGCAACGTCGATCCAATCGATTCGGCGGTGGTGACAGTGGGAGAACTTCACGCAGGAACCAAGCTGAATATTATTCCCGATACAGCGAGGATGAGTGGGACGATACGTTATTTCAAACCTGATTTAAAAGGCTTTTTCAAAAAGCGAATTGAACAAATTATCGCCGGCGTTTGTCAAAGTCATGGTGCGAGTTATGATTTAGAATACTGGGAACTATACCCACCAACTATCAACGATGCAGGGATGGCAGAATTTGTGCGATCGCAAGCTGAACAAGTCATAGAAACTCCTCTCGGAGTTGTCCCAGAATGTCAAACAATGGGCGGCGAAGATATGTCATACTTCTTACAAGCCGTTCCCGGTTGTTATTTCTTCCTCGGTTCTGCTAACCCTGCCAAAGACTTAGCATATCCGCATCATCATCCCCGCTTTGATTTTGACGAAACTGCCTTACCAATGGGTGTAGAAATCTTCGTCCGCTGCGTCGAAAAATTCTGCGTTTAACTGCACAGACTAAAGACTAAATTCGCGGCAAACTTAGGTAAATTTTCCTGTCTCCACTTCGCATCTACTTTCCGATTTGTTCGCAATTCCAAAACCCGAATTCCCTTACTTGGGAGTAAAGTCAAGTTTTGTTGCAACTTCTCCCAAGAAGTAATCAATTCATGCTGTACTCCATAAGTGGCGCACAATTGAGCAAAATCAATATCTTGGGGAGTGGCAAAAAATTCTTCAAATGGTGGGTCAAATTGAGCGATGGGTAACATTTCAAAAATCCCACCGCCATTATTATTAATTAACACGATTGTTAGATGTCCTACAAACTTATTTCTAATTAAAAAGCCATTGGTATCATGCAATAAAGATAAATCTCCCGTTAACATAACACTGCTTTGATGACGATGGGCGATTCCTAAAGCAGTGGATAATGTACCATCTATACCATTCGCACCTCGATTAAAATGCGATCGCACTCCTAAATTATTCGGCTTCCAGAAAAATTCTACATCACGCACCGGCATACTGTTGGCGATAAATAACGGCGTTTTCGGTGGTAGTATCTGTGAAAGCAACCAAGCGGCTTTACTTTCGATTAACTCATTCATTGTTGCCATAGTTTGATCAACATTTGACCTAACTTGCGCTTCCGCATCACACCAGAGTTGGAGATAGGGAGATGGGGAGATGGGGAGACAAGGAGAGGGGGAGACAAGGAGAGGGGGAGAAATTCTTTTTTGTTCCCCCTGTCCCCCTGTCCCCTTGTCCCCAAGTCGTCCCCCTAGTCCCCCTTGTCCCCCTGTCCCCCTGTCCCCCTGTCCCCCATCTCCCGCTACTAGCTGTTCAATCGATACTCGTAAATGGATTGTCTTTCCGTGGAGTGGGTCAAGGTTTTGGTCGCTAGGGTCAATTATCCAGCGTTTTGCTTGTGTAGTATTTAGCCAGGTACGCAGTTGTTTACTGGTGGGAAGTTCTCCGATTTGAATTACTATTTCTGGTGCTAACTGCTGCGAAAGATGCTCATTTCGCAAAATTAAATCGTAGGTAGATATTAAATAGGGGTTGAGGTCGGCATAATTTCTCACAGGTGAAAGTCCCTCTGCGAGAACCGGGAATTTTAAGGTTTGGGAAAGTTGCGCGATCGCACTACAATATTCTTTCGGCTGCTCCACTTGAGCAACCCCGGCAATTATTATCCCTCGTTGAGATTGTAACCATTCTTGGGGAATGGGGATTGGGGAGTAGGGAGTGGGGGAAAAAGTTGTTATTGCAGAAAAGAATTTTTCTGGTTCAAATTCTACTTGTATATTGGCATCGGGAATTGGTGTGAGGGGGTCGCGAAACGGTATATTTAGATGTACTGGACCTGGGACAGGGTAGAGCGACTTTTCCCACGCATGAATTACGGTTTGTCGCAGATAAGCTAGCATTTGCATATCTGGTGAGGGTAAGGCTAACTCTGTTTGCCAGTTTGGATAATTTCCATATAGCTTTAATTGGTCTATGGTTTGTCCGGAGTGACAATTTCGCAATTCTTGGGGTCTATCAGCGGTTAATATTAATAATGGTACGCGACTTTCTCTAGCTTCTATGACTGCTGGGTAAAAGTTCGCTCCTGCGGTTCCCGAACTGCAAATTAACACTACAGGACGTTTGGTTGCTTTGGCTACTCCCAAAGCAAAAAAAGCGGCAGAACGTTCATCAAGAATAGAAATCGCTTCAATATTATATGATGCTTTGGCAAAGGCGAGTGCTAAAGGTGTGGAACGCGAACCAGGACAAATTACTGCACAAGTCAATCCTAAGCGCAAAAGCGTTTCCGCCAAGATAAAGGAACAAAGTTGATTAATATTGTTAAAGGCGATCGGCATTAATTCAAATAAAGGGGAATGGGTAATGGGGAATGGGGAATGGGGAATGGGGAATTGGGAATGGGGAATGGGGAATTGGGAATGGGGAATGGGGAATTGGTAATGGGTAATTGGTAATGGGTAATTGGTAATGGGTAATTGGTAATTGCTAATCGGTAATCGGTAATAATTCTTTTTCCAGTCCCCAGTCCCCAGTCCCCAGTCCCCAGTCCCCAATCTTAAATTTGAGATTTTGTATGCGGAAATTGACTTTAAAATTTAGAATACAAAATTTGATGAGTGGACTGAACTTTCATGGACTCGATTCAATTAACGGGAATTCGCTGCTATGGCTATACTGGCTATCTGGCTGAGGAACAGGTGTTAGGACAATGGTTTGAGGTGGATGTCAAGTTATGGCTAGATATCTCTACAGCGGCTAAAACTGACGCGATTGAGGACACTGTGGATTATCGCAGCGTTATCGGCAAAGTGCAACATCTAGTAAAGACATCTAAGTTTGCTTTGATAGAACGTTTAGTAGCGACGATCGCTGATTCTATTCTCCTTGAATGCGATCGCATCTCAACTGTGCAAGTCACTTTAAGCAAACCCGCTGCACCCATTCCCGACTTTGGTGGCAAAATTACCATTGAACTGACTAGAAGTAAGTCCAATACATTTTAACGCGATCGGGCATTGGGCATTGGGCTTTTCCCTTTCCCCCTCTTCAAATCCCAATGCCCAATCCCCAAAACCAGTATTATTTACTGTCTCTTCAAATCATAGCTTTGTCAAAATCTGGAAAGTTATCAGTAAAATAATGTATTTTCTATTACCATTATCTTTGATATTTTTTTGCTAAATACTTGCAAATGCTAGGTTTGTACTTAGTTTGGTTGATTTTTTTGGGCTTACATGTGATTTTATTAACTTGAAAATTATTTTTCTCTACATATGTAAATACCGCACAATTTTAGTTTTGTTTAAATCAATTAATTACTTAGATATCAAAAACTGCCTTTGACTTTTAGTAATTTTAGGGCAATTTATGTCATGCATAAATAACTTGATATTAACTGCATATAAACATCCAATTAACTTTACCAAATACTGATAATCCGCATTTTAACA
>JBPCQW010000566.1:0-4673 GCA_050997715.1 Hassallia sp.
ACTTTATCGTGAAAACCGACAGCATATTTTATCGCCTATTTCAAGAATTCCCCAGCATCTTCTTTGAACTCATCGGTGAACCTCCAGAAGAAGCAAACTTGTATCAATTTGCATCAGTTGAGGTTAAACAAACAGCATTTAGAATTGATGGAGTTTTTCTTCCCACCCAAACCGAGGAAAACCCGATTTATTTTGTTGAAGTTCAATTTCAACCAGATTCAGAAATTTACTCTCGACTGTTTTCAGAAATATGCTTATATCTTCGTCAGAATAAACCCAAAAATGATTGGTTTGCTGCTGTTATCTATCGTACCCGGAGTATGGACACAGGAGATATAAAACATTACCGCGAGTTTTTCGCAAGTCAGCGAGTTAGTCGCATTTATCTAGATGAATTAGGTGAAGCTACATCGCTACCAATTGGCATTGCTACTATCAAATTAGTGATTTCAGATGAAGAGACAGCGATCGCACAAGCAAGGGAGTTAATAGACAGAGTTACGCAAAATGTCGGCGGTGGAATTCCTCAACAGCAATTATTACAATTAATAGAGACAATCATCGTCTACAAATTTCCAAGGATGACTAGGGAGGAAATACAAGCAATGTTTAGTTTAAGTGAGTTAAAGCAAACCAGATTTTATCAGGAAGCCTTCTGTGAAGGCATAGAAGAAGGCATAGAACGAGGTATAGAACAAGGTGCGCGTTTAGAAAAGTTAAAAACAGCGCCTTTGTTGTTGAGATTGGGTTTGAGTGTGGAACAAACCGCACAAGAGTTAGGTTTGAGTGTTGAAGAAGTAAGGGAAGCAGCGCAATAGTAGTTAGGATTTAGTTTAGAGCAGATAGCAGAAGGTTTAGGCTTGAGTGTTGAAGAAGTAAGGGAAGCAGCGCAGTAGCAGCATTCTCGTGATGCCTTTGAAAATCTTCTCTTTATGCCCAGAATCAATACGAAATATGTAGTTAAATTTTGTTAATATTTGGACACGGCGTGAGCTTCTGCGCCTCTGTTAGCCATACCCTACCCCTAGAGACACTCTCATGCTGCGACTTGAACATATCAGTAAAATTTATCCCACAGGCGAAATTCTAAAGGATGTCAACTGGGAAGTCAAAGTTGGCGATCGCATCGGTTTAGTCGGTGTCAATGGCGCCGGCAAATCCACCCAACTGAAAATCATCGCCGGAGAAGTTGAACCTACCGCAGGCATTATTATACGTCCTTCCAGCTTACATATAGCTTACCTCAACCAAGAATTTGAAGTAGACCCCAGCCGTACTGTTAAAGAAGAATTTTGGCGTGCCTTTGTCGAAGCAAACAAAGTTAATGAAGCTTTGTCGCAGGTGCATCGGGAAATGGAAACGGCAACTCCAGAAGAGTTAAACAAACTGATCGACAAAATGGATCGTCTCCAAAGGCAGTTTGAAGGGCTTGACGGCTATGGATTAGAGGCAAAAATTGACAAGATTTTGCCAGAAATGGGTTTTGATGGTGCAGATAGCGATCGCTTAGTCAGCGCTTTTAGTGGTGGTTGGCAAATGCGGATGAGTTTGGGTAAAATACTTCTGCAAAAACCCGACTTGTTGCTGCTGGATGAACCTACCAACCACCTTGACTTAGAAACCATCGAATGGTTAGAAACTTACCTCAAAGGGCTGACTACCCCGATGGTAATAGTATCTCATGACCGGGAATTTCTAGATCGCCTTTGCACCCAAGTTGTCGAAACTGAACGCGGTGTTTCCAGCACTTATCTCGGTAATTACTCAGCTTACCTGTTACAAAAATCTGAAAGTCAACAAGCGCAACTTAGCGCTTACGAACGTCAGCAGAAAGAACTAGAAAAACAGCAAACCTTTGTAGACAGATTCCGCGCTAGTGCTACCCGCAGTACTCAAGCAAAAAGCCGCGAAAAACAACTTGATAAAATAGAGCGTATTGAAGCACCCGTAGGTGGGGTAAGAACTTTGCACTTCCGTTTTCCTCCCGCACCCCGCAGCGGACGCGAAGTAGTGGAAATTAAAGATTTAACTCATACGTACGATGATAAAATTCTCTTTTTGGACGCAAATCTTTTAATTGAAAAAGGCGATCGCATCGCTTTTCTCGGTCCCAACGGTGCCGGTAAATCTACTCTACTGCGCTTGATTACGGGTAGCGAAAAGCCGACAGAGGGAACTGTTAACTTAGGCGAACACAACGTTCTTCCTGGCTATTTTGAACAAAACCAAGCAGAAGCCTTAGATTTAAAGAAAACCGTCATGGAAACGATCCATGATGAAGTTCCCGACTGGAAAAATGAAGAAGTCCGCACGCTGTTAGGACGCTTTTTGTTTTCTGGGGACACTGTGTTGAAACCAGTCGCAGCATTAAGTGGGGGAGAAAAAGCGCGTTTAGCGTTAGCCAAAATGCTTTTATGTCCTGCGAATTTACTCATTTTAGATGAGCCGACAAACCATCTTGATATCCCAGCAAAAGAAATGCTGGAAGAAGCAATCCAAAATTATGATGGCACTGTAATTGTCGTTTCTCACGATCGCTATTTTATTTCTCAGGTAGCGAATAAAATCGTCGAGATACGTGATGGCGAATTCCGCGTCTATCTGGGGGATTATCATTACTATCTAGATAAAATCGCCGAAGAAAAAGAACAAGCCAAGTTAGAAGCGATCGCTGCGGAAAAAGCTGCCAAAAAAGCCGCCAAAGCCTCTAAAGCCGGCGGCAAAAGCAAATAAGGGATTGGGAGTGGTTAGTTGATAGTGGAAGCGTAGTTATAGTTTTTACAACTAACAACTAAGAAACAACAATTAACCACGTTTACCACAAAAAGTTAGGAAAAATTATTCAAATTTAAAAAATGTTTAAAAAAATAAGAATTACGTCATAAATAAAGTTAATAAGCAGAAATTCACTTGCAGCGGTGAGTAGCAGTGGTATCATTCGAGTATTACAAAAAGTAAAGGGCAATTTTGTTATGACCAAGGCACCTGTTGCTCCCGTGGTGCTTGTCATTTTAGACGGATGGGGCTACTGCGAGGAAACACGAGGAAACGCGATCGCCGCTGCTAAAACTCCCGTAATGCAAAGCTTATGGGCAGCTTATCCGCATACCCTCATCTGCACATCCGGAAAAGCCGTGGGATTGCCAGAGGGTCAAATGGGCAACTCAGAAGTTGGTCATTTGAACATCGGTGCTGGACGAGTTGTACCGCAAGAATTAGTCCGCATCTCAGATGCTGTCGAAGACGGTTCGATCCAACGCAACCCCGCACTGGTCAAAATTTGCCAGGAAGTCCGCAGTAGAAATGGCAAGCTGCACATAGTTGGGCTTTGTTCCGAGGGTGGGGTACACTCGCACCTATCGCATTTGTTTGGATTACTTGACTTAGCCAAAGGTCAAGGACTTGACGAAATTTGCATCCACGCCATCACAGACGGTCGTGACACCACCCCAAAAGATGCTATACAAGGAATTGGGTTGCTGCAAAATTACATTGACCGCATCGGCGTTGGACGCATAGCCACCCTTAGCGGTCGCTATTATGCGATGGATCGCGATCGCCGCTGGGATCGAGTCAAACGCGCCTATGATGTCATGACGCAAGATGACGCGGCTTGTAATCGTAAGGCTGTGGAAGTTATACAAGCATCTTACGCCGAAGGTGTTACCGACGAATTCATTTTACCCATACGCATTGCTCCCGGTGCAGTAGAATCAGGCGATGGAGTCATATTCTTCAACTTCCGCCCCGATCGCGCCAGACAATTGACTCAAGCTTTTGTCAATCCCAATTTTACCGGGTTTGAAACAAAGGCGATCGCGCCGTTGTCGTTTGCTACCTTTACTCAATACGATCCAGAATTCCCAGTTGCTGTAGCCTTTGAACCTCAGAATCTCAGTAATATTCTGGGGGAAGTAATTGCCAATCATGATTTAAAGCAGTTTCGCACCTCAGAAACCGAAAAATACGCCCACGTCACCTACTTCTTCAACGGCGGTTTGGAAGAACCTTTTGCCGGCGAAGACCGGGAACTAGTCAGCAGTCCAATGGTAGCGACCTACGACAAAGCACCGGCGATGTCAGCAGCACCATTAACAGAGGTAGCGATCGCCGCCATCGAAAAGAAAATTTACTCGCTAATTGTAATTAATTATGCCAACCCAGACATGGTAGGGCATACTGGTCAAATAGACGCTACGATTAAAGCACTGGAAACCGTTGACCGATGTTTGGGACGCCTTCTAGAGAGCATTACCAAAGCCGGAGGTACAGCAATTATTACCGCCGACCACGGCAACGCCGAGCATATGCTAGATGATGCGGGCAATCCTTGGACAGCTCACACCACCAATCCAGTCCCCTTAATTCTTCTAGAAGGAGAAGGCATAAAAATCCCCGGACATGGTACAGATGTTAGCCTGCGAAGCGATGGTAAGCTAGCCGACATTGCCCCAACAATTCTGGAGATTTTACAGCTGCCGATTCCACCAGAAATGACAGGGCGATCGCTACTCCAAAATGCTGAGTATGAAGTGCAATTAAAACGCACTCCCGCACCAGTTGGATTGTAAAAAAGTTAGTCCTTCATGAGTGAAAAGTTAAGAATTAATAATTTTTTAACTTTCCTACAGACGTGGCAGGCCGAACCTCTCTCCCACAACTTTTGTGGAGGG
>JBPCQW010000573.1:0-2812 GCA_050997715.1 Hassallia sp.
GGAACAAGGCGGGTGTATCTGGAGCGGGCACGCGAGGGAGATAAGCGAGACGCGAGAGATGAAGAAGACGAGAGATATCGGGAAATAAATTCCTCCTTGTCTCCTTGTCCTCCTTGTCCCCTTGTCCCCTTGTCCCCCCCTCTCCCCCACTCCCCGTCTCCCCTAACTTTCCAAACTGTGAGGCAATAAAAACTTAAGGTAACGACAGATGCGAGGGGATAATCTAAGAGAAATTCTAAACGCAGGCGATAAAGACCTGGTAAAATTTGGCATAATGCAGCTGCCCATAAACCTACAGATTCGTTAAATAGCACTTTACCCAAGCCATAAACAGACAAAAGTAAAATCCCGCTAAATAACAGCATTACTAAAGTGGCTTGATCTGCACCAGTGCCAAAGATATTCTGAACAATAGCTGTAATAATATAAGTTAAAGGCGGTATTTTAGAAGATAGCAGCCAAAAACTTTGCCACCATTCTGCATCCCACCATTGAGCATTTTGTAACGCTTGCCAGTACGTTAACGTGCCGGTTAAGTAATCTGCTTGATCCCAAGCTGGAACTGAGCGATCTAGTGTCAGCCAAATGCGATCGCATAAAGCCGACATCAGCCAAATTATCAAAAGAATCAGTAGACTATTATATTTATTTCGCTTTATTTTGGCAGCCATAAATCGCTTCGCTTCTGCGATCGGTTAAAAGTGAAGAATTATAAATTATAAATTTATGTAAAATGCTAACTCCCGTACAGACGTTCCGGTGGAATGTCTCTACTTTTTCCTCATTTTGACATGAGGAATACCCGCTTCTATAAATATTTCTCCCTCTTCGGCAAAACCGAATTTGTAGTATAAACCTTTTATATACTCTTGGGCGTTAATTACAACTTCCGGAATCTTTTTGTTTGCTATAATCAACAACGCCTCATTTATAATTTTCTTACCTATACCTTGACCCCTAACCGTAGATAAAACAGCAAGCCTTTCTATCTTTACAGTTTTATCATCCAAATATCTCATCCTCGCCGTTCCCACAGCAAGATTATCTAAATAAGCAATCAAATGGTCGCATATTTCATCTTTCCCGTCAAACTCTAAAGCTTCTTCTACACCTTGTTCCTCTTGAAAAACGATTTTTCTAATAGCCTTAATCTGCGAAAACTCCTCAGAAAAATCAGCTAATCTAACAACTAAATCACTCATCAAACTTTCTCTGCGCCCTCTGCGTAGGAGTGCGGTTCGATATAAAATTAAGGTGGGGAAACCCCACCTATACCAAATTAATCTGCACCTTCAATCGGAGCAAAGCCTTGACGTTGAATATTTTCCGTTATTGTGCGCGGTTCCAAGAATTGTAACAGATAATCTGGACCTCCAGCCTTAGAACCTACTCCAGAAAGCTTAAAGCCACCAAAAGGTTGACGGGCAACGATCGCACCCGTAATATTGCGATTAACGTACAAATTCCCGACTTCAAACTCAGACTGCGCTTGTTCAATGTGCGAAGGAGTTCTTGAATAAAGTCCTCCAGTCAAAGCATAATTTGTACCGTTCGCAACTTCCAACGCTTCCTGAAAATTCTTTACGCGAATTACAGCCACAACTGGACCAAAAATTTCTTGTTGGGCAATTGTTGAATCTGCGGATACTTCACTAAAAATCACAGGTCCGATAAAATAGCCATTATCAGGCGATCGCATTTCCAAAACAGCTTTTGACTCGGCACGTCCTTTTTCAATATACTCGCGGATGCGATCGCGTGCCGAAGCATCAATCACAGGTCCTACTTGAGTACTTGGTAACTCAGCTTCGCCAATATTCAGCGATTTCGTCGCTTCGACAAAGCGCTCCACAAAGGTATTATAAATCGGTTCAACCACAATTACACGCGAACAAGCAGAACATTTTTGTCCGCTGTAACCAAACGCCGATTGTACAATTCCCACCACAGCCGCGTCTAAATCAGCACTTTCATCCACAATAATTGCATTCTTCCCCCCCATCTCCGCAATCACGCGCTTCATGTGCTTTTGACCGGGTTTAAGAATTGCCGCTTCTGCGTAAATTCGACAACCAACTTCTTGCGAACCTGTAAAAGCGATGACATGAGTATCTACATGATTAACCAAATAGGCACCGACTTGCGAACCCTTACCGGGAACGTATTGAAAAACACCTTTAGGTATTCCCGCTTCCAGCAAAACTTCTGTAAATTTAGCTGTAATCACAGAAGAAGTTTCCGCCGGCTTCAGAAGCGTACAATTACCCGCAACCAAGGCAGCAAAAGTCATCCCGCAAGCGATCGCTAACGGAAAATTCCAAGGTGAAATCACCACCGCAATTCCCCGTGGCTGGTAAATATAACGATTATTTTCCCCCGGAACGTCGTAATTAACACCTTTTTCCAACCGTTCCATCTCATCCGCATAGTAGCGACAAAAATCTATTGCCTCAGAAACCTCCCCATCAGCTTCCCGCACAGGCTTACCGACCTCCAAAACAATCCAAGCCGAAAATTCAGCGCGGCGTTGTTCCATCAAATCCCCAGCCTTCCGCAAAATCGCCGCACGTTCCTTCACCGGAGTTTTCCTCCAACCTGGAAAAGCAGATTTTGCAGCTTGCATAGCTTCTTCAGCTTGTTCAACACTAAGAAGCCCAACCTTCCCCACAACCTCACTAAAATTCGACGGATTAACAGAATCAACAACTTCCTGAGTTTGGACATACTCCCCATTCACCAAAGGTAAATAAGTCTTCCCAAACTGCTGACGCACACCTTGCAAAGCTTCCTGAGACTTCTTAATCGCTTCCTC
>JBPCQW010000277.1:0-19152 GCA_050997715.1 Hassallia sp.
TCAACTGGTGACTTAGCTTCCATCGGTCAGCAAATGGTGGGTTCTGTTCCCTTACTTGTGGATACAGTTAATGCCTGTGGTGGGGTGAATGGCGAAAAAGTCACCCTCGTGTCAGTAGACGACCAAACCGACCCTAGAGCCGGTGCTGCGGGGATGACGAAATTGGCAACCGTAGATAGAGTTGGTGGTGTAGTTGGATCTTTTGCCAGTAGCGTTTCTACAGCCGCAGTTTCCATCGCTACACCCAATAAAGTGATGTTAATTTCCCCAGGTAGTACCAGTCCGGTATTTACCGAAAAAGCAGGCAAAGGAGATTATAAAGGCTATTGGGCGCGTACTGCTCCCCCCGATACCTACCAAGCATTAGCCTTGGCTCAACTTGCGAATAAAAAAGGCTTCAAAAAAGTTTCCACAGTTGTGATAAACAACGACTACGGTGTAGGTTTTGAAAAAGCATTTGTCCAAGCTTTTGAGAAATTAGGTGGAACAATAGTTAACAAAAACAGCCCTACCCGTTACGACCCCAAAGCCACGACCTTTGATACCGAAGCTCAAGCAGCTTTTGCCGGGAAACCGGATGCAGTATTGGTCGTAGCTTATGAAGAGACTGCTAGTTTACTACTAAAAACTGCTTATCAGCAAGGTCTAGCTCAGGGAGTACAGATTATGCTGACAGATGGCACCAAGTCAGATACCTTCCCGAATAGAGTTGGTAAAGCTGCCGATGGTAAATATATAGTTAGTGGAGCGATAGGTACTGTACCTGGTTCCAATGGTAAAGGATTAGATGCTTTCACAAAGCTTTGGCAATCCAAAAAAGGATCTCCACCAGCACCATACACTGCCCACGCTTGGGACGCTGCCGCTTTATTAGCATTGGCAGCACAATCCGCTAAAGATAATACAGGGGTTGGCATAGCCAGCAAAATCCGTGAGGTTGCCAACGGTCCAGGTACAGAAGTTGCTGATGTCTGCGAGGGACTGAAGTTACTCACGGAAGGCAAGAAAATTAACTACCAGGGAGCCAGTGGCAACGTAGATATTGACCCAAATGGCGATGTAGTAGGTGTTTACGATGTTTGGACAGTTGGAGACGACGGCAAAATTAAGACGATAGATAAAGTTAGCCCTAAGTAAAAATTAGGAGTTAGGAGTTAGGAGTTTAAAATTCCTAACTCTTAACTGTTAACTCCTAACTTTTAAAAGCGACCGAAGTTGTAGCCAACTCCAATCGACAATCCGATATCGGTTTGATCGAAAAATGCGGCATTCACAGCAGCATTTGCCGTAAATTGAGTAGTTATAGGCACATCAACGCCACCAGATACTAAAAATCCGACTTGAGTATCATCGCCAGTTTTAATCGCTGCACCAGCTCCGACATAAGGAGCGATGGGTAATGGTTCGCTAAATGGATCTGATGCCTGCTGGAAGGAAAAGTCGTAAGTAACAGGAATCAAAAAAGCAGTATTATCCCCAATTACAGCCGACGGTCGCACTGATATGGCATTTGACAATCCTATTTTGCTAATTACCATAAAATTGCCGTCGCCCAAAGATGAGTCACCACCACCTATACCAATGTTGGCAGCCACACCAACATAGCTTTTGCCACCACGAGTAGGTCTACCTGGATTAATATCCGCTTGTGCCACCAGAGGATCGGATTTAGGTGTAGATGCTTGAAATTGCGCTTGTGGGTACTGGGCAAGTGCCGCAGATGAGGTTGACATTGTTCCGGGAACAGGTGTGACTATTGGATTAGCAGTTTCCTCTGTAGTGATGCCTGAGAACTGTTGCGAAGTTGTAGAATTTGATACAAAAACTGGATTGGTTTCTGAGACACTAGAGAAGTTTTGGCTTTGAGTCTCTACCTCAGCACTTCTTTGGTCAACAGACACTTCATTTGTGGATAGCTGAGTTGATTGTTGAACAGCTGGTACTGTCTGAGCAACAGCAGATAAGCCGCTACTTAGAACTGCCACAGTTACACTGGTCAGGCAAAAAACACGTTTACGAAGAAAAATATTACTCACATTCACTCCTCAAAGAATATTGCCAGAATAGATAATCGGTTTCGTTGTTTCAGTCAACTTTTGGCAATACTCAAAATTTAACACCAAAAAATCAATTCATACATACTTAATTGGGTGGAAACTACTTAATATCTGACACCAGTAAATCAGGTAATATATCCTGAATTTAACGGTTGACAAAAATTAACTATACTTATCCTTCCTTTGAAAATCGAGAGTGGAGACGTTTAGAAGGAACCTCTCTACGGCAGTTGGCAATGGTGAAAGCCCATTTCCTATGGTGATGCCTCAGCATGAAAGTGCTGATTGCTTATAAGCTGTTGTTTTTGGCTTGAACTGGCTCCCAAGAAAAATTGGATTCCAGTAATTTTTACATTAATCTATTACATTAGTTCCTGGACTATGCTTTACAAATTTTTCACTCTTTGCGATCGCATTGACTCTCCAACTAAAAACAGATAGAATGTCGCAATTTTCCGCTTTTCTTGACTTTATACCTATTGAACTTCATGTTTTTTTAATGAAAAATAGGTGAAGCTACTATTATCTTTTTATGTTTTATGTTAAACTATCAATTATTATCAAATTAAAGTCCTTAGAAAATTTCCTGTAAGCTTAAATTTTATCTACGGCAAAAATTTGATAAATCAAAACCAAAAGTATATTGCTCCTCAACCGACTTGGTTTTGAATTAGTATCTCACATTACAAACAATTGATGTGGTTAAATATTCTAGTTTTGTTCGTGATAAGTAACAGCGTAGATAAAGCAGATCCCGGGTGAGCCAGCTTTGCATGATTGTTAGATATCGCGCTAATTTAGTTTATCCACTATTGATGTAACTGGTACTAAATGGCTTTCATGTATCGCCAGATATTTACTGTATTGATATCTGATGACAAATGTCTATACCTAGAAAATCCTGAACATTGAAAGAACAATATTGAATCTTGAAACTTCTCCTCACGCTTGACTGTATATTGTTTTTTTGTAAACAAATTGAAAAGTTATCACGGGCGCTACCATGAAGAAAGTTAAAATTCTTAACTTAGAATTTGACAATTTGTCAAAGACAGAGTTTTTAGAAAACTTAGAATCGGGGGTAGTATTTACGCCCAATGTCGATCATCTAATCAAACTCGAAAAAGACCCTGAATTTTTGCAAGCATATAGCATTAGTGATTATAATCTTTGTGACAGTAAAATCCTAATTTATGCATCAAGGTTTCTAGGAACACCAATCAAAGAAAAAATATCAGGTTCCGACATATTTCCTGCGTTCTACAATTACCATAATAAAAATGAAGAAATAAAGATTTTTCTTTTAGGAGCAGGTAAAGGAGTAGCTTTCACGGCTCAAAATAAGATAAATAAAAAAATCGGCAGGAATATGGTTATTGCTACATATTCTCCGCCTTTTGGGTTTGAACATGACCTAGAGGAATGTCAAAATATAATTGACATGATTAATAATTCAGGTGCTACAGTTCTGGTAATAGGTGTTGGTGCGCCAAAACAAGAAAAGTGGATATACAAGTACAAAGATAGTTTGCCATTTATTAAAATATTTATGGCATTAGGGGCAACTATCGATTTTGAAGCAGACAATGTGAAAAGAGCGCCTAAATGGATGAGTGAAGTAGGGTTAGAATGGTTGTTTAGATTATTAAGTGAACCTAAAAGATTGTGGAAAAGGTATTTAGTCGATGATGTTGTTTTCTTTCTTCTACTTTTGAAACAAAAATTTAAGTTATTTCTGAAAAAAGATCGTAAGGATGATAGCAGAATTTGGGAAATTGTTGATAGATTATAATCAGCCCTAGCGACTAGAAGTCTCACGCCACATGCTTCAAGTCGGCAGAGCCGCCCAACGCAGTGGCTTGGCTATACAAACAAAGCCCGCCTACGCGGGCTAAATAATAGATTGAGTTATTAACTTTGTAAATCAGTTATCTTTACTAGCTTAAATTGATATGACTAATTCGGCTATATTCTTTAAATCAGCTTGTCTAGATAACATTTCTGGTGTTTGTTCGAGTCCGACTTTATCTAATATTTGGCTCCAGCGATATACCCAGTCGTGGCGTAATAGTGAGTTAATAATATTGTCTTGACGTATTTTCTTTATACGTTCGGGCTGTGCGTCAAGTTCTGCTATGATATCAGCTATATTAACGGCATTGTATGGTATTTCTATTACTGCATCTTGCCAATTAAAGTATTTAGTATAAGCTTCGCAAATTGGAGGAGTTCCAATCATTACTGCTCCTGCTGCTGCTCCTTCAAAAAAGCGAGAGCCTAATTCTTGTTGATTACCTGTTTGATGAGCGCTGTCAAACTTTGCTTTATTAGCGATAAAATAACGGCTTCTTTTAATTAGATTAATATATAAATTTCGATGTTCTTTATAGTCCATCATTTGCAAACCTTTCAGAGTGTCATATAAATATAAAAAATCATCTTTATCAGCTACTTCTATTAAAGCTTTGTGTACTATCGAAGAACGACGACCGATGCTATAAACATCAATATTTCTTTGAGGTTGAAGCGGATAGGGGCAAAATTTTATCGCATCGACGGCATAAGGTAGAGAGTAACAAGGACGGTGAAGTAGATTAGCGATCGCATCAACACTCTTGGCTTGAGTCGTGAAAATATAATCAAAATCTTTCACAAGTTCCAGACAAAGTTTAGTCTTATATTCCAAAACTTCTTTAGCCCATATTTCATCTATCCATAAAACAGCTTTGTGGCACTTCTCTCGCCATTGTTTTATTGAATTGATACAGGTTATATCCCAAAACTGCTGGCAGATAAAAAATAATAAATCATATTCTTTATCCACAGTTGATGTCCGGCAACCTGATTTGAGAAGCTTGCCGTTACCTACAGTTAATCCCCCGTAATTCGCTAATTTTTTATTTATTTGCTGAGAGAAACCACAAGCAAAGCCAGGTGTCAGCATATCAGCATAATCAAAAGTACAAATTGCATCTTCAAATTCATATTCGGCAGAGCGAAAAGCTTGAGAATGCAAGTTTCTCATGGATATAATTAAAACTCGTGGCTTGAGATTTTTTGACATGTTAAAATTTACCTCACGCAGAGAAAGAGTGTAAAATTAGGGGTTTTGGAGAAGTTTATTTCAATAGTTTGTTCAAAAGCTTTTGTTTGGGAGCGTTTATATTTTGCCAGTCATCTAGGAGAATGCCACCAGTACCTTTACTATTGGGATTCCAACACCAATAAGCAAAGCTCAACTTTTTCTTAGCAATGTAATCGACAAGAAAGCGTTGCCAAATTCCTTCTTTTGATTTGTTATCTACAAAATATCCACCAAATTCACCAATTAAAATTGGAGCAATACGCTGAGTGGCAATATAATTAAATCCAGTTTCCCAGCGTTGATAAAGGTTTGCGGGGAATGTCGGATCTGCAAACCACGACACATTAGAACCACCGTATTCGTGAGGAGAATATACTAGCTTTTTGGGTACTTTCAGACGCACTGGATATTTGCGGACACCTTCAAGATTTGCACCCCAAAAGTAATTTGACTGTTTTTGACCGGGCACATTTTTCTCGATTCCTTCAACGAGAATTAGCCAATTTGGGTTGATGCTGAGAATTCGATTTCCCGCACGTTCTGCTGCTAATTGCCAGTCTGTAGCTTGGTTCCCAGTTCCCCAACTAGCACTACCGTGGGGTTCGTTCTTCAAATCTGCTCCGATGATGTTGGTGTATTTTTTGTAACGATTTGCCAGCATCGTCCAAGTGTCAATCCAGTCTTTCTCAGTGAATCCGTCTCCGTACCATAATTCAGAAATACGGTCGTCTTTAAGACAGTGACTGTCTAACAGAATCAGCAATCCCTGACGTCGAGCCTCCTGAATTACTAAATCCATCAACTCAAGGGGGGTTTTGCCTTGCAAATCTTTATTTGCACCGATGGAAAAGTTGATACCGCTGATGTTTTGAGAACGTAGGGCTTCTACGGAATAGGGTAAGCGGATGAAGTTGTAGCCCAAACTTTTAATTTGAGCGAGCATGTCTTTATAGTCTCTGCTCCAAAGACCATGAGGCGCATGTGTGTTAACTTCTATACCAAACCAGTTGATGCCGCGCAGCATGACGATTTTACCTTTAGCGTCAACAATCTGAGAACCGCGAGTAGATAAGGGTGGGATAATAGTAGTAGCTGCGGCTTCTGTGCTGCTGGGGAACTGTGGCGAAAAAAGGTAGAGATTTGTAGAGAATAAAACTAAGATAAAGCCAATGGCAATTTTTGCTGTGAAGCTTCTTTGTAGTACTGATTTCAGTCGTTGCATTAGTAAGTTAATAATGTATTAAAGATGATTTATGGCATAAATAATATCCGCCAAAAATGTCAAGTGGCGATTTTCTGACCAGGCGATCGCCTCGGCACAAATATCTGGTATTGTGTTTAAGGTTAATAATTGAACCAAACTATTAGCGAATTCTTCTGGCTTTTCGGCAACTATAACTGAAGACGGATATTCAGATATGCCACGTAATGCAATAGGTGTTGCTACTAGAGGAGAACCGCAAGCGATCGCATCCAAAGTTTTTATCTGTACCCCACCCCCACTAATAGAGGGAATTGCTAATACTTTTGCCTGTGCCATAAATGTTTGCACACTGGGGACAAAGCCGCAATAATTGATATTAGGATACTTTCCACGCAACCATTCGGCACCTAACCCAGCAATGTGAATTGATAAGTTTGTAGGTAAGTGTGGATAAACTTCTTCTAAAAACCAATTCAGCCCTAATTTATTAGCTTTCCATGTCCAAGAACCGATAATACCAATGTCAAAGTGTTTTATTGCAGGTTGATTCGGTGATATTTTCAAGCTAGAAGGTAGATGAAAAATTTTAGTTGCTTGATTGATATTTAAAAAATAGCTAGCATCATATTCTGTAAATGTCCAAACTTGTGTAGCTGTTCTCGCTAAATTATCTTCCATATCTTTGATGAGGTAAGTTTCTCGCTGATATATATGTTGTGATATCTGGCTTTGATAATTTTTTAATTGCGTTAGATATATTTCATGTTCAATGTTATGAGCGATGAATATAATTTTTGCTTTGTTGTTAAGGAAAGGCGCTAACCATCCCATTTGGGCATGATCTATTATGAAAGCGTCAAATTTTTCGTTTTTTAAAATAGTTTTGAGTTGATTTATGTATTTCTGGGAATAATATTTTGCTGAGGAGTAAGGCAGATTTTTTAATAGTCCTAAAGTCATCCAAAGCATGGGATAAAGTCGAGATTTTTCTGTTTCTATGTATCTTTGTGCAATTGGTATTTCATTGTTTGGTGGTTTGAGAATACCGTTTGGACGTTGATATCCTAGAACTAAAACTTCATGTCCATTGTGTTGAAGAGCTTCAATAAATGACTGTGATGCAATTTCACCGCCTGTTGTTTTTTTACTAGGAAGGACGGTTGTTAAGTATAATATTTTCATTAGCTAAGTTTGAAGTTTTTAGGTAGGAAGCACGAAGAGTGCTTAAATAAGCGTTGAAACGTGTTAAATAGTTTGTGAGGTGTGTTGAAGAGTTGGGTTCTCACAATTGCAGGAGATGAGTTGAGATGCACCTGTTTAACGAACCGCAGAGGCGCAGAGGGCAGAGAGAATGAGGTGGAGAGAATCTATTTTTGAGGGGTTAGATTCAAGTCTGTTTGGTTATATTCCTTGAGTTATTTTGTAGGCTTCGTAGCGTATTCCGGCGATACCTGCTAGGGTTCCTACACCTTTGTAAATACGTAATAATGCTTTAATAAATTGATGCTGTCCGAAGATAAGAGATGGAAGAATGAAGCATAATCCTTGAGCAATTAGTGCGATTCCTTTGGTGATGCGTATGGTAAGTAGGATAATTGAAGGGTAGAGTTCGCGCTCACAAAAACTGTGTCTGCTCCAACCTAAATAACCGCGTTGGAGTATCCATTTGATGTTAGTACGGCTTTCGGGTATCCACTCGTAAACTAAGGCTTGATCTGCCCACACTAGTTTATATCCTGTACGATAGAGGCGCATGAAAAAGTGGGAATCTTCGCCGCCGGAAAGTGCAAAACGCTCGTCGAAAATTTTATCTATATTGTGTAAAATTGAAGAGCGAATTAGTACGTTGTTGGTAAAGGCAACTTTGAGCGGATGTCCTGTGGGGTGACGTTGCGGCTCAAAAAATTTACCTTTGATAACCCAATTAGGTACGTCTGATTTGATAAAGTACGGTAATACTGGTCCGGTTACTACGTCTGCATTCTGTGTTTGCTGAACTGATAAAAGTTCATCTAGCCAAGATGGGTGGGGAACTTCGTCATCATCTATGAAAGCGATGAAGTTTGCATTTTTGTTAACGCAGGCGATCGCTTTATTTCTCGCATAGGAAATACCCCGCTGTGGTTCAATGGAATATTTCATTTTACATTTAAAATTAAGCAGTTGATTTGTGCAAACTTTACTCGCAGAACCAGTGACATCGTTATCAACAATAATTACTTCTATTTCTGGAGTTTCACACTTGTTAAAAGTTAGCTGATTTAAACCAGTTAGCAAGCGATTTAATCCTTCGGGACGCTTATAACTGGCTACACATACTGAAATTAGCATTCTTTATCCTTATCTGAAGTTTGGCTCTTTTTCTTGTGCCATTACAGCCGTATAGCTGTAAATTTGAGCTTGTTCTGACTCTATAGCCATTGAAAAAATGGTGGATACATATAGAATCCAAAAGATGCTGTTAGTAGCTAAAAGAGTACTTTCGCTGATGTTATAAATTACCAAAAAACTTAGATACATTAATGTCCATAGTCCTTCTACATTTTTGGTAATTCTTAACCAGCGTACTCCTTGGATATAAGCTGTTGTTAAGCTCAATAAAAATACGGCTAATCCTGCTATACCTAATTCCGCTAATAAGTCCATGAAGCCGTTATGACCGTAGGGACATTCCCATTGAAGTGTACGCCAAAGATAGGCAGTGACATCGCTATCCCAATCTCTCCAAAAGCCATTGAATCCGTAACCTAATAAAGGGCGTTCTTGAATGAGTTCAAGCATTGCGCTCCATATCTCTGTGCGTCCTGTGAGTGTCAAATCTCTCCCTACTGCACTGGTGATGAAGGGTAAGTTATCGACAAACAAACTAGTTCCACTTCCTACTATAAGAATGAGAGCGATCGCTATCGGTACTAGTTGGTTATAATTACGCCGCAAAGTTCTATACAACGGCATAATTATCATCAACACCACAAACACAACTATGGCTGTTTTGGATGTTGATCGGACTATTAAAACAATGGAAGTAACATAGCCAATCCAGGGAAGCCAGCGGTATTTACTGTTAGCAATTGAATCAGAGATTGCCACAAATAAAAATACCATACTACTCAAAACCATCAACCGTCCTAAGAGGTTTTTGTGCGACATTATACCCCGCCAAGCACCTGCGTGAGCGCCTCCCTCTTGAATGCTCATTAAACCGTAAGATGGCAATCCTATGGCAAAGGCAATACTAAGTAAAATTACCAAAGCTAGCGCCCAACTTAATAACTGTAGTTGCTCTCGCAAGCTGTAGCGCATAGCTAGGTATATCCCAAATAGAGTTGTTCCTAACAACAATAAACTGCGACGTAGGGTAATATCTGGTGCTACAGTCCAAATTGCTGATGCTAATGCAATTCCTACCAGTACCCAAATTAAAAAGTCCTTTTGTGCAATTAGTAGAAAACTCTTCCGTCGTATCACAAGCAAAAGCAAAGTTACCATATAAATCCCCATGAAAAGTAAGGGACTATAAGGGTCTTGGGGAATACTACCATCTGGACTTTCTAATAGCACTGGTATCAAGGCAGCTGTTGAAAGAAAAAGAGAAAATACAACAAATGCCTTTTCAACTAGCCTTGTAAATCTAAGCATCACAACTCTATTTTTCCACTTTAGTACTACTATCAAAAGGAAATTACTGATACGAAAAAAGTGCCTTTTAATAGCATGAGTAGCCAAGCAAAAACTGCCGATAAAGTTATTTAATTAACAAGTCAGCACGCAAATGTTATCAATAGCTAATCCGAAACTTTGCCATCTGTACAAATTTCTAGTCAGCTATAAATCAATGCATTAACCTGTAATTACCAGCTTTGACAATTTGAGGAGCGGTAGAACTGAGAAAAACACTATCCTGGTTAAGATTTGATGCGGCTCTGCCCCCAAATTTAACTTGGAATAAAGAATTTTAGGATTAACTTTACTTAATCTTCATCAACAATATTTTTTGATGAAATTTTGATTAAGCGTAGTACTTTATTTTGTTAACAGGATATGTTGAGGGTATCTAGACTTTTCAGGATTTTGGTAATATGATGTCTCTCATTCTCGAAAACTAATTTATTGAGACATAATTGATCCAAGAAGCAAAGTCTACAATATAACTTTGTGTTGACTGTTCGCTCTTTTGGTCAACAACTCAACTTAGGTTTTGGCAATCGCAACATTAGCTATTGGTAGCTATTCAAATTATCTGCCTACCTCGGTTGAAAACAAGTTAATTTTTCCGGAAGATAATTATCAAATTGATATCTTCAACACTTTTGCATGGAAACGCAGATGCCAATTAAGGAAGAAGATTTGCAGCAGCTGAAAAATTCTAATTCATTGTCAAGAGAATCTTATGGGTTTTGGAAAAAACCTGAAGGCAATGAAAACAATCAAGGTTTGAGTCAAATTGTTACAGTTTTACGTCGCAGGATAGCTGTAATTGCTAGTGTGGCAGTTATAGTCACAACAGGAACAATTGGTTGGAGTGCAACTCGTATTCCCAAGTATGAAGGGAAGTTTCAACTATTAGTTGAACCTTTAAAAACTTCTGATAATGAGTTACTGATTTTGCTTTCGCAAACGTTGCAGCAGAATGTCAACGAAATCAGCAGACAAAATACTACTGCTTTGGATTATCAAGCTTTAATGGAGGTTTTGAAAAGCCCGAAGCTGATAAATCCAGTAATTCAAGAACTGCAAAAACAATATCCAGAAATTAGCTACGATCGCTTGGTTGGTAATGATGTATCTGGTAAACTAGCTAGCGGACGAGAAGGTACGCTGTATGTTAACCGGATGGCAAAAGGTAAAGATGAATCTCGAATTATTGAGGTTCGTTATCGTGACTCCGATCCGCAAAAAATTCAGATTGTCTTGGATCGGATATCGCAAGCTTATCGAAAGTATAGTCAAGAACAACAGCAGACGAATTTACGTCAGGGAATCAAATTTGTTGATGAACAGTTACCAAAATTGCGGTATCGGGTAAATGCGCTGCAAGGTCAATTACAATTTTTTCAGCAGCAGCATGACTTGTTTAACCCGCAGCTACAAGGGGAACAACTGTTAAAAAGACGTGATGAACTGCAAGCGACAAAGTTAGAAACTGAGAAAAAATTGGCTGAGGCAAAGTCATTATTTGTTTCATTACAAGGTCAGTTGGGAATGCCACAAAATGAAGCGATCGCAGCTTCGGCTTTGAGTGAATCACCTCAATATCAACAGATACTCAATCGCATCCGCGACATAGAAGCTAAGATTGCTATAGAATCAGTTCGTTTTAAAGATGAAAGTCCGACAATCAGGCTTTTACGCGAACAACGAGAAAAGCTGTTACCTTTATTGAATCAAGAAGCACAATTAACATTAGGAAATAACGCACCCGATGTCAAATTAAATTCATCGCAAGTAGGCGGTTTTCAAAATTCTATTCGCCGCGAACTTATCCAACAACTGGCTAATAATACTAACCAAGTTAAGTCACTCGAAGCTAGCTTGGAAGCTACTAATGCGGCTCAAGTTAAATTAAATGAACAACTTCTTGAATATCCAGTACTTTCACGTCAGTACGCTAATATGCAACGAGAATTGCAAGCAGCTACTGATACGTTGAATCAGCTTTTAAATCGTCAAGAAGCATTGCGCGTAGATGCTGCACAACAAGAAGTTCCTTGGGAACTTATTATGCCTGCCACATTACCACGTAACAAAACCGGTCAATTAATGCCAGTTTCACCAAGCGGTACAAGTAACATACTTTTGGGAGGAGTTGCAGGTATCCTTTTAGGCGTTTTAGTTGCTTTCGTTCTCGATAATTTAGAAAATGTTTATCACGACGGTGACGAGATAAAACAGACAACTCAATTACCTTTGTTGGGGGTAATTCCTTTCCATAAAGAACTGAAAAAATTGGCGCGTGCAGGTGATGTAGTTCAGTTAACTAAAAAACACAATCCGGAACGCGAACTAGATAATCATGCTAAATCTGTACAACACAGAGCAGCTCAGTTTCTAGAAGCATTTTGCTCATTTTATACGAAAGTTCAATCTTATAAATTGGAGGCTTCTACTCGCTCAATTGCTATCACTTCAGCTACATCTTCTGAAGGGAAAACCACAGTAGCAGCATATTTAGCACAGATGGCGGCAGAAGCCGGAGCGCGAGTATTATTAGTAGATGGAGATTTACGCCATCCGCAAATACATCTGAGATTCGGTTTATTAAACAATCAGGGATTGAGTGAAGTACTTTCTGAAGGTATAGATATCAACAAAGTAATTCAACAATCACCTTCAGACGATAATTTGTTTATCTTGACTGCTGGGAGAACACCTGCAAATCCCACAAAGCTTTTGTCTTCATTAAGAATGCAGACTTTTATCGATAGGTCGCAAACAAATTACGACTTAGTTGTGTACGATACACCACATCTTTTAGGTCGTCTCGATACCAATGTTTTACTTTCACAAGTAGATGGAATTGTGTTAGTCACCGGATTAGGTAAAGCACTTCGTCCTACTTTGAAACAAGCATTAGAAGAATTAAAATCTTCTCGTGTTTCTATTTTGGGTACAGTTGCTAATACCGTTGAACATTAATATTGTAGTAAGCGGATAGAGCCGCTTAAAAGTTTTTGCCTGAGCGCTGTTAGCGGAGCTTTCCCGTAGGGTAGCGCTCACTACGATTGGGATAATAGCCTCTGCCTTCATGTATTAGAATATGACATTCATTAATAAACGGCATCTACAGAAACCGAATTTTCTTGACTCATTAATTAATCGACTCCAAGAAAAACTGTCTAGCCAGTTTTTACGCAATCTTAGCTGGCTAGGTATAACAGAAATTATCTACAGAGTCTTGCGTTTAGGATTGGTAGTCATCATCGCTCGTTTTTTAACTCCTTACGACTACGGTTTAGGGGCAATTGTGATGACAGTTCGAGAGTTTAGTTTGACGTTTACCAATGTCGGTATTGGCGCAAAAATTATTCAAGCTGAAGAAAAAGAGTTAGAGGTTTTATGCAATTCTGCATACTGGTTAAACTGGATAATTTTTATTAGTTTATTTTTCATCCAAAGTCTTGCCGCTTTTCCTATTTCTTGGTTTTATAAAAATAATGAGATTCTTTTACCAATTATTGTATCAGGGCTTGTTTATTTAATTTGGCCCATCTCTGCCATTCAAAAAACTCTGATTCAAAGAGAAAATCGCTTAAAAATTATCGCTGTTACCGACAGCTTACAGAACTCGTTTGCGAGTATATTTTCTGCTGTATTAGCGCTTGCGGGGATGGGTGTGTGGTCTTTTGTGCTGCCAGCCTTTTTGGTAGCACCGCTGGAGCTAATCATATACTACCATTTTCATGATTGGCGATCGCACTCTAAATTCACCACCAAGCACTGGGGAGAAATTTTCAGCTTTGGTAAAAACTTGCTCGGTGTTGGTTTACTCAAAACTCTCAGAAATAACTTAGATTATCTCATAGTTGGACGCTTCATCGGCATTAAAGAACTGGGTATATACTTCTTTGGCTTTAATGCTGGTTTAGGCATTAGCTTAAGTATTATCAACGCCGTTAGTTCAGCTATATTACCTCATTTATGTGCAGTGCGTTCTGATTGGTTTGAATTTAAGAAACGCTATTTTAGCAGCCTAAAAACTATTAGCTATATTATTATTCCCTTTGTTATATTACAGGCTAGCTTGGCTCCTTTTTATGTGCCAATTGTTTTTGGTCAAAAGTGGGTACCTGCGATTCCCGTTTTGATAATGATTTGTTTATCGGCAATTTCTCGACCTTTCGCAGATGCGGCTTCTCAGTTGTTAGTAGCTATTGGCAAACCTAATTTAGACTTGCGGTGGAATATCATATTTACTGGCATATTTGCTGCTGCTTTACTTATAGGAGTTCAAGGGCAAGTTCTGGGGGTAGCAACATCGGTTTTATTAGTTCATTTGATTTGTTTGCCTATATTTACATTTTGGGTGACAATTTTTGTTTTTCCAAGATTGGGTAGGATGTGAAGGTGCTAAAAGCAGAATATTTTAAACCCAGAGGGACGCTGAGGTAAGCGCAGAGTAACGCAAAGTGTTTGTTATAGATTTCGTTATGAAATGCGTGGAATTTTGTATAAGTTCATAACTAAAATCTGAAGGAAGACTCTGCGTAGCTTTGCGCTTACCTTAGCGTTCCTTTGCGTTTAAATCTGTCTAACTCCTGCTCTATCCCAAACTACTAATAGCTTCCGCAAAGTGTTGAGAAACAAAAGGCAAAATTTCGCGGCTTTTTGCGTGTGCTTTGCCTTCAGTAAATACTACTAAAAGATAGGGACGCAAATCTTGTAACTCGATGTAAGCTGCGTCGTGACGGACTTGACTTGTCCAACCAGCTTTTGACCAAATTTGGGCGTTTTCGGGAAGTCCACTCCCTAAAAAGCCTGTAATTTGGTCTTCTTCAACGTCTGTTGGTAAATTTTTCGGGTTGAGACTGCGTTTGAGTAAAGCCATCATTGCTTGCGATCGCCCACTTGACACTGCCACTCCACCGACAATACTATGCAATAATCTGGCAGTGGCGTTTGTTGTTAACATATTGCGATTCTCCAGCATTTCTCCATAAAATGCCCGTTCTCGTCCATAAGGACCATCACCCCAAGTTTTTTGACAGACGTTTATCGTCTCTAATTCTGCCCAACGCAAAGACTTGAGATAACGGTTAACAATATTGCGTTGATGCTTCCAAGTTTCAAATGGTCCTGCTGATAATTCTGGTCCTGAAGTGGTTCCACTCAGCATATCTATAACTAAGCTGGTACCATCATTGCTAGAATCAACTATCATATCTTGCGTGGCTCTTTCCAATTCCTTGGAAGTCTGAAGCATCTGTTTTTCCAGCCATTCGTTTACCGCTACCATGTAAAACAGCTTGACCACACTCGCAGGATAAATTCGTTCAACACCGCGATAAGTAAAACCACGTACCGAATGGTTCCAAAAAGCATTGGGAGTTAAAGCACCACCAGTATTTACTAGTACCGGCGGATCGTAGACAATCCAAGTTAGAGCAATTTGGTTACGGGCTAAAATAGGAAATTGTGCCCAAGTTGCCTCTAAAATGCCTAAGCAGAGATTTTCTAGTTGTTCGTCTTGATTAAAAAAAATCATTGTTTTTGAAGAATGTCCTTTAATCTAAAATCTGACGAGTATCAGTGTCTTGCTGACCTAAACTTATATGATTCTCCTGAATGTACGCGCTTGGCAACTCAAGCCGCAGTTGGGCGACATTTGCGGATAACATCAAATGTAGAGACGCGATTAATCGCGTCTCTACAGGTGTGTTTGTGTGAAGATGACTATCCAGGATGGGTATTACCGACAGATTTGAGTTTATTACAATCTGCTACTGTACCTTATGAAGCTACTGCATTTTCTCAATCTCAAATAAAAAAACTGCTTGCAGAGGTAATTGTTTTTACCCAAAAAGCGATGCAACAAGCAAATTATTATCTCTGGGGTGGTACCGTAGCACCAAATTATGATTGTTCGGGGTTGATGCAAGCGGCTTTTGCTTCGGTGGGTATTTGGATACCTAGAGACGCTTATCAGCAAGAAGAATTTACTCGGCAAATTAGTACAGCCGAACTAGAGGCTGGTGATTTGGTATTTTTTGGCACTCCCCAAAAAGCGACTCATGTCGGACTTTATTTGGCGGATAATTATTACATCCATAGTTCCGGCAAAGATAAGGGACGAAATGGTATTGCAATTGACTGTTTGACGGAACAGGGAGATGCAGTTAGTCAGTCATATTATCAGCAGCTGCGAGGTGCTGGCAGGGTTGTCAAGAGTTACGAACCGCAAAGACGCTAAGGACGCTAAGGAATATGAGGGGTGGGTTGATTTCGCAAAGGATGAGTGAACAAAATGGGGCAATGTCGTCGGTTGTTCCTGATGTTTCGGTTGTGGTGCCGATATATAACGAAGTTGAAAGTATACCGCATTTGTTGGAGGCGATCGCTTCCACTTTAACTGCAAGTGAGTTAAGTTATGAAATAATTTGTGTAGATGACGGTTCGACTGATGGAAGTGCGGAGTTTCTCAGAAAAGAAGCGCAAATACGCAGCGATTTAAAAGCGGTAATTTTGCGACGCAATTACGGTCAAACGGCAGCAATGTCAGCCGGATTTAATCATGCTTTAGGTAAAGTAATTGTCACTTTAGATGCTGATTTACAAAACGATCCAGTAGATATACCGTTGCTGTTGGCAAAGTTAGAAGAAGGTTACGATTTGGTCAGCGGTTGGCGAAAAAATCGTCAAGATGGTGCTTTGAAGCGGTTACTTCCTTCCAAAATTGCCAACTGGCTGATTAGACGGACTACTAGTGTGAATATTCATGATTATGGTTGTTCGCTGAAGGCTTATCGCGCCGAATTGGTTGCAGATATGAACCTTTATGGCGAATTGCACCGATTTTTACCAGCTTTGGCATATATTGAAGGGGCAAGAATTACCGAAATTCCGGTACGCCATCATGCCCGTCGCTTTGGTCAGAGTAAGTATGGATTATCACGTACTTTCCGGGTGTTGATGGATTTGTTAACTATTTTGTTTATGAAAAAGTTCCTCACCCGTCCGATGCACGTTTTTGGGCTGTGGGGTTTGATTTCCATGCTTGCCGGTGGAGCGATCGCTATTTACTTAACTTTCGTTAAATTAGCTTTTCATCAAGATATAGGCGATCGCCCTTTGCTAGTTTTGGCGGTTCTCTTATTATTAACTGGGGTGCAGCTTTTTTGCTTCGGTCTTTTGGCAGAATTACTAATGCGTACTTACCACGAATCCCAAGGACGCCCAATTTATCGCGTGCGTGAGGTCGTCAGCAAAAGCGTTAAGTAAAGTTAATTGATATACCACAAAACTTTTTTGCAAGAGGTTGAATTATGAAGTTTGCTTTTTCTATAACTTCCTTATTAACTTATGCATCATCTATTTTGCTGTAGCATATTTTTCTAGAGGGAATATGTACCGCGATTTAGGAAATAAACAAAGTGCGATCGCAGATTACAAAGCAGCAGAAAAACTTTTCCAGCAATATTTAGATGGGGTTTTCGGAACGGGTCCTATGGATTCCGAAAACCAAAAGATGTTGGATAAAGTTAAAAATGAATTATCGCACATGGAAGTATCTCTAACACAACCGCAGATTACAACTGGTCGTATTTTACAATCAATCGCCAAAATAGAAGTCGAGCGAGCATTGAATTTAGCAAGGTTAAAACCTCAAGCCCCAATGATTCAGCATTATGACGCTCAACTTGCGGACTTATATAAAAAACTTGCTAACAGACAACCGCAAGTAGATAAAGGGGTAGTAAAAAACCTGATATCGAATGCTGCATATGAAAAAATGGAAGATTTCAAAATAGAGCGATCGCAACTCCTAATAAAATTTAATCCAAATAATCCGGCGATAACATCAATTGACGATCAAACAAATCAATTAGAAGCGTTAATCCGCCGTAATAAGGTATAGCTATATAAGGTGTGTTGTCGCCGTCTTCGCAACGCACCATCAATAATATAAGGTTTTTATTTCTCCGTTTGCTTGTGGAATAGGAGTTAAAATAATATTACCTTCTTTCATAATTGTGATTATATTCTTGAATTGATTCTAGAGTGTATTCAGGTTCATCTTTTGCATAACATTGATTTAAGCTTTTCAACGCAAAATGTTCCCAATTGTCTTTTTCTTCTGGATCGGTTTCTAAATAAATAGGAATAATAAATACTTTTGTTCCTTCAGGAATAGATACAGGATCAAGTAATTCTATTTTCCCATCTTTAACAATTGCTAAATGTTTTAATGTCATGATGATATCTCCTTATTTTTCTGTATTTTAGCGTTTTGACCAAACAGAAGCGATACCTACGGTAGGCTACGAAGAGCGTACTTGATCATTTCCAACAAGAGAAAAGCGATCGCCACTTTACGTAAAACGTTAGAATTGCCAACAGCACCGAAAGCTTAAACAAACTAAACATTAATTTGCATCTACCGTGAAACTATTTCGCACATTTGATGCCCCACTGCGGCGAAACCTGCTGATTTTATTTACAGCAGGTTTATTATTCTGGTCTAGTATGGGTTCGTTACTACCAACGCTACCGCTCTACGTTGAGCATGTGGGCGCAACTAAGCAGCAAATTGGCATTGTTATGGGTAGTTTCGCCATCGGACTGTTGCTATCTCGTCCTTGGTTGGGAAAGACGGCGGATCGGCGAGGTCGTAAGATTGTGTTGCTCATTGGTACACTGGTCGCAGCGATCGCACCTTTTGGTTTTTTGGTAGTTAAATCGATTCCTCTATTGATGGTGCTGCGTGCCTTTCACGGCATTAGTATTGCTGCCTTTACCACTGGCTATTTAGCGCTGGTAGCAGACTTGTCAGATGAAACAAATCGCGGTGAAGTCATTGGTTACATGAGTCTGGTAACTCCGATTGGCTTGGCTATTGGACCTGCGATCGGCGGTTATTTACAAGCTGGGGCTGGTTATACGGCGTTATTTGTCTGTGCAGCCGCATTAGGTGGATTGGCAGCGTTATGTATCTTACCAGTCGTTAATCCACCAGTCCAAACTAGTGAACCAGGTGAAAACAACGATAATCAATTATGGCGAATATTGATTAGTCCCAGAGTCAGAATCCCGGCTGTAGTCATGTTTTTAATCGGCTTGGCTTTTGGTAATTTGCATACCTTTGCGCCGTT